>CAVIKO010000008.1:32818-50068 GCA_963643035.1 bacterium
CGGCTTCTCGGAGAAGGAACTCTTTTCCATATATGAACACGGGGATTCTGACTCCGAAAAGATCACCGCACCGCGGTACTCCTATTGGCAGTCTGTATTCCGCGTTTTCTTCCGCAAAAAAATCAACGTTATCATCCTGAGCATTCTCGCTGTCATTATCGTATTTACGTACATTTATCCGCTGTTCACCAGCTATGACCGGTTTGCCAATCTGCTCGATTCCACAGCAAAGCATCTGTCCCCATCCGCAGCGATGGCAAAATTCGGCTATAACATTCACTGGATTCTGGGCGCGGGCGCGGCAGGCAACTCTACGTTTGACGCGATTTGGTACGGCTCACGGATCTCCATTTCTCTGGCACTCGTATGCGCGCTCATCAATATGACCGTTGGCGTGATTGTCGGCGCGATCTGGGGGTTCTCCAAGCAGGTCGATATCATCATGACGGAGGTATACAATATCATCGGCAATGTGCCGTATATCCTGTTCATTTCCGTTATGGTTATGATCTTCTCCGCCTCCTTCTGGACAATGGTCTTTGCCATGACCCTGACCGGGTGGCTCGGAATCGCGTACTTTATCCGTACACAGGTTATCATCATACGCGACCGCGAGTACAATCTTGCATCCCGTTGTCTTGGCACCTCCACGTTCCGCATCGCTATGAAGAATATCCTGCCATTCATGACCTCTGTCATCGTGACGCTCATCGCGACGGAGATTCCTTCCTATATTTCTTATGAGGTGTTCCTCTCCTACATCGGCATGGGTTTGTCGGATGTTTCCCTCGGTAAGCTGATTTATGAGGCAGAAAGTGCCATGGTCACGCCTGGCTGGGAGTTTGAATTCTGGAGCCCGGTTGCACTGTCTTCCATCATTACGGTCGTGCTGTACGTCGTTGGTCAGAACCTGGGTGATGCGTCTGACCCGAGAACCCATATGTGAGGTGCGCCATGGAAGAAAAGAAAGTACTGTTATCTGTCAAGAATCTGGAAGTCAAATTCCGCGTGCGTGGTCGTATCCTGACCGCCATCCGCAATATCTCTCTTGATATTTACGACGAAGAATCGATCGCTATCGTAGGCGAATCCGGTTCCGGCAAGTCCGTATTTACGAAAACCTTTGCCGGTATGCTTGACAGCAACGGCTTTATCGACAACGGTTCCATCCTTTTCAACGATCCGGATCTCGCGGATACAAGAGTTTCCTATAATTCTTTTGCCCGCAGACATGTTGCCGCGGCATGGAAAAAGCTGAACGCTGCTTCCAATCTCGAATACGGTGCGGCTACATGGCAGGAGATCCAGAAGCTCAAAACGGAAATGAACGATAAGCTTGCGCTCAGCGAAGAGGAAAGCAGCAAGCTGACCGACCGTATTGCTGAGCTGCAATATGAACGTACTGAAGCGTTCAACAAGCGGCAGACCCTCGATTCCTACAAGGAAAAAGCGGAAATCAAGGCACTCGGGCAGAGGATTAAGGAACTTGATGCCGAAATCAAGAAACTTGATGCCAAACGCAAGGATGTTTTGAAGAAGCACCGCGAATCCACCATGCACGACACTTCCTATCAGGTGGAGTATCACAAGAAGCTCGCTGCACTGGAAGCCAGATATGCGGAAGAGATCAAGGCTGCCCCGAGCGAAGCGGTAATTGCCCGTAACGAGATCATCGCTAAAGAGATTTATCTCTCCGTAGGGCGTTATGATGTCCAGAAGCGGATCCGTCTGATTACCCGCCTGATTCAAGCTGTCCGCAAGGCTATGGAAATGGGTGTGGATCTAAACGATGATGTACAGCGCAGTGCCGTTTTCGACACCGTTGTGTTCCGTGTAAAATATCTTGATGAAACCGAGGAGCAGCTCCACGGCATCTGTGTGCTGAATCTCGCAAACGTCAAATACTCAAAAGACTGGAACCATATCCGCGGCGGGAAGATCGCGACTGTATTCCAGGATCCGATGACCTCTTTGAACCCGATCATCACCATCGGCAAACAGATCACCTCAATCATTTTGAAACACCAGAACTGCTCTGAAGTCGAGGCAAGGGCGCGTGCGTTGACCCTCATGAAGAAGGTAGGAATACCGAACGCGGAGAACCGTTTTGATGACTATCCGTTCCAGTATTCCGGCGGTATGCGGCAGCGTATTGTTATTGCCATTGCGCTTTCCTGCCAGCCGAAGATTCTCATCTGCGACGAGCCGACCACGGCGTTGGATGTTACGATCCAGGCGCAGATTCTCAAATTGCTGAAGGATTTGCAGAAGGAATTCCGCTATACGATCGTCTTTATCACGCACGACCTAGGAGTGGTCGCCAATATCGCTGATCGTGTTGCCGTTATGTATGCCGGACAGATCGTGGAAATGGGTACCGTGGAAGAGGTATTCTACGATCCGCGCCACCCGTACACATGGGCACTTCTGTCCTCTCTTCCGCAGCTTGCCCAGAAAAATACAAAGCTCTACTCCATCACGGGTACGCCGCCGTCTCTGTACAACAAGATCATCGGCGATCCGTTTGCTCCGCGGAATCCCTATTGTCTGAAGATCGATACGATCCAAGAACCGCCGATGTTCCGCGTAACGGATACCCACTACGCAAAGACCTGGCTGCTTGATCCGCGTGCACCAAAGGTCGAAAAACCGGAAATCATCCAGAATATCCACGAAAAGCTCATTCGTGCATTCAATATATAGGATAGGAGAGGTTAGTTGTGACAAAGCAAAACGAAATGAACGCAAAAAAGCATAGTGCCTCCCACTTTCCGGAACATGGACCTATCGATGAAAGCGGCAAAGAGGTGCTGCTCTCCCTGCGCAATGTGGACATCACGTTTGGTAAAGGTGACAACGCTGTTCGCGCAGTCAAAAACGCATCGTTCGATGTATACAAAGGCGAGACATTTTCTCTGGTAGGCGAATCCGGCTCCGGTAAGACCACCATCGGACGTGCGGTGATTCGTGTTAATCCATGTGCGGCAGGCGAAATTTGCTACAAGGGGGTGCGTATTTCCGGCAAGATCCCCCATTCTCTCGACCGTGAGGTGATTCGGAATATCCAGATGGTATTCCAGGATCCCGCTGCTTCACTGAACGAACGCGCGACCGTTGATTATATCGTTTCAGAAGGACTGTACAATTTCCATCTGTTTGAAAACGAAGCCGATCGTGTGCGGAAGGTCGAAAACATCATCAATGAGGTTGGCCTGCTTCCGGAGCATCTCACCCGGTACCCGCATGAATTTTCCGGTGGCCAAAGACAGCGTATCGGACTCGCACGCGCCATGGTTATGGAACCGGAACTGGTTGTTGCCGATGAGCCGATTTCTGCGTTGGACGTTTCCATCCGTGCACAGGTGCTGAATCTTTTGAAAAAATTCCAGGAGGAACGCGGTACCACCTACCTCTTTATCGCTCATGACCTGTCGATTGTCCGTTTTATCTCGGATCGCATCGGCGTTATCTATAAGGGCGACATCGTAGAGGTAGCGGATGCTGAGGAACTTTTCAACTTCCCGCTCCATCCGTATACCCGTTCTCTGATTTCTGCAATTCCAATTCCGGACCCGAAGCTCGAAAAGAACAAGGTGCTGTTCACCTATGATCCGTCTGTCCACGATTATTCCGAGGAGAAACCGGAAATGGTCAACATCGGTCATGAGCATTACGTGTACGGCAATAAGAAGGAAATCGAGGAATACAAGGCGATCCGCGAAAAGGGAGAACCGCTGAAGTCTGTGACGATTCTGGATGAGGACGCACCTCGTGCAGAGGAAAAACCGGAGGATAATGTGGCAAACGAGGTCATCCTCGATACGCCGCTGCACGATACCGGCAGTCTGTGGTACACGATTGGCTCGTTCTTTCTGCCGGTTCTCGGTATCATCGGTGCCTTGATTTTTAAACATTTCAAGCATTTCCGCAATTACAAGGCGTGCAAAAAAGGTACACTCATTGGATTCGGGACGATCGGTGCCATTATTGTGCTGTTCTTAATTTTCCTGCTTATCTCGCTACTGTAACACGTTAAACTATCACCAGATTTTTCAAAAAATATGGCGGATCAGATGTGAAAATCCGATCCGTCAATTTTTGTTTACAATCCGGTTTTCTAATACAGTTTGACATTGACGGCGCAAATGTGTATAATGGAGTGGACGGATTTTTATTGCGCAAAGGCACATTTTTGTCTGTCAGAGAAAGGAATCCATCATGGGTCGTGGGTATCGTAAAAAAGAACCGCCGGTACAGCCGGTGATCAAAGCGGAGTTGAACGAAAGCCATTTCAAGCTCCGCCTTGTCCTTGCCATCGCGTTTGGACTCCTTGCCGCCGGTACAATTGTGTACGGGATTGTATCGCTACTGCGCACGGAACCAGGCTGGCAGAGGATTGAGGCGAAAACCGCTGAAGGGACGACCTGCGCCGGGGAATTTTCCTTTTATTACAAGATCGGAGAAGCCGACGTGGCGGCATCCACGGAGTACAAACAGCTTGTGAACGTATATACGGATGCTGCACGCCATGCGTATCGTGTGTTTGACAGTACGATGGAATATGCGGAACTGGGAAATCTTCACACTATAAACGAACACATCGGCGAGAAAGTCACGATCGATCCGCTTCTGTACAAAGCGCTCCGGTCATTTGGTGACAACATCCGTTACCTGTTTTTAGCCCCGGTGTACATGGACGAAGCAAATCTGTTTGGATGTACGGACGACAGCCAGATCTATCCCTTTGATCCGTTGCAAAATCCGGAGGAAGCGGCGTATGTGGCAGAGATTGCCCGATTTGCCTCGAATTCCGATTCGATTTCCATCACGTTTTACGAGGACAACGTTGTATGCCTGACGATTTCGGATGAATATGCTGCGTTTGCCGAGGAATACGGGTTGGAAACCTATGTCGATTTCTTCTATCTGAAAAACGCGTTTATCATCGATTATCTAGCGGAGGAGATCACCGATGCCGGATTCACGCACGGAGTATTGTCGAGCTACGATGGATATAGTCGGAGCCTTGATCTCTCCGCAGAGGAATACACGCAGCCGGTTTACCATATGGAAAACGGAACGCTGTATCCGGTATGTACCATGCGCTATACCGGACCGATGGCGATCTGTTATCTGCGCGCCTATCCGCTCAATGATATGGACTGCCTACATTATTATACAATGACCACAGGAGAGATCCGAACGTCATACGCATGTCTGTCAGACGGAGTTGCACGCACTGCCACGGATACGCTGCTCGGCTATTCGAGATCGCTCTCGTGTAGCGATATTCTTTCAGAGCTTTTGCCGCACTTTGCCACATCTCCGGAGAGTTGGAATCCAGATGTTCTGTCTATGCTCGATCCGGCACTCCATTTGCTGTACATCACCGACCGTACCATCCAGTATTCCGGAGACGTGACGCTTGCTGATTTGTATGAGAATGGGGAAGTACAGTATACGGAAAACCGACAGTAACAATACACAAAAAGGGAATCCTATTTGGCGGTTCCTTTTTTGTTGTGAAAGAGGGAAAAATGATCTATCGAATATTCATTGTGTAGGACGATCCGAACGTGCCGGTATCCATTTGCTACCACCATTGAATATGCGTTCTTTCTCGCACTGCTTCTGCCAGTGTGTATCCTGACTGTTGCGAATTTTCGTATCACCGTTGATATTAGGATGTGTCCTATGTCATGCGGGAGGAATATGTCTCGCTGGGTTCCAGTGCGGTATGGCAGGAAGGCGGCATATCAGGCGTTGTTTGTCGGTTTGCGTAAGAAAGAACGGGATCGGGAAGTAGCACAAGAACGGGAGAATCGGGAAAACAGTGCATATTTTTTCCACATAAGCGCATCAGGCCAAAATGATGACCTATGGCTCAGAAACCATGTTCTTCACCACACTGTTGGTCAGATTTGCGATATTTACCGTGTTCTATGTCCTTGTGTACTTGATCACTTCCAAGGCGTGTACCCGGATCATCGATAAGGGACAAACGTATAGCGTATGAACACAGAACAAACGGAGAGGCACTACAGCAAAGTGAGCTGCCTCTCCGTTTGTTCATAAGCCGATTTTGCTTTGGTTCACGCTGCACATATCGTGGTACAGTCCGCCCTTTGCCATAAGCGCGGTATGGGTTCCGGATTCCGCGATTTTGCCGTTCTTCAATACGAGGATGTTGTCTGCCTTCATGATGGTCGTCAGGCGATGCGCGATCACGATGAGAGTGTGTTTTCCTGCCAAATTCTCGATCGCTTTTTGGATCTGCGCTTCCGTTTCGTTGTCCACTGCAGAGGTCGCTTCATCAAGGATCAACACCGGGGTATTCCGCAGTACAGCGCGTGCGATGGCGATCCGCTGCTTCTGACCGCCGGACAACCGCACTCCTCGTTCACCGATTTTTGTATTGTATCCCTCCGGCATTGCCCGGATAAACTCATCCGCACACGCCACCTTCGCCGCTGCATACACCTCCGATTCCGATACGTTTTCCGCACCATATGCGATGTTCTCGTACACGGTGCCGTTGAAGAGAAACACATCCTGCAGTACGATCGACAGATTGTCGCGTAGAGAATGGAATGTGGCTTTGCGGATGTCGTTTCCGTCCAGAAAGATTGTGCCGGAGAGCGGATCGTAGAATCGTTCGAGCAGGGAAATGATTGTCGTCTTTCCCTCGCCTGTTGCACCGACCAGCGCAATCATCTGTCCCGGTTTACAGGTGAAGCTCACATCATCGAGTACCTTGACTGCGGGATCGTAGCCAAAGGTCACATGGGAGAACGTCACTTCGCCATTTCCGCGTGGGAGTATAGCCGCGTTCGGTTCCTCCTTGACATCACTATCCGTGTCAAGCAGCTCCAGTACCCGAACTGCACAGGCGTTGGATACCTGAATGTCCTCCGCGAGACGCGCCAGTGTGGACAGCGGAGTATAGAAGAGGGAGAGGTACATGAAAAAACCGACTATGTCCGCTGTATCCATGGAGCCGTGCATCGCCAGAACGCCGCCGACACCCATGACAATCACGGTGCCGATGGATGTCATGAATTCCACGGTCGGATGGTACATCGCGTTGTAGAAATTGGCGCGAATGTTCACAAACGCATATTTCTTGCAGTAGTTGCGCATCCGTAGAGATTCCGCGCCTTCCTTGCCGAACGCCTGAATTTCCTTCATTCCGGACAGATTGTCCTGCGTGTTGGCGTTCAATCCGGCAAGCACCTCTTGGTTGATCTTGAAAAGCGGCGCGACCTTTGTGATAAAGAGGCGCGACAGGAGAAGAATGATCGGTACCGGGAGAAGTGTGAAGAGCGCGAGCCGCCAGTTGATCCGGAAAATCATCACGCACACGCCAACGATCACCATGATGTTGGTCGCCATATCGGGCAGGGAATGGGCGATGAGCAGCTCCATCTGCCGTGTATCGTTGATCATCCGGGACATGATCTCTCCGGTTTGCTTATCGGAAAAATACCGCATCGAGAGGGTCTGGAGCTTATCATAGCAGATGCGGGTCAGATCGGCGACAAAATTCCATGCCGCAACGTGTGCCTGCCACATGGAGAGAAACCGACATACGCCGCGGAGGAGATACGCGCCGATCATGATCCCGACATAAGTGAGGATCGTGCGGTAGGTCAGGTTTTCCGGCGCGGCGAGCAGAGCGGTCAGCCGCCGTACTGCCTCCGGCGTTACAAGACTGAGAAACGACGCAGCGACAAGGGCAAGGATGGTCACGCCAATCTCCCGCCACCACGGTTTCGCGAGGTATACCATACGCTTGATTGTGTTCATAAAGCAGTCGTCCTTCTTTCGATGTCATATGACACATTGTACCACAAACTCTGCGAAAGTCAAGGGAAAAACGAATTTCAACACCGTTAAAAGCAAATTTGCACAGTAAAGAAGAGAGTCATCTGTATAGAATGGCTCTCTTCTTGCACTTCCTTTGCATCTTCAGTCAGTCGGGCGACCTCAGTCGGGCGACCTCAGTCGGGCGACCTCAGTCGGGCTTGACTTCCAACTTCAGTGGATAATCGCCGAGCTTCGTAACATGGAAGCCGTTTTTCTTGTAGGTATCATAATCAAACGCCTCCAGTTCGTCAATCGCCAGCTTGTGGAATTCGTAGAAGTTCTTCCACCATTCGTAGCCGCTGCCAAGGGACGCGCTGAGATACGCGTCCGCAATATCACAGCCCATTTGCGGAGCTACGTAGAACGCACCCATCGCCAGTACATTCACGCCGTTGCCTGTGATTGCCCGCAACGCAGCTGGAACGCTCTCAACCACACCTGCATGTACGTGCGGACACTTGCTAGCCGCGATGTGGATGCCCATTCCGGTACCGCAGAACGCGAATGCTCTTTCAAATTCTCCTTCCGCGATCATTGAGCCGATGCGCAAACCGACACGGTGGAACATCAGATCGGTGTCGTTCGGATCGGAATCCGCCTTCACCCCGATGTCCGTTATTTTCCAGCCTTTCGCACGCAGATGGGCGCAAACAGCTTCCTTCAGAGGGTATCCGGCAAAATCCGCGCCGACGAGCAGTTCCTTGTCGCAAATCCGTTTCATGCTGTAATCTCCTTAGTATATGTGGAATTGTAGAAAAATGAGAAATCGATTGTGTTTTAAATCAGCACTTATAGTAGCGTTTCTTTAGAAAGCGACCATGATGGTATGTAGAATTGTCATGGCATACACGCGTGCGAGGTAGTCGTTGCAATGGTTGACATTGTTGCCGGTCATGTCGTAGAATTCCTTCCGTCGCAGGAGCGTTTGGTGGACAGAGGTCATCGGCGCGACTGCCATACGGTCGTCCGATGCCGCGTAATCGAACATATACGGTTCGTACTCGGGCTGGTGTCCGAAGAAGCCGGCAGCGCGGAAGTGAGGCAGCATTGTCGAAACGAGACAGATCCCGCATTCCGGATATGCCCGGCGGATTTTACTGACAGCACTTTTGGTCAGAGTCATGAATTCCTCCGCAGATTTCCAACCGTCATTCATTCCAAAAGCGTAGACTGCCAGATCCGGCGCGTATACATTGACCAGTTCCTCTACGTGTTCGTCGCCCCACCGGGAATCCATTCCACCGACTGCTGTGTTGTAGAATCGGAGCGTGTGATCCTTGCCGGAAGCTTCTCTTGCTGACTCCTCATACGGTTCGCGCAGATATTCCACCGTGTAACCGTAGAATTTTGCAATTTCCTCGGTAATCATGTGCGGGAACGATGCCATAAACGGCTCTTTGCTGTAGGTGATAGACGAAGTGGCGCCGGTCGTGATGCTGTCGCCGTAGAACACGATGGTCGCAGGTGCGCCGGATGTCATTTTCTGATGGAATTCCGCGAAGTTCTGTCTGCATCCGGCGGGGAGCGTTCCTTTCCATGCGCCGTGATGACGGTAGGTCACGTCGATCTGCCAGCGTGCGAAGGTGTCTGCCTCGCCATATCTCAGATACGGATGTCCCTCCACCGTACAGCCGAAATCTGCACCGTCCTTATGCGCTGCCGGATAGTATTCTTCGATCGGGAACGCCGGGATTGCAGAACCAGGCAGCCGTTGCAGGCAGCCGTCCGCAAGCGCATAATCCTTTCCGCACACATATTCCGTTTTCTGATCCGCGGAAATGACTGATAAAATCTCGTCCGCCGGATAGAGAAGCCTTGCGGATTCTCTGTCACTGAGAAACATAACCGTCTCGTGCGCGGCGGTATCTCCTTCCCAAATGGGACGCAACGCCCATTCGGGGATCCATTCTTTTCTTGCTGTATCCATGCTGTGCTGCCTTTCTTTGTTTTCTATCGTGCTGCTGTATAGGATCCCGACATCAGAAATCTATTGGAAAAGGCGCCGTTTTTGCATTGATTTTCCATGAGCAGTATAGCATACTTTGGTGAAAATGTCAAGTATCCGGCAAGGATTGATCGCATATTTTGATATGCAGCGGATTGTGGCTGTTTTGTACCATATATTTTGGCCTTCCAGCAAAAAAATAGAGCTTTAGCGTCTCCGCTTGAAAGAAACGGGTGAGACAATCGCCGGGATAAGATTTTTTGCGTAAAAATCTCCAATACCTCTTGCACAAAGTGTGTTTTTTTGGTATACTATGGAAAAGCGTTTTCTGGATTTCCAAAGATGAACCATCCGTTTTCGCAAATATGTTTACCATGTCGCACAATGGAGAGCCATACGATCTAGTAGGGCAGAGAACGCGAAATCGGCTGTACAAACGAAACCTATTTTATTGTATAATATCGGAGGAGTATCATGCCGGATTTACTGGTAAAACTCTATGAACTGCCTGCTCTTTCTCCACTGACGGAGAAACTGGCAGAAAAAAACATCGTCATCCGCCCGCCGATCGGTCCCGAGAATTACGCCGTGATCGAATGGATCCGGAAGCATTTCGGCGCAGGATGGGCGGGAGAGACGGAGAACGCTTTTTTCCGCAGTCCCAAGAGCGTCTTTGTCGCCGTCCGGGAAACGACCGATGAAAACGGTGAGGTACATGGTGAGATGCTCGGCTTTGCCTGCTACGATGCGACGGTCAAGGGATTTTTTGGTCCGACAGGGGTCGATGAAAAGGAACGCGGGCAGGGAATCGGTCAGGCACTGCTGCTTCGTTGTCTCCACGCCATGCACGACGAGGGGTACGGCTACGCCATTATCGGGGATGCGGGACCGGTCGATTTTTATCGAAAGTGCTGTGGCGCGGTTGTGATAGAAAATTCTCATCCCGGTGTATATCGCGGAATGCTCCATTGACAAAACGTACAATCTGTGGTATACTATAGACACAAATTATATGTGTAATTACATATGTAACCGAAAGGAGCTTACTCATGAAAAAAAGCATCTTGGTTCTGCTCATCATTGCGCTGCTTCTGCCGACTGTCGCGTCGTGTGGAGCCGGTAATGAAACACAGAAGGAAACCACACAGGAAACTGCTGTAGAATCCACAACACAAACAGAGGCAGAAACGGACTCTCTGGAGGCACGTCTTTCTGTATCGGATGAACTTCCCGAGGCGGATTTTGGCGGGGCAACTTTTTCCATCATCGGTGACGATGGCTTTGATTACATCTTAGCGGATGAACTGACTGGCGAGGGTGTCAATGATGCCATTTACACACGAAACAAAAATATAGAGGAACGGTTCAATATCCTCTTGGACTGTGTCACTTATAGTGAAGACAGCTTCACGTCACAGGCACAGAATGTTGTGCTTTCCGGTGATGATTCCTTCCAGATGATGTCGGGGCATATCATCTATTTGGGCATGGCGGCTGTCAATGACATTATGTATAACTGGTATGATCTGCCGCATGTTGATTTCTCGAAACCGTGGTGGTCGTCATCTACGGAGGATGACCTGCGCTACAAGGATAAGGCGTTCATTGCTATTGGCGACTTTGCGCTGTCCGCTTTGGTAGAAACATATTGTATGTTTTACAACAAAGATATGGCAGAGGAGTATTCTCTTCCGGATATGTACGAAATCGTAAATGAGGGAAAGTGGACGATTGATAAGCTGTATGAACTGTGTGACGGTGTCTATACGGATTTGGACGGTGACGGAACACGTTCGGATAGCGACCGCTACGCGATGACTACAGACTGCAAGAGCAATGTCAATACCTATCTTTGGGCATTCGGAAAGAAGATTGCTACACAGCAGCCTGACTATACCTACAAGCTGGATTACTATGATGAGAAGCTTGTGTCGATTGTGGAAAAGCTCTACAATATGTATTATGAGACGGACTATGTTATCTTTGATAAAGATAAGCATGGGAATCAGTACAATGTAGATATTTACGCCGAAGGCAACACACTGTTCTGCAACGGTCTGATTGGCTGGGCGGTGGAAAGCTTCCGTGATGTGGAATTTGACTATGGTATTATTCCGTATCCGAAGTGGAATGAGGAACAGGAAAATTACTATACGAGCGTGGACGGCGGTCATGAGGGACTTGCTGTTTTGAAGTCTATCGGCGATCCGGAATTTGTCGGCACCATCTCCGAAGCACTGTGCGCCGAAAGCTGGAAACAGGTGGTTCCCGCCTATTATGATGTCGCGCTGAAGTTCAAAGGTGCCCGCGATGAGCAGTCTGTCGAAATGCTCGATGCTATCGTGCAGTCCCGTGTGTTCGATTTCGGCTATGTGTACGGCGGCTGGGGCTGTGTGTTCTGGATTCAGTACATGATGGAACAGAAATCGAAAGACATCACCTCGTATTACGAAAAGAATTTTGCCTCCTACGAAAAGACGATGGAGAAGGTATTCAAAGCGTTTGACGAATATGCCGTAGGTTGATGTGCATAAATAACAATGTGGGAGGGAAGCACCGCTTACCCTCCCATGGTTTTATTTGGATGAAGGAGAAACACCATGTTTGACATCAAGATCGGAACCCTCATTCCTGTGATGCAGGCGAAAAAAGCCATCCCCATGCTCAACAAAAAAGGTTTTGAATCCTACGAGTTGGATTTTGCGGGTGTGGATATGGAAAAGCTGGACTTTGCAGCGCTTGCCGACGAAATCCTCCCGATGCTGGACGGTAGAGAGATTTCCGCGGTCGGTTATTACCGCAACCCACTCCAGAGTGAAGCGGACAGAGACGGACTCACAAAACTGGTCCGGAATTTGTCCACACTCCAATGCCATGTGATCGGTGCGTTCGCAGGCGGCAATCCTGCAAAATCGATTCCCGATACGATTCAGGAGTTTCGCACCGTCTGGGAGCCGATCGCAGCTCTGGCAGAGGAGCGCGGCGTAAAGATTGGTTTTGAAGGCTGCGGCGGCGGATGGTGGGGAGGCAGCCACAATATCGCCTACTGTCCGGATGCGTGGGATCTGATGTTTGAAGCGGTGCCAAGCGGTGCGCTTGGCCTAGAGTGGGAACCGTGCCATGCTATCGAGGGGCTTGCCGATCCCGTCATGCAACTCAGACATTACGCAAAGCGCGTTGTGCATATTCATGGCAAGGACGGTACCGTCGCGTGGGATGTGATCCGTGAACACGGCATCCATACCAGTCATCCGTATTGCTGGAATCGGACGCCGGGCTTCGGTGATACCAACTGGTCGGATATTTTTACGATTCTGCTCCAGAACGGCTTTGTCGGTGCGTGCGATATAGAGGGCTACCACGATCCCGTACACTTTGACGATATGGAGTGGACGGCGCAGGTCACGTCTCTCGATTATTTGAAACGGTGCCGCGGCGGCATCGAGTATTTCTACGGTCCGGAAGAGATTCGAGGATACCAGGGTAAACGTAAAAAATAACAGGAAAAAGCGGAGTTCCCGTCTGAAAACGGGATCTCCGCTCTGTTTTATGCCGCATGTGTTATTTCTCAATCGGATGCTCGGCAATGAACCGTTCGAGACGGTCGAGAGCTTTCGAAATATGCTCGACGGAATAGGCATAGGATATGCGCACATATCCCTCGCCGCAGTCGCCAAACGCCGACCCGGGTACGACAGCCAGCTTATAATCGTATAAGAGCTTTTCGCAGAACGCCTCGCTTGTCATACCAAACGGCTTGATGTTCGGGAATACATAGAAGGAGCCTTCAGGATCAAAGCATTCAATGCCGAGCCCATGCAGACCATTTACGAGGAAGCGACGGCGGCGATTGTATTCTGCTTTCATCATTGCGATGTCTTCATCACCGTTGTGCAGAGCCTCAATGGCGGCAAACTGGGAGGTCGTCGGTGCGCTCATGATAGCGTACTGGTGGATTTTCAGCATCTGTTTTGCAAGCGGTGCCGGGGCAGTCAGATAGCCAAGTCGCCATCCTGTCATTGCATAGGATTTTGAAAAGCCGCTTGTGACGATCGTCCGCTCACGCATTCCGGGAATGTTCGCCGGGGACACGTGGTGTCCGGTGTAGGTCAGCTCGCCGTAGATTTCGTCGGACAGCACCATGATGTTCGTGTCTGCAAGCACCTCGGCGATCGCACAGAGATCCTCGCGGGTCATAATAGCTCCGGTCGGATTGTTGGGGAAGGGCAGGACGAGCAGCTTTGTCTTGTCGGTGATGGCAGCTCGGAGCGCGTCGGCGGTGAGCTTGAAATCATCCTCCTCGCGCGTTTGGATGAATACGGGCTTGCCGTGGGCCAGTTCCGCAATCGGGCCATAGCACACGAAAGCGGGTTGCGGAACAATCACCTCGTCGCCCGGCTCGAGGAGTGCGCGCATGGTCAGGTCGATTGCCTCACTGCCGCCGACGGTCACGACAATTTCTGTCGCGGGATCGTAGTGCAGATCAAATCGGCGTTCGAGATACGCGGCGATCTCCCGGCGCAGATCGGAAAGTCCGGCGTTAGCAGTATAGTACGTTTTGCCCTTCTCCAGACTTTCAATTCCGGCGACGCGAATGTGCCATGGCGTGACAAAGTCCGGTTCGCCGACCGTAAGCCCGACCACATCGTCCATGCCAGAGAGCATATCAAAGAATTTACGAATACCGGAGGGCTTGATGTCCTGTACATTAGCGGAAAGGATTTTCGCGTATTCCATCAGACAATATTTCCTCTCTCATCCACCGGGATCGCGCCGAAAATCACGCCTTTATCCTTGTATTTCCGCAGTACGAAATGGGTAGCGGTCGACGTCACATCCTCGATGGTGGCGAGCTTTTCCGCGACAAAGAGTGCAACCTCGCGCATTGTTTTTCCCTCGATCAGCACGGCAAGATCAAAACTGCCGGACATGAGGTAGAGGCTCTCCACTTCCGGATAATTGTAGATTTTTTGCGCCACATGGTCGTAGCCGCGATCTCTCTGCGGTGTGATTTTCAACTCAATCAAGGCGGAGACGTGCTCCTTTTCGGTCTTGTCCCAGTCAATGAGGGTTTTGTAGCCGAGGATTACGCCGTCATGCTCATATTTCGCGATCATGTTTTTAATGTCGCCGACTTCTTTGTCGAGCATCAGCGCGATTTTCTCCGGTGTCAGACGGGAATCGTTTTCGATCAGTTTCAGAATTTCGGTCATAGGTTCCTCCAGTTTTCTGTTTGCGTTTTCATGGAAATGTGCTGAATCTATCGGAATATTGTTCGTAACAAAACACCCGTATGGATGGCTTTTGATGTAAAAGCAACCTCGCATCAGCGGTTTTCCTTGGGAAACGGCTTTCTTTGGAACGGTCAATTGCCGCCGTTTTTCTGGACGCGCGAGAGAATGTGTTCGAGGCTGAGTCCGTACTTTTCCGCAATGTCACGCGCATAGCTTTTGCCATCCGGACGTGCGCGCAGGATCTTGAAACTGCGGCTGCCTTTGTCGATCGCTGCGACGAGATTGTCGATCTTTACGCCGCCTTTGGGTACACACGTCGCGTTGATCTCGTCCACACTGGCGGCAAGATCGTGTAGGTGAGTAGAGAAGATCCCGCGGCAGCGAACCATTGAAAAACCTTGCAATACTTCGGAGGCGATGTACGCGCCTTCAAACGAGCCGGTGGAGGAGAGGGATTCGTCGAGCAGTACCAGGCTGTCCTCCGTGACCTCTTCAAAAATCGCACCGAGCCGGGAGCATTCCTCACCCAGCCGTCCTTTGTCGATAGTGTCTTCGCTGCCAGTCGGGAAATGGGTGAAGATCTGGTCGCACGGGCTGATAACGCATTCGTCCGCACATACCGGGAGTCCAAGCTGCGCCATGACAAATGCGATGCCGACCGCACAGGTAATAACGGATTTGCCGCCGCGGTTCGGTCCGGTCAGTACGTAAATCATGCCATCCTCGTCAAAGGTGAAATCGTTCGGGATCACAGGCGTGTCGAGCTTGGCGGCGACGATGGGATTGCACAGTGCCTTTGCTGTGAATTTTTTCTCCGCCATCGGCGCGATTACAGGAGAGACAAGGCTGCAGCCTTTATTTTTGAGCTTCACAAGAAGCTCTGTCGCCTTGGTCACAAACTCAATCTCCGGCATCATGCGAATGAGAAAGTCCGTGTTTTCCAGCACATACATTTGGATGACCTTTTTCCATGCACGGATGGAGGAGCGGAACACATCATTGATGGCACCGTTGAAGGCGTTTGCGAGGGCGAGCTGCTGGTTGTCCGCCTGTCCCTTGCGGAAGGGAATGAGCGGTGCGATACAGGTCATTTCGTCCGATTTAAAGTCGAGCCGGAGCATCTTGTCGAGCAGTTCTCCCGATTTGAACGGTTCGTTGTTCATCGACAGAACGCCCGCCTTGTCTGCGCGCAGCTGAGAATCGAGATTCACGCCGATGGTGATCGATTTGATCTCGCGCACACGGGAAGTCAGCTCCGTCAGCCGTTCGTTCAAATCGCGATAGTATTCGCTGGCGGTCAGCACGTTGATCCGCTCGGCAAATCGACGGAATGCGACGCTCTTGAATTTCGTCGCAAGCGGCAGGAGGTTGTTTTTTAAAAGATCAAGCAGGGAGGTGTAGATTTCCACCTCGGTGATGCTGTATAAATATGCTTCTGTGGATGCCGCCGATTCCGCACCCATCCGCCTCAGTTCCGTGATGTCGTTGAGCAGCGGGATCATTTTCGTGAGAATGTGGGATAACTCCGGATTTTCCATCATGTCGGCAAACGTACTCTGACGATAGAGGATCACTTCGGGATCTGCCGTGTAAAACGAGCCGAAATCACACGTTTTCAGATCCATCAGGTAGTAAAGCTCCAGCTGCTCTGCGGTTTGGGAGGTCAGATGAGCCAGTTCCTCACCGATAGAATGCCTGCGCAGACTGTCCGCGTCCGGATATAATAAACTGATGTCGGAGGTATCAATGATGTTGTTTGTTTCCGCCATAGGGTAGCCCCTTTCCGTATCTGTATAGGAAATCTGTCCCCGTTTGCATACGGAAACAGGTACACACGATAATTATACTAGAATATTATAGCATATCAAGCTGTAGAGAACAAGGGGTATCGCGCAAAATTTACATTTTTATAGAATCACGGTGTCATGTGCGCGAATTTTACCGGATATGCTATTGACAAAGCGCGCGATATGTTGTATTATGATACCATGTATATTTGCCGCTGTTTCCAAAAAAAACGAATGGCGGCACGCCATTTTTTAAGGACGCCCCGCATATACGGCTTTCTTTTGATATGAAAGGATGAATGAATCCATGAAAACATTTATGGGAAAGAATTTTCTTCTGAACAACGAGACGGCAAAGATTCTCTACCACACCTATGCCGCCAAACTTCCGATCATCGACTACCACTGCCACGTGCCG
>CAVIKO010000008.1:50078-67847 GCA_963643035.1 bacterium
GCGGAGGACAAGCAGTACGAGAATCTGACAGAACTGTGGCTCGGCGGAGACCATTACAAATGGAGAGCTATCCGCAGTGCCGGTATTGAAGAAAAATATATCACCGGGGATGCGTCCGATTACGAAAAATTCCGCGCCTATGCGGCTGTGATGCCCTTGCTTATTGGCAATCCGCTTTACCACTGGACGCACCTCGAACTGAAGCGGTTTTTTGACTGCGACCTGATCCTAGGACCGGATACCTGTGACGAAATCTGGAACCTGACCGCAAAACGGCTTGCTTCTCCCGATATGTCCGTGCGCAATCTTATCAAAAAAAGCCATGTGGATGTTCTCTGTACCACGGATGATCCGGCGGATTCCCTCGAATACCACAAGCAATTGGCAGCCGACGACAGTTTTGCCACCGCTGTATATCCTGCGTTCCGACCGGACAAATGTTTCAATATCAATAAGCCCGGTCTGCGTGCATATTACGATAGGCTTGGTGCTGCTGCCGGCGTGGAGATCAAGAATGTTGCCAGCTTGAAGGAAGCACTGAAAAAACGCATCAACTATTTTGCGTCTTTGGGATGCCGTACCGCGGACCATGGACTGGACGAATATCCGATGTTTGTCGCGCCGAATCCGTATGCTGTGGAAAAGGCAATGGAGACTGCGCTGCAGAGCGACGGCGCGGATGTGACGCCGGAGATGCTTTCCGTGTTTAAGACAGGGATGCTCCAGTTCCTCGCCGCCGAATACGCGCGTCAGGGCTGGGTGATGCAGTTCCACATGGGCGTATACCGGAACGCAAATACCAATATGTACAGGAAGATCGGTCCGGATACCGGTTTTGATACAATCGGAACGAACGACATCTCCTCTATCATCGCTCTGCTTGACAGTATGGAATCGGGAGAGGGACTGCCGCGTACCATTCTTTACTCCATCGATCCCACGCAGAACGCTGCCATCGGTTCCATGATCGGATGCTTCCAGACCTCCGGTGAAGGTTTCCCAAAAGTGATGCAGGGATCCGCATGGTGGTTCAATGATACCATCGACGGTATGCGTGCGCAGATGAAGCAGCTTGCAAACCTGTCCGTGTTCGGCAAATTTCTCGGGATGCTCACCGACTCCCGCAGCTTCACCTCCTATCCGCGCCACGAATACTTCCGCCGAATCCTATGCAGCGTGATCGGCGAATGGGTAGAGGACGGACTGTATCCAGACGATTGGGAGACACTTGCACAGCTTGTCTGCGACATCTGCTACAACAATACGAAGAATTTCTTCGGCTTTCAGATCGCGGAGAAATAAATGCGGCACGCCCTGTCCCGGATTTTACATCATAAGGAAAGAATGACAATGAACTTTCGCAAAAAATACATCGGGGATAAGGCGTTCTATACTGCGTTGATCGCTCTTGCTATCCCACTTATCATCCAGCAGGGGATTACGAATTTTGTGTCCCTGCTCGACAACCTCATGGTCGGCAGACTCGGAACAATTCCGATGAGCAGCGTGTCGATCATGAACCAGCTTATTTTCGTATATAACCTGACCATCTTCGGCGGATTGTCCGGGGCATCCATTTTCGGTGCGCAGTTTTTCGGAACCGGCGACTGGAAGGGAATGCGTGATACCTTCCGGTTTCGGCTTCTCTTTGGCGGCGTGGTATCAGTGATCGCTATTGGGATTCTGTGGTTTTTCGGTGATACGCTCGCGATGCTCTTTATGAAGAGTGAAGCAAACGATCCTGCCGATATTGCGTTGACTGTGGAGTATGGTATGGCGTATCTGAAAATCGCCGTGTGTGGGCTTATCCCGTTTATGGTGGTGCAGGTCTATTCCGGATTGCTCCGCGAAATGGGGGAGACTGTCTCGCCGATGATCGCCTCTGTGATCGCCATACTCACCAATCTTGTCCTCAACTATATTTTCATCTATGGGAAGTTTGGCTGCCCCGCGATGGGGGTCGCCGGTGCCGCCCTTGCGACTGTGATCGCGCGTTTTTTGGAAATGGGCTACATCATGTGGATTACGCACCACGGACACGCCAGATTTCACTTCATTGAGGGGGCGTTCCAAAGTGTGCACGTACCGGTGGAGCTGGTCAGGCGGATTGTTGTCACCGGTGCGCCGCTTATGATCAATGAGCTCCTATGGTCCCTCGGCACGACTTTTGTGAACGCCAACTATTCCTCACGCGGCCTGACCGTCGTTGCCGCCATGAACATCGCGACCACGGCGTGGAATCTATTCTGCGTGATCATGTTCGCGATGGGTTCTGCAGTATCGATCCTGGTTGGGCAAAAGCTCGGTGCAGGAGATATAGAAGGAGCAAAGGATATTGACCGCAAGCTCATTTTTGCCAATCTTGTACTGCACATCGCTATTGGCGCACTCATCGTCGCAACGGCGAGCCTGATCCCGATGCTGTACAAAACGGAGCCGGAGGTGCGTTCCCTGGCGGCGGATTTTCTGCGGATCATGGGGCTGACCATGCCGATTTCCGCGTATGTTCATGTTGCGTATTTCACCATCCGATCCGGTGGCAAAACGCTTGTCACCTTCTTCTTTGATTCCGTGTACACTTGGGTTGTCACTGCATCTCTATCCCTGGTACTGTGTCGGTATACCTCCCTCGACGTGTGCATAATCTTCTTTATTGTTCATTTCTCGGACATCATCAAGCTCATCATCTCTATCCCCCTGCTCCGCTCCGGCTTCTGGGCAAACAACTTGGTCGCAGAGGAAGCAGCGCGCGACAAGAAGGAAGCATAAACCATATATAGAAAGGCAAAAACATTATGGCATTTTCTGATTACCCTTGGAAATCGAAAGCACTTAACATTTTCGCACCCCACCCGGATGAGGTGGAGCGGTTCTGCACGTTCATCGAAAAAGAGTTGGTACCGGACGGCATCGATACCATTATGATGATCGTGCGCTACAATTACGAATTTACTTCCCACCCAGAATGCCGCGGCGATTATCCGCTCTCCCGCTCGGATTGCCGGAAGATGGCCGAAACCTGCCGCAAGCATGGCATTCGTCTCGTACCCAATATGAATCTGCTTGGTCATCAGACGGTGCAGGACTACAAGGAAGCGGACGGACTCTTGCGCGCCCATCCGGAATTTTCGGAAACGCCAACCTCTGAAGAACCGGAATACTGCTACTCCCTCTGCCCGAATGCCCCCGGACTCTACGAGGTCATCACCGATCTCATGGATGAACTCATTGATGCGTTTCAGCCGGAATGGTTCCATATGGGCGGCGATGAGGTGTTCTACATTGGTGAATGCGACCGCTGTAAGGGACATGACAAGGGCGAGATGTACGCGAACTGGTACAACCGTCTGGCGGCGCATCTCAAGGAAAAGGGAATTACCCCGATGATGTGGGGCGACCGGCTTCTCAACAGCGGAGAATGCGGGCACGGTCCGTGGGACGCAAGCAGCAACGGTACCGATACGGCAATCAAAACCCTCGACCGCTCCATCATCATTACAGATTGGCACTACTATAATTGGCCACGCTTTCCATCGGTGGAAATTTTCGCGAAAGCTGGTTTCCAGATCTATCTCTGCCCATTCAATGTGGCGGAGAATGCAAAACTGTTCCTCGATTACGCGAAGGAACACGATGGCGGCAATATCCTAGGCGTGATGGAAACAACCTGGACACCACTCAAGTGGTTCATGGACGGCTTGGAAGGAAGAGAACTGGAGGATTTGAAGTGGTATAAGGGAGCAACGCCGCACATTGTCCGCTGTTACGACTGGCTGTTCCGCCCGGAGGAATTTGAAAAGCTGCCGCCGCTGCCGGAGGACGACGAATAACGGAGTACAAAGCATCGGCAGAATTGCTGGAAGGGGAATGGCTCAGCATATTTCAGGAGAATACGAGGATCCCATATGGTACCGCGCATGGTGCGATATGGGATTCTTTCATAAGTTGGATCGGACAGAAGAGCCGGCATCGTAGTCGGTTGCCAGTATAATGGGAAATCGAATGGCGCATACTGCATATGGGGGATTTTTGCGTCTGTTTCGTTTTGCTATACTGCTCTTTGCCCTGTGTTTTTCACACAGCTTGTTTTCGCCGGGGCGGATATTCGCCTATCTGTTCGGAAAATGGAACGGAAAGAGCGTACGACGCGTTGGACAGTTCCTGAAAAGCCGCTATGGCACACCCATGAACAAAAAAACCACATGTACGGTAAGAATTTTGTTGCATTTTGTGCGTGATTGTGTTATACTATTTCCAAATGCGCAGCATGACAGAACCTTGCGTATCAACATCGAATATTTCTGACCACAGAAAGGAAAGTGCAACTTATGAATTTCAGGCAGATCCATCTTGACTTCCACACGAGCGAAAAAATCGACGGCATCGGCAGTGAATTTTCCAAGGAGCAGTTTCAGTCGGCTCTGAAGCTCGGACACGTCAATTCCATCACCGTATTCTCGAAATGCCACCATGGCTGGGCATATCATCCAAGCAAGGCAAATGAGATGCATCCTGGTCTATCCTTTGATTTGCTCGGCGCCGAAATCGAAGCCGCACATGAGATTGGCGTCAAAACGCCGGTATATCTCTCTGCGGGATTTGACGAAAAAATGGCGCGCCGCCACCCGGAATGGCTGCGCAGAAGCGATCCGTCAGACGCGGTAGGCTGGAATCATCCCGGCTACCACGAATTCTGCATGAATTCGCCATATCTCGACTACCTCCTAGCCCAGATTGAAGAAGTGGTTCGCAATTACGACTGCGATGGCATCTTCCTTGACATCGTGGGCGTGCGTACCTGCTACTGCCAGAACTGCATCAAGACCTTGCTCGACGAGGGTAAGGATCCCTACAATGAAGCGAACATCGCGGAACTGGGCGAGCGCGTATACGCCAACTACACCAAGCGGGTACGCGAAACGGTCGATAAAATCAAACCGGGACTGCCGGTGTTCCACAACAGCGGTCACATTCGCCGCGGTCGCCGGGATCTTGCCGATGTGGATACGCATCTGGAGTTAGAGTCTCTGCCGACCGGCGGATGGGGATATGACCATTTTCCGCTGTCCGCTGCGTATTCCCGCACACTTGGCAAGGATTTCCTCGGTATGACAGGCAAATTCCATACCACCTGGGGCGAGTTCGGCGGCTTCAAGCACCCGATGGCACTCCGATATGAGGAAGCACTCTGTGTGGCGAACGGCGCGAAATGCTCCGTCGGCGATCAGATGCACCCGCTTGGCAAAATGGATGAAGCAACCTATGCGCTGATTGGGGAAGCGTATGCCGAGGTGGAGGAAAAGGAACCGTGGCTCGATCATGTTACTTCTGTGGCGGATGTGGCGATCCTCAGCCAGGAGGCGATGAACTGCTACTATTCGCGCAGCAAGCTGATCCATCACCAGGGAACAGCGGGAGATACCGGCGCAGGACGGATTCTGCTGGAGGGTAAATACCTTTTTGACGTCATCGATGCGGAAGAACCGCTCGATAAATATAAGCTCCTCATTCTCCCGGATTCCATTCGTCTTGACACCGCTATGGCGGAAAAGGTACAGGCGTTCGTGACAAATGGCGGCAAGGTGCTGGCAAGCGGCACATCCTGTCTGTTCACGGAAAAGGATGAATTGGCAGTCGATCTTGGCGCTGTGTGGAAGGGTGTGTCCGCATTTCGCCCCGTGTACTTCCGGCCCGATTTCGACATTGGCTGCCTGCGAAATTCCGCGTATGTGATTTACGAGCAGGCATATGATATGGAAGCAAAGCCGGACGCCAAGGTGCTGATCCACCGCGAAAACCCGTATTTCAACCGGACAACGTTTGCGTTCAGTTCTCACCAGCACACGCCGAATGACAAGACGAAGTCCTATCCGGCGGCGACGGTCGGCAAAGATGGCGCATATATTTCCTCGGAAATCTTTGCGGAATACGCGAATAAAGGCAGTATCACCACCAAAATGATGCTTCTCGGTGTGATTGAAGCACTGCTTGCGGATACAAAAACCATCGTCACAGATTTGCCGTCACAGGGCGTTGTTACGCTGATGGATCAGTCTGATGAGCATCGCTTGGTCAACCACCTTCTGTACGCATCTCCGGTCAAGAGAGGCGGCGGTATTGAGATCATCGAGGACATCCTCCCGGTATACGACGTCCATGTAACGCTGCGCACCGATCGTACTCCGAAGCGCGTCTACTTGGCACCGAGTGGCGAGGACATCCCGTATACATACGAAAACGGTGAGATCCATTACACGGTGGCGAAGCTCTTCATCCACCAGATGGTCGTCATCGACTATTGATCGGCGGCTGCAATGAAACGTTCAGAGATCAACGCTTATCTTGCGGAAACGATGGCGGCTTTTCGAAATGCCGGTTTTACACTGCCGCCGTTCGGTTATCTGCCGTATGTGAAATGGAGTACGCGCGGTCACGAATACGATGAAATCCGGCGGTGTATGCTCGGCTGGGATATCACGGATTTCGGCTCCGGTGATTTCCTGCATACCGGACTGACACTGTTCACCCTGCGCAACGGCGATCCTGCCGATCCGGAGGGGAAGAGCTATGCGGAAAAGCTCATGTACGTCCGTCCCGGGCAGGTCACACCGATGCATTTCCACACCCGGAAGATGGAGGACATCATTGTCCGTGCCGGCGCCAATCTGATTGTGGAGCTGTGGCTGCCGGATGAAAACGGCGGACTGTCCGACAAGGATGTTACTGTATCTATGGACGGCGTGCGGCAGACATTCCCGGCAGGCTCCAAAATCGCATTGGCTCCGGGGCAGTCGATTACCATGACGCGTGGTCTGTACCATTCCTTCTTCGCGGATGGCGGTTCCTGTGTGGTCGGCGAAGTCTCGATGGTCAATGATGACAACACGGACAACCATTTTCTCACTGCCTGCGGCAGATTTCCGCCGATTGAGGAGGACGTGGAGCCGGAACTCTGTCTGTGTTTTGAATATCCTGCGGCAAAATAATCGGAAACCGTATATGGAAACACCCGAGAAAACATGAAAAATGTCGTCTCGGGTGTCTTTTTGTATACAGATGAGCATGATTCAAGACGTACCTGTGGCATAAGTCTTGAAAAAAGGACTTTTGGGTGCAAAGGCAGTCTTAATATTGCGTTTCCTTATCCCTCTACCTCAAATGCGTTCCAGCCTGCACGGCGATAGTCTCCCTCGGCATCATACAGGCGGCGAAGAAGACATGCGCGCTCCGTGATCTGGTCGGATACGGGCTTGTTCTGCCAGAGATATTCTGCGGCGAAAAAGAGCTTGTGCAGATACGCGGGCAGATGATGCCAGGTTGTGAGCAGAACGCCCATCACATCCGTATCGCGGGCATTAGCGGCAAGGGAGCGGATGTTGCGCAGATCGTCCCATGGGGAGAGCAGCACATCAAAACCGAGGGAACGGAGATACGGTGCGGTTGGATTTTTCCCGGAGAAGTAACCGTATTGCCAGTCCGCAAGGATGATCCGCCGGTCAAGTAAGGGAAGAGCGGATGCGGTATCCTTGTGTGCACCGTTTGCTACGAGAGAATCACCTACGCCGATCTCGTCCTTGAAATCGTTGTGACGCAGGAACATATCGTGCCAGAGAATCGGTCGCCGTCCGACTGCCGTAAGCTCCTCTGTCAGTCGGTTCGCGTATTCCGCGAGCAGCTCATGCGGTACACGGCGGCGGCAGGTCGGACAGGTCGCGAATGAATACGCCTCGTCAAAGCCAAGATGGAAGTACGACCCATCGCCGCATAGTTCCATCATCTCCGCACGCATTTCGGATAAAAGTCGATATGTGTCCGAATTCGAGGAGCACCATGTCCAGCCGTCCGGCTCAAACAACAACGACTGGCGCGGATCGGTGTCCAGTACCACATGTCGTCCGTAAGAGGAACGAGAGGAGGTGGCATGTCCGAAGTGGTTGATCATGGGGATGACCTCCATGCCGTAACTTTGTGCCAGTCGGACAAGAATCTCTGCGTCCGCACGTGACCAGCCTCCGCCATGCCAATGGAGAGAGGAAAGGGCACGATAGGGGAAGGTTCCCCAGAATTCCAGTACCACGTGGGTCAGATGGAGGAAGCCCGCGAGATGAATCGCCTTCTCCAGAGTATGTCGTTCGCTCTCCGGAAATACACACAGGTGAATTGCGCGGAACGATACCTGCGGATTGTCTTCCACCACCATTGACGGGATCGAAAATGACTCCGCGCCCGTGGTGAGGCAGAGCGGCGTAATACATTGCAGAAGAAGCATGAATCCGTCGAGAAATGCTTTTTCCGAGCCGCCGGACAGGGCAACGCCTGTCGGGGTCACACAAATCCGGTACGCGTCTTTTGCGTGGATTTTCTCGGATGGGTCGTTTGGCACAGTTGTGTCCCCAAACCGTGCCGTAAATCCGGCTCCGTTTTCCGCAACGATGGTCAGTGCGGAGGCGTTGCAGGTGAAGCGATGCCACAGGTCGGTCAATCGCGCAAGAACGATCGCGGAGGGTGTGAAGGAGAGCCGCATGGTCAAACGTGAACCGAAGAAATAGTTGCCATCGGTTTCCGTGTAGGAGCGGGGGACGGGGTAGAGCTGTGTCAGATACATATTCTGTGCCTCCAATATTGTATTTTGGGTCTTGCAGTATGCTCTGAGTATACACTATTTTTTCATAAAGGTCAAGGCTTATCGACGGAATTTTTATAAAATCCGCACAAAATGAAAAGGATATTCCTGTATGAACGCATACAGCTGGAAAATATTGGAAATGCGCTTGTTTTTGCGAAGAGAGTGCCTTTTGTATGTGTGTATAGATACTTTTTCTCATATATGCGCAATTTTTGGATAGACTGCTTCTTGCATTTTCTCACTGTTTGTGATAAAATGTAGCACGCTACATAAGAACGTAGCATGCTACATATAATACATTCTAAGGACGTGCTGAATGCATCAACCTGCATTCAGCGGCTTCCTAATAAGATGGGAGGGAGTATACAGAGTGGAATCAACACCAGAAAGGGACGTTGGCTGGAAAATCAAACGACTGCACAGCGCGTACGCCCAATTCCGCGAGAGGAATATACAAAAGTTAGACCTCACCTCCACGCAGGCGTTTTTGCTGGGTTATTTGAGTCGTCACAGGGACACACCTGTGTATGCCGGGGATATTGGACGGGATTTCGGCTTGCGTCACCCGACAGTATCGGGATTGCTGTCCCGCATGGAGCAAAAGGATTTTATCCGATACGCAGCGGATAAGGATCACCGCCGGAAACAGATCATACTGACCGAACGCGCCCTTGCTGTTCATGAACAGATCATCGAACAGATTCACGCCACAAACGCGCTTGCCACCGCCAGTCTGACGGAGGACGAGGTTGTCACGCTGCACCGCCTGCTCGATCAGGTGTACACCAATCTGACTGCGTCATCTGAAAACGTGGAGGATACATGTCTGCCTGCGGACGAATCGTTTGAAAAAAAGGAAAATCCATAAGATTCATGGTAGAAAGGAATGCTTATGATCCGAAAAATTGCCCGGTGTATCCGGGAGTACAAAAAGGACACGATCCTCACGCCGATCTGTATGATCGGTGAGGTCAGTCTCGAATGCGTGATTCCGTTGGTGACCGCAAAGCTCATCAACGCGATCCAGGACGGCTGCGAGATGGGGTTGCTCCTGCGATACGGTTTACTGCTCGTTTTGCTTGCTATGGCGTCGATGGGATGCGGCGTGCTGTCCAGCTGGTTCTGCGCGTCTGCATCGTCCGGATTCGCCCGGAATCTGCGCCACGATCTTTACGCGCGGGTAAAAAATTTCAGCTTTGCCAACATCGACGCCATATCCACCTCATCGCTCGTCACCCGTCTGACCACGGACGTCACCAACGTACAGAACGCGTTCATGATGATCATTCGTACCGCGGTTCGTGCGCCGTTGATGCTCATTTTCGCGGTGACAATGGCGATTTACGTCGGTAAAAAGCTCAGCCTTGTGTTCGTGCTGGTGATCCCGATCCTCGCGGTCGGTCTATTTGCTATCATCCGCCGTGCTATGCCGCTGTTCCGCAGCGTGTTCCGTAAATATGACACGATGAACGAATCCATTCAGGAGAACATCAAGGGAATGCGCGTGGTGAAATCCTTCGTGCGGGAGGACTACGAAAAGCGGAAATTCGCGTCCACCTCGGAGGATGTATGCGCGGATTTCACGAAAGCGGAGAAAATCCTCGCATTCAACAACCCGTTGATGATTGCCTGTATATATATCTGTATGCTCATTATCCCGTATTTTGCAGCGAAATGGATCATCGCCTCCGCGGGATTGGAAATGAAAGTCGGTAACTTATCCAGCCTTCTGACCTATAGCATGCAGATTCTCATGTCGCTCATGATGGTTTCTATGATTTTTGTCACGGTGACGATGGCGGTGGAATCCGCCCGTCGTATTGTGGAGGTGCTGGATACCGAAAGCACGATCCGCAATCCGGCTAACCCGGTCATGACTGTACGCGACGGCAGCGTATCCTTTGAGAATGTGCAGTTTAAATATGCCGTGACCGCCGATAAATACGCGCTGTCCGACATCAATCTACAAATCCAGTCCGGACAGACCGTCGGGATCATCGGTGGTACCGGATCCAGTAAATCGACGCTCATTCAGCTCATCTCTCGCCTCTATGACGTGACAGAGGGAAGCGTGAAGGTCGGCGGTGTGGATGTGCGCGACTATGATCTTGAAACACTGCGGAGTGAGGTCGCTGTGGTACTCCAGAAAAACGTCCTTTTCTCCGGCACAATCAAGGAGAATCTTCGCTGGGGCGATCCGAACGCATCTGATGAAGAGCTGAAGCGGATCTGCAAGCTTGCACAAGCGGATGAATTCATCGAATCGTTCCCGGATAAGTATGACACTTATATCGAACAGGGCGGCGCGAATGTATCCGGCGGTCAGAAGCAGCGGCTTTGTATCGCACGAGCGTTACTGAAAAAGCCGAAGATCCTCATCCTCGACGACTCCACCAGTGCAGTGGATACGAAAACGGACGCGATGATCCGCAAGGCATTCCGGGATGAAATTCCAGGTACAACAAAGATTATCATCGCCCAGCGTATCTCCTCCGTGGAGGAAGCGGATCTCATTGTCGTAATGGACAACGGACATATCGACGGTGTGGGAGATCACGAAACGCTATTGAAAACCAATGAGATTTACCGCGAGGTATACGAATCTCAGACAAATGCCAACGCAAAAGAGAAGGGAGGAAAATCTGATGCCGAATAAACCGATTGCGAATCCGAAAAAACTCACAAAAGAGAATAAAGGACTTTTGAGGCGGCTTCTTTTGCTCCTGTGGAAGGACTATAAATGGATGCTGCTCATTGTGATTGCCTGTCTCGCAGTCAATGCGATTACAAACGTGCTGCCGTCCATATTTCTCAAAAACATTACCGACTGTATCGAATCCGGACTTCAACTTGGAAGCTGGAGCGCGGTAAAAGCAGATGTAATCCGGCTCCTTGTTTTCATGGGGATCGCGATGTTCATCGGTCTGACAGCGTCGTATCTCCACTCTCGGACAATGGCGATTGTCACACAGGGCTTTATGGATAAGATGCGTAAGCGTATGTTCAATAGGATGCAGAGCCTGCCGATCAAGTATTTCGATACGAACGGACACGGCGACATCATGAGCTATTATACGAACGACATTGATACCCTCCGTCAGCTTGTGTCGCAGAGCCTGCCAAGCCTGTTCCAGTCCGGTGTGATTCTTGTCTGTCTCGTCGGTGTGATGCTTTACTACAGTATCAATCTGATGGTATTCATGTTTGTCGGCGTAACGCTGATGCTTCTTGCGGTCAGGGATATAGGCGGCAAGAGTTCACGGTATTTCGTGAAGCAGCAGGCGGCTCTTGGTAAAGTTGAGAGTTATATAGAAGAGCTGATGAACGGGCAGAAGGTTGTCCAGGTGTTCTGCCATGAGGAAGCAAGCCAGCAGGATTTCGACGTGCGCAACGATCAGCTCTTCCAGGACGCGGTCAACGCAAACCGGTTCGGCAACATCATGGGTCCGATTATGAACAACATCGGTAATCTCCTGTACGTCTGTATCGCCATCATTGGAGGAGCCATGATCACAGCAGGTTTACCGAATTTTTCCATAGATGGGATTATTTCCGGTACTTTTGGCGCGGCGCTCCAGATTTCCGTCGTCGTGTCGTTCCTCAATATCTGCCGCCAATTCACGAACAACGTTAGCCAGGTTGCACAGCAGTTCACCTCCATCGTTATGGCAATGGCGGGCGCACAGCGTATATTCGCTCTGATAGATGAGGAGCCGGAGCAGGATGCTGGATATGTTACGCTCGTCAATGCGAAGAAGGATAAAAACGGAGAGCTTACCGAAAGTGTGGAGCGGACAGGCGAATGGGCATGGCGGCATCCGCACGGCGATGGTACCGTGACCTACACGAAGCTCTGCGGCGATGTGCGGCTCTACGACGTGGATTTCGCCTATGAAGAGGGAAAAACTGTTCTTCATGACATCAGTCTATGGGCAGAACCGGGACAGAAGATCGCCTTTGTCGGCGCGACCGGCGCCGGAAAAACGACGATTACCAACCTCATCAATCGTTTCTACGATATTGAGGACGGTAAGATCCGCTACGATGGGATCAACATCAACAAGATCAAAAAGCCGGATTTGCGCCGTTCGCTCGGTGTGGTTCTGCAGGACGTGAACCTCTTCACCGGAAGCGTTATGGACAACATCCGATATGGTAAGCTGGACGCGACGGATGAAGAGTGTATTGCTGCGGCAAAGCTGGCAAACGCCCATGACTTCATCACCCGTCTGCCGGATGGCTACAACACAATGCTGACTGCAAACGGTGCCAATCTGTCGCAGGGACAGAGACAGCTTCTCTCGATTGCCCGTGCCGCTGTCGCCGATCCGCCGGTGATGATCCTTGACGAGGCAACCTCCTCCATTGATACACGTACCGAGGCTCTGGTGCAAAAAGGTATGGACGCATTGATGGAGGGACGAACCGTATTTGTCATCGCGCACAGATTGTCGACGGTTCGCAACTCTGATGCGATTATGGTGCTGGATCATGGCAGAATCATCGAACGAGGCAGCCACGACGATCTGATCGCAGCGCATGGTACATACTACAGACTGTATACCGGCGCGTTTGAACTGGAATAATAAAAATGGGAGAGATCCACGCGGTCTCTCTCTTTTTTTTCGAATTCTCTTGACAATCCCATGCGATTCGTGTACAATTTTTGTAACAAAGCTGGATAAAAGAAAGGATATTTCATGATGGATTTCGCCAGACTGACAGAATTCTTGGACAGCCTTTATGAAAAAGAAGGCGTTCCCGCGACAGAATGCGCTGTGTACCACGATCACCATGTCGTGTATCGGCATGGAACCGGTTATTCCGATGCCGCGCGGACAAAACCTGTGTCCGAGAACGATCTCTACATTTTATATTCCGCGACCAAAGTCATGACGATGGCGGGCGCACTCCATCTGATGGAAGAAGGAAAAATCGCGCTCACAGACGAGGTGGCAAAGTATCTCCCGGCATACGGAAATTTAACCGTACGGGAAGCGGATGGCACGATTCGCCCGGCGAGAACGAAGATGCATATTTGCGACGCAATGGCGATGGCGGGCGGACTCGATTATACATGGAACACTCCGGCGATGGAGAAGCTGCGCGAGAAGTACGGAAGAGAGATTTCCACAATCGATGCGGTGAATAGCTATGCCGAAAGCCCGCTCCAGTTTGATCCGGGAACCCGTTTTCGCTATAGCCTGTGCCACGATGTGATCGGTGCCGTAATCGAGGTTGCCTCCGGAATACCGTTCGGCGAATATCTCAAAAAGAAGATTTTCGATCCGCTCGGCATGACGGATACCACATTCCATCCGACAGAGGAGCAGAAAGCGCGGCTCACAGAGCAGTATCGTTTAGAAAACGGTAAAGCACAGCCGATCGCAAAGATGAATCAGGTCATGGATGTGTCCGATCGATACGAAAGCGGCGGCGCGGGGCTCTATTCTACCGTAAACGATTATCTTACGTTCGCAGCCTGTCTTGCAAATGGCGGGACAGCGGACAACGGCTATCGGCTTTTGTCCCCGGAGACAGTCGCGCTTCTGCACACAGATCAGATGACGGTTCCCGGTCGCAGGGAGGATTTCGCTGCTCTCAGCAGACGAGGCTACAGCTATGCGCTTGGTGTGCGAACCTTAGTTGATCCGAGAGAGGCAGATACAGCGGCTCCAGCAGGAGAATTTGGCTGGGATGGCGCGGCGTGTGCGTATTGCTCGATGGAGACAACCACCGGCACTGCGATTTATTTCGGTACGCAGGTACTCAACTGGGACAGCGCGTACACAGTGGACCATCCAAAGATTCGCGACCTTGTGTATGAGGGGCTCGGATATACGAAATGATATAGCAAAAAAGACTGTCACATGGCGGAATGTGTCCCGACCCCCAAAAGTTAGACCAAAGAACTAACGAATGGAGGTCGGGATATTATCATGGCAAAATACAGTTAAGAATTCAAGCGAAAGGTAGTGCAGGAGTATTTGGATGGGAAAGGAGGATACGAAGATATAGCAAGGCAAAACAACATACCGGGCGGGAAACAGGTGCGTGTGTGGGTGAAAGCATACGGAGAATTCGGCGAGGAAGGGCTGATGCGCTCAAGAAAAAACAAGAATTACTCTTTCCAATTCAAGCTTTCTGTGGTAGAATTGTATATGACAAGCGAAGTCTCATATCAGGAATTGGCTCTGTCGCAGGGAATAAACATCCGTCACTGATAGCAAGATGGGTAAACGATTTCAGAATCGCCGGTCCTGATGCTTTGAGACCCAAAAAGAAAGGTCGTAAAAAGACATTGGATAACAAGAAATTCAAGAAACCTTCCAAGACTGCCGAAGTAACGCCTGTAGATACAAGTGCCGAGCACGTAAAGGAACTCGAAGACGAAAATCTGAAATTAAGAATAGAGAACGCCTATTTAAAAGAACTAAGGAGACTGTGTTTAGAGGAGGAAGCTCTTCTGAAAAAGAACCGAGAATCGTTCACAGTCTCCGAGAACAGTTCAAATTAAAGGATATTCTCGCGGTAGTCGGTTTTCCCAAGGCTACATATATGTATTGGCAAAAGAGATTTGACAGAGCAGATCCCAATCAGGAGCTTGAGAAAGAAATTATCGAGATTCGCAAAGAGCATAAGGATTACGGCTACAGAAGAATTTGCGGTGAGTTACGGAACAGAGATATTACCGCAAACAAGAAACGAGTTCAAAAGCTTGTACAGAAATTAGGACTTCAAGTGACGTCATTCACCCACAAAAGCCGCAAATACAGCTCATACAAAGGCAAAGTCGGTAAAATTGCGCCCAACAGAATCAATCGCCGCTTTTACACACCTGTGCTGCATCAAAAGACAACTACAGATACATCAGAGTTCAAGTATTTTGAGAGAAACAGCAACGGCGGAATGTCGGTCGGAAAACTGTATTTAGACCCGTTTCTCGACATGTGTAACGGTGAGGTTTTAAGCTTTAGCATGACACGAACACCATCAGCTGAGGGAATATTGGCGGCTCAAAAGAGAGCGATAGAGATAACGGCTGACTGCCCGTACAGAAGAACATTCCATTCGGACAGGGGCTGGGCATATCAAATGAAAGCATATTCGTCCGCTCTCAAGGAAAACAAAATATATCAAAGCATGTCACGCAAGGGGAACTGCTATGACAACTCTGTCATGGAAAACTTCTTTGCGATAATGAAACAGGAGATGTACTACAGAAACACGTTTTACAGCTTTGACGAGCTTAAGGATGCTATCGAAAAATATATAAAGTATTACAACGAGAAGAGAATCAAGGAGAAGCTTGGCTGGATGAGCCCGGTGCAATATCGGCTAAGCATAGAAATAGCGTAGCAGCTGTTTCTACTACGCTATTTACTAAGTCTAACTTTTGGGGGTCGGGACATGTGTCACTCACCGGGGCAGGTTCTTTTTTTGTGTTTTTTATGGATAACTTTTGTGATAGCTATTGCAATACCGCACGGAATGTGGTATAATAATATAGTAAGCCGGTGTGTTGGAATTGGCAGACGAGGCGGACTCAAAATCCGTTGGGCTAATACCCCGTGCGGGTTCGACCCCCGCCACCGGCACCAGACAAAGATAATCCGAACCAGATCTTCTTAATTGGAGATGGGTTCGGATTATTTGTTTTCTTTGAGCGTTTCGAGGATACGCACTTCCGAAACGGTGTGGTCAAGCGCCCGGAATCCAAACCGAGAGGGCCGAGAAAACCGAAGCAGAAAAAGAAACAGGAGGGCGATTATGAAAAACATCAAAAACTGTGAATTCAACATGGATACGGATAAGGTATAATAATTTTCGCAAAATCAAAAAAGAAGCAAAAAGATATAGACATGCTCAGAAAACTCTGGTAGAATGAAGTCGCAACACAAACATTCGAAAGGAATAAAGAGAACATGTCCAAACCTATTATACAACTAAACGAGGAAACCGTCAAGGACGAATTGAAAGAATTGGTGCGAAACAGCGTAGAGGAAACGTTGAATGCGCTTTTGAACAAGGAAGCAGAGGAACTGACGAATGCGGCGAAATATGAACGCACTGAGTCGCGGCAGGGATACCGTTCGGGACATTACAGCCGAAAACTGACAACCACATCCGGAGAGGTAACGCTGAATATCCCGAAGCTGAAAGGTGTACCATTTGAAACAGCCATCATTGAGCGCTACCGCGTCCAATCCCCCATTTTGATTATTTGAGGATTCATATTCATGTATTATTCCTTGAATTCCTTTCTCTGAAAGGAAATACATTTTACCAAGTTCTGCGATAGATTCGCCCGAATAGAATCTGCTCACTATCTCCTTGTTTCGTTCTGCCAGCCTTTCTTTAGTGCCGTTCTTTTCGCTCCACGCTACTGTGTTCTCACTCTTCCGTGGGATATATAGGACTATACCATCTACATAGTTTTGAATTTCTCTAATTAAGTCTACTGGCAAGACATCATCAGCATTTACATAGCTCATATGCGACCTCCTAATTGTTGTCTTAGGATGCAATGGCTATAGCATTATTTTTTATTTGCAATAGCCATTGCTATCGCACAACTACCTCATACTTTTTCATAAAATTCTTTTTGCTCCTTCCTTATATTTTTGTTTATGTTACCATTCAAAAACCGAACTAACTACCTCGATTTTAATTTAATCCATTTTTGAGCCTTTCCTTGCATTATTCAAAAGGCTCAGCAAGCCTTTTTCTTTGATAATTGCAATCCCTGAACCTTCGTCGCCCAAGACTATCAAATTGTCGCCAGGTTTAATATCAAAAATTTTACGGGCTTTTGCAGGTATTACAACCTGTCCCTTGTCTCCGACTTTTACCATTCCGAAAATATGCTTTCCTTTGGGAGGTACACCTAATCCAAGATTATCAACGTCTTCTTTGTTATATGAAATCAAATCATCCAATGTAACTCCAAAAACATCGGCCAATGCCTTACATTTTTCAATATCCGGAAGGGATTCCCCCGTTAGCCGTAGATAAAGCAACAACTATAACCCCCACGCTTACGTATGAATAGACGGCTTTCAAGGTCAAATAATGACTTTGAAAGCCGTCTATTCATTTGTTTTTTATTGGCGATCTACGGAACGCATAGCTAACCTATATAT
>CAVIKO010000009.1:0-23098 GCA_963643035.1 bacterium
TTAATTGATATTTTGCAAATTACATAGATGTTTACAAAAGTAGGATTTATTTGCCATACTGATTCCCTCAGCAATACCACAAATGTAGTATTCGAACAAGCCGACACTATGTGCAACTTATACATAGAATTATACCACAATGCAAAACGATTTGCAATAGAATCGTGGCAAAAAATCTCTACTTTTGTTGCCAGTCACATAGTATTTTAATGTAAATGAACAATAATACACCATCATTAAAATGCACGTTTTTTAGTGAGTATGAATCAGTAAAGCGTATGGGATGGCGTTAAGTAGAGTGTATGTTAAAGGAGGAACGCAGTTACTGGAATAAGAACATGATATTCATCTAAAAGGAGGAATTTGACTTACAGAAAAAATGATCCAATGGAATATAGCAGATAACAGATACATCATTTGAGGAGGAGAAAATGAAAAAGCGACTACTAAGTTTACTACTTACAGTGACAATGATTGTTGGTGTAGTATCAATGTTAGAGACTGGAGTCGAGGCTGCAACGGAATTAAAGGACTATCCCTATGCTAACATTTTGAAGTATAGTACCCTTGATTCAACATTCGAGAGCCTTGCAAAAGATTACATATTACCTGAGTATCAAGATTATGTACTGAATGCAATCAAATATCACATAGAATCCCGATATGCGGGAAACTCCGATGTGTGGAGAGTGGCAAATAATCTTATGGGCGCATATGGCTCGGTGGATGGAAACTTGATTTTTGTATTTGACGGTGTCAGCAAAAACTTGAGCGGTGTAACAAAATGGGAACAGACTGGATATGTACGATCTAATGGAACTACATCACAGTTGAGTGCTGTATGTGTTGTTGTACGTTTAAATTCCAAAGGTATGCCTGAGGTAGCTTTCGCCAGCCAAAATGCCTCGACATTTGCCGATCAAGTAAGAGGAAATAACAAAAATGATGGATTAGATCATCTTACAACATTTGATGGTGTATATAATATGATGGCAGTAAATCACAAAGGCAAAAAGAACCCCGCATATGCAGCATTAAATGTCCAGGGTGCAAATGGGGTAAGATTTGGTACAAATAGTAGTGCTATAGACACATCATCCGACATTAATTTTCATTATAGTTATGGTGGGACAACAACATCGAGCACAGGAAATTCAACAGGTTGCTTTACGCTTGGGAAAAACGAATCTGAATATAACAATTTCATTAATGCTATGACTGGTTTTTCCAATGCTATTAGCTCCGGAACGTATAATATTTTTAGTACTTCCAAAACAACATCTCCTTCATTAAATTATGAAGGAAAATTCAAGTACAAACTCAACGATATTGTCGGAATAATGATTCTGGATCGTTCCAATTATTCTAAAGGAATCCAAAAAATGTTTGGCTCTGATAAAGATCGTACAGCAAATCAGATTTTTTCTGAAATAACTGCGACATCCCAAGTATGGCATGATGCAATTTTGGAACGAATGAACGAGGAAGATATTAAAGTATCCAAGATTACCGTTTCCTCTGATGGTTCAACTTCTACTGTTTCTATATGGGATACCATGATTGTCAATGGATACTATTATGGTACGGGAGAGAAGAGCATATCAAAAGACAGTAATGCAACTGTTAAATGGACCAAGAATGCTGACAGTTACGATGTTTGGGCGGCTGTTATTGATGGCGCACCCGATCCCGGTAATGATGTATCTATCGCAAGGTTAGATGAAGACACTGGTTGGATAAGTACAACAAAAAACAGTATAACATTATCAAGTTCGATACTTAAAAACCACGGTGGTAAATGGGTAAAAGTAGCCATTTCAGCTAAAGAAGATGATGGAACAATTTCACGAATGAGTTGCTTCTATTTCCTGATCAGTGGTGTTGATTCTGCCCATATTCGGGGTGATGCCAACGGATATGGAGTAAAAAACACATCTGACTTTACATATGCCTTAATCCATAGCGTGACAAATGGAGTTGTGAATAAAAATGTTACAGAAAGCCTTGACTACAACGGCGATGGGAAAGTAACAACTGCCGATGCTACATACCTATTGATAAACATTGTTACGAATGGATTGGTAAATAGTAATCTTCATTAATGAGGTGATATTAAGAAACTGAAAAAATGGTTAGCATGTCTGGTTTCTCTGGTGATACTTAAAAACACCTGCATGGTTGTAAATGCTGCTTTCAAAACAGTTACATACAATGTGGAATCATGCGGTTATGAGATTGGTGACACCGTAACAATTAGTGTGTCTTTATCTGGAGTTGAAAAAGCTGCTGTCATAACGCTTTATAGCTGTGACTATGATAGTGACTATCTTGAATTTACCGATGCAGAAGCAGGAGAAGCTATTTTTTCAACTATTAACGATGATACTGGGGATGATGGTACTGAGCAGATATCCCTGATAAACCTCGTTAATTTAAATCTAGTTGATGTTGAACTTTATGATGGTGTTAAAGTTTTGCAATTAAATTACAATGTGCTCAAACCAATTACTGAACGTTTAACCGTTAAGTATACAGTATCTGTTGTAACGGCAGACAATGAAACCAAAGAAATAGATTCGATAATTGCCGCGGAAATCGTCCCTCCACACACACATTCTTTCAATATTGACTGGTCTTATGATGAAACCCACCACTGGCACGAATGCACAGGTTGTGAAGAAATCACTGCAAAAGCAGAGCACACCTGGAATGACGGTGAAATCACAACTCCCGCCACCGAGACAGAACCTGGCGAAAAAACGTATACCTGTACAGTCTGCGACCAGACCAAGATGGAAGAGATTCCCGCTATTGATCACGAGCACACCTACAGCGAAGATTGGTCCTATGACGAAACCCACCACTGGCACGCTGCAACCTGCGAGCACGATGTAGTAGCGAACAAGGGCGAGCACATCGATAAAGACAGCGACGGCAAGTGTGATGTTTGCGGTTATGAACTCGAGACGGAGCAGCCTCACGAGCACACCTTCTCTACCGCATGGTCTTACGACGAAACCTACCACTGGCACAAATCCACCTGTGGTCATGATGATATCGTCGCAGACAAGGCCGCCCACACCGCAAGCGCGTGGATTGTGGACATGGAAGCGACTTATCGTGATGCAGGCAGAATGCACAAGGAATGCATGACCTGCGGTTACATTCTGGATACGGCAGTGATCCCCGCATCCGATCCGTCTCAAGCACCGTGGTGGGGCATCACCAACCGTCCGGAAACGGCACGCAAGTACACACTGATGGCAACAGCTGGAAACGGCGGTTCCATCACAAATGAAGGCACATACACGATCCTTGCCGACCTCGATCTGACCTACACCATCACTCCGATGCGCGGTTATGCCATCGAGAGCGTAGTCGTGGACGGTCGAGATATGGGTGCAATTACGGAATACACGTTCCACGATGTAAAGGCAAATCACACCATCTCCGCAACCTTCCGCAAGAGCTTCGATAATCCGTTCATCGACATCTTCGAGAGCGACAGATACTATGACGCGGTAGCGTTTGTGTATGAAAACGGACTCTTCAAGGGTGTATCCGCAAGTGAGTTTGCACCGGATACCACGATGACGCGCGCTATGTTCGTCACCGTACTTGGCAGACTGGCAAATGTAAACGCGGACATGTACAACACTGTATCCTTTAACGATGTGGAGGAAGGCTCCTGGTACGCTCCGTACGTACAGTGGGCTTGCGACACAGGCATCGTAAAAGGTTATGGCGACGGCAAGTTCGGCGTAAACGATCCGGTTACTGTGGAACAGGCGGCAGTTCTGCTGGCACGTTTTGCTGCGTACACCGGAATCCAGACAGCAAATCAAGCGGATCTCGGCGGGTTCACCGATGCCGCGATGGTCTCTGACTGGGCAATTGCACCGATGCAGTTCGTAGTCGGAAACGGCATTTACACCGGTACCGCAAATGCATTGGAACCGCAGTCTCCTGCCAAACGTTCCCTCCTCGCGGAAATGCTGTACGCTTATGTACTGCACTTCGGCGAATGAGCGAGAAAGCAGATATTACCATAAACAAATAGCAAAAGCACGGAAGCGTAGCTGGAGATATATCTCTGGCTACGCTTTCATGCTAACCACTATCTTTGAAATACCCGCCGATTCAGAGTTATATCGAAAACAGCTTTGCGTGGAATGGCTCGAATTCGGAGATCCCGAATAAAACGTATTTTTGGCAGCGGCTATCCGGTGGTGGATTGGGACGCGCTGCTTCTCTACAGCACGGCTGTGCTGAACAGCAGTGAGACAAGGAAGTAAGCTTTTTCCAAGCAAATTTTCAAAATTTTGCGTAAAAGTTTCGTTTCCGTTTCGATTTCTCTGGTATAATATCCTATACGGAATATTCTATCGAAAATCGGGAGGTAGATTATGTTTCATATCATGGTCGTTGACGACGATAAACATACAAGACAGCTTCTGCGCGCGATTCTGGAGCGGGAGAACTATACCGTCACCACAGTGGAGGATGGACAGGCGGCATTGGAGTGTATGGATCACAACCATATTGATCTGGTGGTGCTGGACATCATGATGCCGCGTATGGATGGCTACGAATTCACAAAGGAGCTGCGCGCCGAAGATGAGAACATCCCGATCCTCATGGTGTCTGCGAAGCAGCTGCCATCGGACAAGCACAAGGGATTTTTGGTTGGTACGGACGACTACATCACGAAGCCCATCGATGAGGAGGAAATGCTGCTCCGAATACGTGCGCTGCTCAGACGTGCAAGAATTGCCGCGGAACGGCGGATCGTATGCGGCGATGTGATACTTGATTACGACACGATGACTGTCACTGGACACGGGCAGACGCAGGTACTGCCGCAAAAGGAATTTCAGCTGCTTTACAAGCTCCTGTCCTATCCCGGAAAAATCTTCACGCGGATCCAGCTCATGGACGAGATCTGGGGAGCGGAGTGCGATACCGGATGGGAAACGGTCACGGTGCATATCGGCAGACTGCGCAAGCGTTTTGACGGCTGGGAGGAATTTTCCATCGAATCGGTGCGCGGACTTGGGTATCGTGCCGTCAAGCATGTGTGAGGCGCACCTATGAAGCATATGACAGAAGCAAAAAAACAGCAGTTTGTGCTGGCGATCTTCTTCTCCGTACTGATCTTTGCTGTGGAGCTGTCCACAATCCTTGTCGCAGCCGGATTGATGATCTTATTTGTGCGGCTCGGCGTGATCTCGGAAAGCACCTCGCTCATTCCGGACAATATCATTCTCATTATGATGCTGTTCAGCACTGTGATCGGTGCTGCGGCGGCATTTCTGACGGCGAAATTTCCGCTTCGTCCGGTGACCAAGCTGGTCGGCGCGATGAATCGGCTTGCATCCGGGGATTTCAGCGTCCGACTTCACTATGAAAAACCGCTTGCGGAGAACGTCACATTCAAATCAATCGCCGACAGCTTCAACACGCTTGCTACAGAACTGGGAAATACCGCTTTGCTCCAGGGAGACTTCATCAACAATTTCTCCCATGAATTCAAAACGCCTATCGTCTCCATCGCAGGATTTGCCAAGCTTTTGCGCTACGGCAATTTGACCGAGGCGGAACAGCAGGAGTATCTCGCTATCATTGAGGAAGAGTCGATGCGCCTGTCGTATATGGCGACCAATATTCTTAACCTCAGCAGGATCGAGAATCAGACAATATTGACCGATGTTGCGGAATATGACCTGTCCGAGCAGATACGTGGCGCGATTTTGCTATTGGAGAATAAGTGGACACGCAAGAACATTGACATTGAGCCGGATTTTGACGAGCATATGATTTGTGCGAATGAGGAGCTTCTCAAGGAGGTCTGGATCAACCTCATGGACAACGCGATCAAATTCACGCCGGAGGGCGGTGTGGTAATGCTCCACATAGCAGAAAAAGACGGTTGGATCCGTGTGTCCGTGCGCAATACGGGCAGCGAGATCCCGGCGGAAAAGCAGACGAAAATTTTTGATCGGTTCTACCAGGCGGACGAATCCCACGGTTCGGAAGGCAACGGCATTGGATTGACGGTCGTGAAAAAAATCGTCGATCTCCACGGTGGAACGGTGACTGTCACCTCCACAAACGGGATCACGGATTTCACTGTCACGTTGCCCGCCAAGGGGAAATAAAAAAACTGATTTCAGGTTGTTTTTGCATCAAAAACCTGTACTTTCAAGGCTTTTTGCGTAAAGGCAGTCCATTCTAAATAATTGCATAAAAAAGAGAGATACCGGAACGTGGCGGAAAATCTCTCTTTTTTGTATGCCTGTTTCTAGGAAAGCTGTACCGTAAAACGGATTCTTTCCGGTTCGCCCTGTATCCGTGCCGCTGTGATTGTACCGCCGAGAGAACGTATGGTGGCATAAGCAATGGACAGTCCGATTCCGCCGGATCCGGATTTGGTTGGATGGGCAGTGTCTCCTCTGTAAAACCGCTCAAACAATCTGTTTACATCGGTATCCGGGGAGAGGACGCACGTGTTTTCGATCACGATCCGTGTTTTTTTCCCTTTTCGCGTGACCGACAGCCAAATTTTGCCGTCGGGGGAGGGAAGTGTGTAGCGTACCGCGTTATCGAGGAGAATAGAACATACCTGCATGACAGCGGCACTGTCTCCGGTAGCGGTCACATCGTCATCGATGCTTCGGTCAAACGGAAGAGACTGCGCGGCACATCGGTATACAAACGGCTCAGAGGCTTCCCAAACCGCGTCGCTGACCGAAAACGGCAGCCGCTCCGGAAATGGTTTTTCTTCATCGAGTCGGGACAGGGTGATGAGATCTGCGATTCGTTTTCCCATTTTCTGTACCTCTTCACGAATGGCCGTCACCCATTCGTTGCCTGGAAAATCCGTGTCCAGCACATCGGCACTGGCGGATATGGCGGCGAGCGGCGTTTTCAGTTCGTGACTGGCATTGGTGATAAACTCCTTCTGTGTCTCCAGATTTCGGAGATACGGACGGATGGCACGGTGAGAAAAAGCGAGGATCAGGATGGTCAGAAGGACGATGCTGGCAAGTGAGACCCCGCCGGTCAGCCAGAACAGGGAGCGGATATTTCCGATTTCCCGTTCTGCGTTCAGAAAAACGATATGGTATCCGTCCCCATCCTGTGCGATTTTGTACCGATACTGTGCTACGAAGCCATATGTCTGCTCATGCTCCATGACAATGGCGGCGTATTCCCGGGCGACTTCCTCTGTAATGGAAGCGATGTAGTCCGCGTCCAACTCCACATTGGTGACGTTGCCGTTCGCATCGCAATCTACCGAAAAAAACCGGAGCATGAATTGCACCTCCGGTGAAAATCCATCGTGTGCGAAGAAATCGTTCGGTGGAGAGTCCTCCGGCATATCCGGTGTGGCAGTCGGCTCCGACGGCGCAGGGTTCTCTGCGGAGAACTCGTCTGTTGTGGGTTCCGGCGGTACCGGATTTTCAGCAAGCATGTTGAGCGTGTGATCCAGCTGTCGTGTGGTTGTGATCCCGTTTGCTACATTGATGACACATAGAAGCAGTACGATTACCGCGGTGAATGCTGTGAGAGCCGCACCAATGAAGCGCCTGCGCAGCTTATGAAGCACGTTCGTCCACCTCCGTCAGCGCATATCCGGCACCGCGGATTGTCCGAATCTCGACGTTTGCTTCGATCGCACGGCATTTTTTACGCAGAAATCCGATGTACGTCCACACCACGTCGATCTCTGCCGCCGCATCCAGCCCCCAAACCACTTCCATCAGCCGTTCCGCCGAGAAAATCTGCCGCGGATGGCGCATGAACAGCTCCATGAGTTGAAATTCCTTGTTATTCAGCCGCACCGTGTTTTTCACGGCGGACAGTCTGTATTGTCCACAGTCCAGCGTTACATTGCCAAACATCAGAACGCGCGGCGCGTAGGATTCGCTTCGCCGCAGAAGTGCCCGGACACGTGCCAGAAATTCGCTCATAGCAAAGGGCTTGGGCAGATAATCATCCGCTCCGGCATCCAGCCCCGCTACCCGATCCTCAATTTCACTTCGAGCGGTCAAAAAGAGAGCAGGCGTGTGAATCCCGTGTGCGCGGACGGTGCGCAGCAGGGTGAGTCCGTCCATGCCGGGCAGCATGATGTCGAGAACGAGCGCGTCATAGCTTCCGGCAAGAATCGCGTCTAAGGCGTCTGTCCCGGTATAAGCAACCTCCACGGTGTATTTGTTTTTCTGGAGCATAACGGTAATCGCACGAGCAATGGCGAGATCGTCCTCCGCAATGAAAATCCGCATATCTATTCCTCTTCGATTGGATAACACTGGTTTGATATGTTTTTTGCATCAGAAAACTTCCGGGCTTTTGACGCAAAAAGCGCGTATTACGCAGCGCATCCTTGACATTTCCCTATAATTGTAGCAGAGATCGGTCAAAATGTAAAGAGAAAATAAAAGCTTTGTCAAATAGATTTTTCGATAGTTTCAGAAAGCAAACACAAACTTTTTCAGGTTCATTTCGGGTCGTACAGGTATACTATAGGCACAGAAAGCAAAGACCACGAAAGAACCCATTTACAAAATGGCAATCCATCGTATACAGCGATAAAAATCAGAGAGCCGCAGGTGCAGATTGATTTTGCACCAGAAGGCCACACCCCCAAGGCAATCGATGTAATACGCGGTGGATACAGCACATTCTAAAAAGGAGGAACGCAAGGATGAACAACAACATAAAACCGCGCCACGAGTGGAAATACGCCGTGAGTCGTGCGGAATATCTCGCTATCCGTCAAAGGATCCGCACTCTGATGCAGTACGATCCACATACCAATCCGGACGGCACCTATCGGATCCACAGCGTATATTTCGACGATCCGGACGATCACGCGCTGTGGGAAAAATTAGACGGCGTACGTGTGCGGGAGAAATTCAGAATCCGCTGGTATAACGACAACCTGTCGTATATTGCATTGGAGAAAAAACGGAAAGTCGATTCCCTTGGTTATAAGGAGGGTGCGCAAATATCCCTTTCTGAAGCCCGCGCGATCACGGAGGCTAAGGAGATCGAATGGCTGCGCGACCGCCCGGAGAATGTGTGCCGGGATTTCTATAGCGCGATGACGTGCCGCGGACTGCGTGCCAGAGTCGCTGTATCGTATCTCCGCGAGCCGTACATCTATCGGGCGGGAAACGTTCGGGTCACATTCGATTCCGAGATCCGCACGAGCCTTTTCCAGAAAGATTTTTTCGATGGTATTCGCGACATATCCGCTACGGATGCGCCGGACGAGATACTTATGGAGGTCAAGTACGATGAATTTCTTCCGGAAATCATCGCGAATCTCCTGCAGCCCGCGGGACTTTACCGTCAGGCATTTTCAAAATATGCGACGTGCCGAAGATTCGGCTAAGTAGCGTGCCGAAGATTCGGCTAAGTAGCGTGCCGAATCGAAAACCAGACAAAATACCTAATAAGGAGAACCATTATGACCTTCAACGACATCTTCAAATCGAGCTTTCTCGAGAGTGTGACTGAGTTTTCCATTCTCGATACCGTGATCGGACTGCTGTTTGCCATGGCGGTCGGACTCTTCATTTTTCTTGTATACAAAAAGACTGTCACCGGTGTGCAGTACAGCAGCGGCTTTGCGGTGACGCTGGTCGGATTGTCCCTTGTTACAACACTTGTGATTCTTGCCGTCACCTCGAACGTGGTGCTTTCCCTTGGCATGGTCGGTGCATTGTCCATCGTCCGATTCCGCACCGCGATCAAAGAACCGGTCGAGATTGTGTTCCTTTTCTGGTCGATTGCCGCAGGAATTGTGATCGGTGCCGGAATGATTCCGCTGTGTGTGATCGGCTCCGCCATTATCGGTCTTATCCTTGCAGTGTTCGCAAACCGGAAATCCCGCCGGAATCCGTACATTCTTGTAATGCGCTGCACGGATGAGAAAGCGGAAAATGCAGCTTTTTCCCTCTTGCAGAAGGAATGCGCCGGAGCAAATGTAAAGTCCAAGACCATTGATGCAGCCGGGATAGAACTGACGGCGGAAATCCGCACAAAGGAAGCGTCCACGGCGTTTGTCAACCAGATTACCGCAATCCCCGGCGTAACAGGTGCGACACTCGTTGCCTATACCGGTGAATACATGGGGTGAGTCTGAATGAAAGAAAAAATCAGGGGGAAAAGGATATGGGTACCAAAGCTACGAAATTTGCCGCCGGGAGTATGGCACTTGCTGTTCTGATATGCACGCTTGCGGTCGTTTTCGCAGAGCCGCTTGCCGCCAATGCGGATGCAGGAGTCACGATGGCGTATGAGGAAAAGCTGTTCGATACGGATACGGTGCTTACGATCGATATCCAGATCGACGAAACAGATTTTGCAGAACTGCTGGATAATGCCACGGACGAGGAATATTATGTCTGTGACGTAGTGATAAATGGAGAAACATTCCAGAATGTCGGGATTCGCGCTAAGGGAAACACCAGTCTTTCCAACATTTCCTCCGATCCGACGACAGATCGCTATAGCTGGAAGCTGGAATTCGATCACTACATCGACGGGCAGACCTGCTGGGGACTGGATAAGCTGATTCTTAACAACAATTACGCGGACGCTACGAATATGAAGGAAGCCCTCATATACGATATGTTCGCCTATCTCGGTGCAGACGCAAGTTTGTACAATTACGCGGAAATTTCCGTGAACGGCGAATATTGGGGCGTGTATCTCGCACTGGAGGCAGTGGAGGACGGATTCCTGACCCGCAATTACGGTGCGACGGATGGGGAACTCTATAAACCGGACAATATGGAGATCGGCGGCGGTATGGGCGACAATGCATTTGACGGCGAAAATCCTTTTGGCGATATTGGCGATCTTTTTGGCAATAATGAAAACGGCGATCGCCCGAGTGTGCCCGATTTTTCCACAGGAGATGGCACGATGACGCCGCCGGATGGAGAGAACAGCAATATCGGCGCCCAGAACGGCGGGGGATTTCAGAGCGACGGCTCTCAGGAAATGGGTAGCTTGATGGGGGATCCGAGGGGCGGTTCCATGAACGGCTTCACGCCGGGGCAGAACACCACCGGTGGAGAATCCACAGATACGGATGTAGGCACATTCTCCGGTGGCAGATTTCCACAAAATGGAGGTTTTGACAGAGAAGTACCCGATTTCGGGAGTTTTGAAATCGACATAGGCGGCGGATTCATGAGCGGGAACGGCACGGATCTGAACTATACAGACGACGATCTTGACAGCTACAGCGCGATTTGGGAGGGCGAGATAACATCCACTACGGATAAGGATCACACTCGTGTGGTTACAGCTCTTGAAAAGATCGCAGCAGGGGAGGATTTGGAGACGTACATGGACACCGACAATCTCGTGCGGTATATGGCGGCGCATATCTTTTCCGTGAATGAGGACAGTCTGTCAGGAATGATGGCACACAATTATTATCTCTATGAATCGAATGGCAAACTGAATCTGATCCCATGGGACTACAACCTCGCCTTCGGTGGGATGAGCGGCGGAAACGCGACTTCGATGGTCAACGATCCGATTGACGATCCCTTTGATGCGACGGACTTCTTCGACACACTCCTTGCTGATCCGACCTACTATACTGCATACCGGGAGAATCTCGAAAAGCTCGTTGAATATGTGGAGAACGGTGCGTTTGACGCGTTCTACAACCGTGTGCGTTCCCAGATCGACACGCTGGTAGAAACAGATCCGACTGCGTTCTATACCTATGATGAGTACGTGACCGCTGTGGAAACTCTATATACAGTCGTTAAGCTGCGTGCCCAGTCGATTGCCGGACAGCTTGACGGCACGATTCCCTCCACGGCAGAGGAACAACGCACCGATGACAGCAGTCTCATAGATGCGTCTGCCATTACTCTGAGCGTAATGGGCGTTATGAATGGCGGCAAGGACAGAGAAGATATGCCCGGTGGTGCATTCGGTGACGGAACAACAGTACCGGAGAAGCCGGACGGAACAGGCGACGGAGCAACGATACCGGAGAAGCCGGACGGAACAGGCGACGGAGCAACAGTACCGGAGAAGCCGGACGGAACAGGCGACGGAGCAATAGTACCGGAAATGTCCGGCACCACAGGGGAGGATAACGCAGCAAGTGGAGATGGTTCTGCGAACAATTCCACGAACGATTCGGAGAATGATTCATCGAACGGCTCGATGGACAGTGATGCAAACAGCTCCGTAAGGAATGCGGAAGTATCTGCGAACGGCAATGGTGAGAGCGGAAATTTTCCGCAGAGAGCAGATTTCGCAAGCGGTATCGATACGGCTGTGACAAAACAGAATGGTATGAGGCAGAATCTCGTGTGGCTGATCGGCTGCGCTCTGATTTGCTCCGGCAGCATCCTGTTTGCCTTCCTTTATAAAAAGCATCCGCGTCACGGATAAACAGATTCCCGACTGTACGGGTGGTAAAAACCATCGATGCAGCCGGGAATTTTGCGTATTGGATAGAGAGACGGATGTATTGATATAATCCCCATAGGTAGACTTGAAAACTTTAGGCTTTTTCTTGTGTCTACTCTAGGGGGATTATATCGCGACATGGTGGAATTTCCTCTAAATTATTCTTGTTTTTCCTTTCTGTTAGACAAGGTCTGCTCGACAGAGGAGCACGCCAAATCGGCAGGCTTTTTCCTGTACAGTATTATCCCTGCAGCGCAAACTGGCTGTTCCAGAGCTTGGCGTAGAAACCGCCTTTTTCGAGCAGCGCGTCATGTGTGCCTGTTTCGACAACGGAGCCGTCACGCATAACGAGGATCACGTCCGCTTCCCGAATGGTGGACAGGCGGTGCGCCACGATGAAGCTCGTCCTGCCCTCCATCAGCTTGGCAAAGGCGGACTGGATCTTCATTTCCGTACGTGTATCAATGGAGGAGGTCGCCTCGTCGAGAATGAGCAGCGGCGGAATCTGGAGCATCACGCGGGCAATGCAGAGTAGCTGCCGCTGCCCCTGGGACAATCCGCCCTTATCCTCGCCGATTTTTGTGTTGTAGCCGTCCGGCAGTCGCATGATGAAGCTGTGGGCATGCGCGGCGCGTGCCGCTTCCTCGATCTCCGCGTCCGTGGCGTTTCTGCCCATCGCAATGTTTTCACGCACAGTGCCGTCCTTCAGCCACGTATCCTGCAGAACCATGCCGATGCTTTCATGGAGCGCACCACGCTTCCATTGGCGAATGTCCACGCCGTCGAGGAAGATCGATCCGCCATTCACATCGTAGAAGCGCATGAGCAGGTTGATCATTGTTGTCTTGCCGCAGCCGGTCGGGCCGACAATAGCGATGCGCTGACCGGGCGTGACGTGCAGACAGAAATTGCGGATGAGGGGCTTTTCAGGCGTATACGAGAAGTCCACATGATCGATAACCACTTCGCCTTTCGGATGCTCGATTGCCACAGCGTCGGGAGCGTCCGGAATTTCGGAATCCGTGTGGATGAGGTCAAAGATTCTGGCGGCGCAAGCGATGGCATTCTGAAATTCCGTAACCACGCCGGAAATTTCATTGAATGGTTTTGTGTACTGATTGGCATAGCTGAGGAAACTTGTCAGACCACCGACCGTCATGCCGCCCGTGAGTACGGAGAACGCACCGGTCAGACAAACCGCCGCGTAGACGATATTGTTGACAAATCGCGTCGTTGGATTCACAAGGGAAGAGAAGAATGTTGCCTGGAGCGCGTATTTTGTGAGTCTGCCGTTGATTTCGTCGAAAGTATCCACTACGTCGTTCTCTTTGGAGAACGCCATGACGACTTTTTCGCCGTTGATCATCTCATTGATGAATGCCGTCTGTTCTCCACGTACCTCCGATTGCTTACGGAACATCGCATAGGTTCGTTTGGCAATAAAGGAGGCAACAAAAAGGGACAGTGGGGTCATCACCACGACCACAAGAGTGATGAGCGGGTGGATCGAGAGCATAAAGCCGAGGGTGCCGAGAATCGTAACGATCCCGGTGAACAGCTGGGAGAAGCCCATGAGCAGACCGTCTGCAAACTGATCTGCATCGGCGATGACCCGGCTGACGATTTCTCCGTGCGAGTGACTGTCGATGAAGGAGAGGGGCAGGGTGCCGATCTTATGGTATGCCTCGTCGCGGATGTCGCGTACCACCTCAAAAGTGATCCGGTTGTGAATGGTCGTCATAAGCCACTGGGTCAGCGCGACGGCTGCAGCGGCGATGCCGATTTTTACAGCGTTTTCCGCAATTCCCGTGCGGTCGATGGCCCCGACGCCAATCATGCAGTCCACGGCGCGTCCGACAAGAACAGGAATATAGAGAGTTAGTGCGACCGAAATGGCGGCAAGCACGATCGACAGTGCCAAAAGCAGACGATAGCGGCGGATGTATTGCAAAACCTCTTTGATCGTTCCCCGCTGTGATGCGTCAAATTTCTTTACTTTCATGCCTGCTTTCCCCCTTTCGTGCTTTTTCCGGACTGGGATTCATGGATCTCACGGTACACATCGCACATCTCCAACAGTTCGTCGTGTGTGCCTTTTCCGACCAGCATACCATCGTCCAAAACGAGGATTTCATCTGCCTGCCGTAGGGAAGACGTGCGCTGTGATACGATAAATACCGTCGGGTGATAGTCGATTTCGGCAATTGCCTTGCGCAGAGCCGCATCGGTAGCAAGGTCAAGAGCGGATGCGCTGTCGTCCAGAATGAGGATTTCCGGTTTGCGAACAAGTGCCCGTGCGATGGTCAACCGCTGCCGCTGTCCGCCGGAGAGATTGCGTCCATCCTGTTCAAGCATATGATCGAGTCCCTTGGAGGCGTAAATCTCGCCCGCCTGTGCCTGCTCCATAGCGTATTTCAGATCTTCGTCTGTGGCATCCGGCTGCCCCCATTTCAGATTGTCACGGATCGTGCCGTGGAAGAGGGACGCGCGCTGGAGAACAAAACCGATCTTGTTGCGCAGCTCCTCTGCAGGATAGGAGAGAACATCCGCGCCATCGACAGTAACCGTCCCGTCTGTAGCGTCATAGAACCGCGGAATGAGCTGTACAAGGGATGATTTGCCGGAACCCGTGCCGCCGATGATGCCGATTGTCTCACCTGGATGTGCCGTGAATGAAATGTCCGTCAGCGAATCCGCGCCTGCTCCTGCATACCGGAGAGACACGTGCGAAAACGTCACGCGATTGTCCGATCCCGTGGAGACAGGCGATTTGTCCGACCATTCCTGCGCCGCTTTCGTGTCGAGAACATCTTCGATCCGTTTGGCACATGCGGTGGCTTTGGTGAGCTGAATGATCATGTTTGCCATTTTGATGAGTTCTACGAGAATCTGGCTCATGTAATTGTATAGTGCGACGACCTGTCCCTGGGTCAGGACACCAGTATCGACCTGTACAGCACCGGTATATAACAAAAGGATGATTGCCGCGTTGATGATAACATAGGTGATCGGATTCATGAGCGCGGAGATCTTACCGACAAACTTCTGTGTTGTGGTCAGGGCTTCATTCCGTGCGGCAAATTCCGCATCTGCTGCCTCTTCCATCCGGAACGCACGGATCACACGCGCACCGGACAGGCTTTCGCGGGTCGAGGAGAGTACGCCGTCGAGCTGTCCCTGCACCTTTTTGTACAGCGGCATGGAGACGAGCATAATCCCGAATACAACCACGGACAAAATCGGAATCGTGACCGCAAAGATTAAAGCAGAGCGCACATCGATGGTGAACGCCATAATCATTGCGCCGAACACGACAAAGGGGGAACGCAGCAGAAGCCGCAGAGTCAGATTCAATCCGGACTGCACCTGGTTTACGTCGCTGGTCATACGGGTAATGAGTGTGGACGCGCCGATGGTGTCGAGATTCGAGAACGACAGTGTCTGCACATGGGCAAAGAGTGCGTGGCGAATTGCACCGGCACATCCGACCGAGGCTTTCGCGGCGAAATACTGTGCCGTCACAGAACAAAGGAGTCCAATGCAACCAAGCAGAGCCAAGAGGAAGAACGCATGCCAGATCGCGGAGGAATCGTTTTCGCCAATGCCGTGGTCAATGAGATACGCAACAACGAGCGGTACAAACAGTTCAAAGGTCGCTTCCAACAGTTTGAAGAGCGGACCGAGAATGGACTCTTTAACATACGGCTTCAGAAAGGAAAGCAGCTTTTTCAAGTGAAAGGAACACCTCCCGGAAAAATAGTTGACAATACATCTATAGTATACCATATTCCACCAGAAAATACAAGAGCGGGACTGTACAGAAAATCGTTCCTCTGTGTGTAAAATCTTGCCGGGAATTTGTTTTTTTCTAAAAAATGCTCTTGCAATTCCGACCCCGTTTGTGTATAATGTAGAAAACGTTCCAAACACAAAAATCCACTTTTGGAGGCTATCATGCAGAAGGAACATACCATCACATCCATCACTGTCGATTCCGTGGCGGGACTGAAAAACGCGCTCGCGTCCATTCCGGAGCTTCGCAAAGCTGGAGCAGGACAGCCGATTGCCATCAAGCTGCGCGGTGGGGACTACTACTTCACAGATACAATCAAGATTGGTGCGTTGGAAAATCGGATCCTAATCGAACCCTATGGCAACGAACGGGTACGTTTCATCGGCGGTATCCGTCTGACCGGATTCCGGCGCGATATCTACAACGGACACGAGTGTCTGTCCGCAAAGCTGCCAGGGAACGTCTCTCCGTTTTCCGATTTTTATGTGAACGGAAAGCGTGCGGCATACACACGGTATCCGGCAGAGGGCTATCTCTATCCGGACGATGTGGAGAATCATGAGGGAGAACTGTTCTCCGGCTCCGACTGGTTCATTGCGCATGAGGGGGACATTCCGACCGATCTGCGCAATCCGGAACAGGTGATCATCTCGTTCTGTCACTATTGGATCGACGAGCATACGCCCATCGAATCCTACGATCCTGCCACACGTAAAGTTGTGATGCGGTATCGCTCCCGGTTCAACATCGCCGGCGGCAAGGGGACGGCGTCCGGACTCGAATACTATCTCGAAAATGTGGGAGAAACCTTCGGCAATCACAAAAACGAATGGTATCGCGACGGCGACACCGTGTATTACATTCCACGCGACGGTGAAATCACCCCGGAGACCATCGACGCATACATTCCGCAGCTTCATACCTTCTTCCGGATGGAGGGTACCCGTGAAAATCCGGCAGAGCATGTGGTCATTCGGCAGATCGATATGTCCGTTACGATGGGGGACTACGCTGCGCTTGGTTCCACCTCCGGCAAGAACGAATCCAGTCGTCCTGTGGCGTCTGATGCGCAAGCAGTCTCCAACGCAGGCGGTTCTATTGAATATCGATATGCGAAAAACTGCGCTATCGATCATGTCTCTCTCACGAACTTCGGGCTTCACGGCGTGTGCGTCAACGAAGGCTGTAGCGGGATGCGGTTCACCCACATGAAGTTCTGCGACGGCGGCGCGGGTGGATTCCGTTTGACCGGCGGCGCAGCTGGTTGTGATCCCGCGGACGAAACGTATGACTGTACGATTGCGGACTGCCGGATCGACACCTGCGGCAGACGGTATTTCGCGGCGTGCGGGATTCTGATGATGCATACCCATCACTGTGTTGCGGCGCACAACGAGATCAGTAATCTCTACTATACCGGAATTTCCTGCGGATGGGTCTGGGGATATGCCGACAACAATGCGCATGACAACCGGATTGAAAAGAATCACATTCACGATCTCGGAAAGGGCATGCTTTCCGATATGGGTGGCGTATATCTTCTCGGCAAACAGCCCGGTACTGTAGTCTCCGGCAATGTGATCCACGATGTGACCTCCAAAAATTACGGCGGCTGGGCGCTCTACACCGATGAGGGCTCCTCGTATATGACCATTGAGGAGAATATCTGCTACAATTGCAGTGACAACTGCTACCACCAGCATTACGGTTCTTTTAACCTGATCCGTAACAACATTTTCGCGTTCGGTGGTGAACAGATCTTCCGCATTACCCGTCTGGAGGATCATGTTTCGCTCCTTCTGGAGAATAACATTTTCTATTCAGCAGGTGTGCCGATGTATGGCTTGCAGGAGGGACATATCACCGAGGGCAAGGTTCCGTCACATAACAATCTTTTCTTTGACACAACGGAAAAGTACCATTTCTTCGGCGATCATGATATTGCGTATATGCGGGAAAACGGTATGGAGGACGGCAGCATCATTGCGGATCCCGGCTTTGCGGACGCGGAACACTACGATTTTACGCTCCCGGACGATTCTCCGGCTTATGCCATCGGTTTCAAAAAGCTTGATCCGTCCGATGTGGGTGTGCGCGGAGAATGATCTGCACGAAAAACGGAGAGGTATATGCCCCTCTCCGACAGATTTATGAAGGAAAAGAGTATGAGAGATACAATACATTTCCAGAAAGAGATCCCGGTGCGCGGCGATTACGATGTGATCGTGGCAGGCGGCGGCGTCGCGGGTTGTGCGGCGGCGTATTCTGCTGCAAAACGCGGATCCCGGGTGCTGCTTTGTGAAAAATCGAACATTCTTGGTGGACTTGCCACGCTGGGACTCGTGAATCTGTACGTCCCGATGTGCAATGGACGGGGCAAGCAGATCATCTTCGGACTGTGCGAAAAGTGGCTTCGTATGTCGGCATTGTACGGCTACGACACGATTCCTGTGGAATGGAAAAACGGCGAACCGACAGTGGAGACCACGGTGCGGTACTGCGACCGGTTTTCCCCATACATTTTCGCGATGCAGCTCATGGAGGAAGTCACAGGTGTCGGAGTCGATCTGCTCTTCGACTGTACCGCTGTATATCCACAAATGGAGGGCGGCATATGCCGGGGAGTGGTGACCGATTCCAAATCGGGACTGGAATACACTGCGTGTAAGATGCTCATCGATACGACCGGGGACGCGGATCTTCTGCGCCGATCCGGACTTCCCACGGTATCAGGCGGCAATTTTGACTCCTATTTTGCAAAGACGATCACTCTCGATGGCTGTCGGCACGCGGTCGAAAAGGGAGACATCCAACTGGCATACGGCGGTGTGTCCGGCGGTGGTGCGAGTCTCTATGGGGACAACCATCCTGATGATATGCCGGTATGGTCGGGCCTGACGGTGGAAAACGTATCGGAGTACCTTATTCATAACCAGAGGCTGATGCTTGACCATTTGAAAGGGCAGCCGCGATTTGAACGGGACGTCGCCATGATGCCGCTGATGCCGAACTTCCGCACCACCTGCCGGATTGACGGGGATTATACGCTGAAGCTGACTGACTGTTACCGGCATTTTGACGATTCTGTCTGTGCGATCAATGATTTTGACCACCGCGATTATCTCTTTGAGGTGCCGCTGCGTACTTTGACCAGACGTGGTTTTGGCAATATGATCACGGCGGGCAGAAGCGCTGCCGGTGAGGGATATGCGTGGGATATTCTCCGGGTGATTCCGCCGGCAATTCTGACCGGACAGGCGGCGGGAGAAGCGGCGGTACTGGCAATCGAGACGGATTGTGCTATCACGGACGTGGACATTGCCGTACTCCAGAATCGCTTGACGGCGGAGAATGTGATGATCCACTTCCCGGACGACTACATTCCGGAGGATCGCACGGTGTCTGTACGCGGCTCCACGGACGGGCATATCGACGGACATAACTGAGTGGGAATACTATGCAGCTGATTGGTGGCGCGATCCATCCCACTCTCGAGAATTTCCTTGACAGGAAATTCTCCGAAGGTAGGCTTATATCGTTGGATGGGAATACTATGCAGCTGATTGGTGGCGCGATCCATCCCACTCACGAGAATTTCCTTGGCAGGAAATTCTCCGAAGGTAGGCTTATATCGTCGAGTGGGAATGATGTGCATCGGTGTACCGATCGATGTATCCGTCAATCTCAAAAGAACCGAAGTGCAGTATAAAGCCGCACTTCGGTTCTTTGCGTTCGGTTATGGTAAGCTCACATTTGGAAAGAATCCGCAGTATAAAATGTGATTTTCTCGATTCAGGTTGTTTCGTACCGAAAGCCAACAGCTTCAAGACGAAAACGGGAGTGCGAACACGGTTCTGTATCACCGAATCACGCGCGCTTCCAGATAGTATCTCTTGCTTTTCGCCTCTCCCATCGAGAACGTCTTGCGCGGTAAGGTTCCATGGGCGGCGACATATGGGAACAATTCTTCCTTCGCCATGCCGTCAAAGAGGAATCCGACCGTGTGCGCCTCCTTTGCCAGAGAACGGAGCGTGTCCTCGCCATGGATATAGTCACAATTCGTCTCCGGGTGTGCCTTTCTGTAGCCATCGAGGAAATCCTGCAGGGAGCCGACGGTCAGTGCGTGCGTCGGAGCGGTGAAGTGTACCGTTTCTGCGTGATCACCGCAGAGTACGTGGATCGTCTCGCTGCCGTCGCCCGGTTCCGTAATCCGGTGCAGCGCGGACAGAACATCCGCCGGGTCACATCCGTTCAACACGCGGTAGATCGGCTCAAACACCAGTGATGGCTCGGACAACCCGGTGATCTCACAGAGCGCGTAACGTGCCGGATGCTCCTTTGCCGCATCGCCGAGGGACTTTTTCAGATTTTCATAATGCGCTTTTGCAGCTGCCAAGGAATGATTGCCGTCGCCCATTGCGTATACCACGCCGTTCTTGTGCATTTCTTCGTATACCGCAATCCGGTTCATGACCCATGCGAGTGCTTTTTCGGTGACAGCGTACCCGCAGATATGACCACCGCCTTCCATGAGATCGCAGTCATACAGCACAGGAAGCAGCGGACGCATGGAGGAGAGATAGGCAAACAGCGGTTCCTCGTCAATGAGAATCAAAATGTGCGGCAGTTCAATGACGGCTTCCTCACGGATCTTGCAGCGCGGCGGAATCCGTTCCAGCACTGTTTCCTCCGTTGCGCGGATTGGAGAGGTGGAGTTTTTGGTGTAATCGTAGGCTTCGAGATCGAGTTTGCCGACAAGCCCATAGCGTACCGAGCCGTTCGGCAAGGTGCGCTCCACGTAGATCAGACCTGTGTAGGGGAGCATCGAGTCCGGCGTAAAATCGCGCATATGGATGCGGATCACTTCCTTTTGCGCCGCCTCAGCCGGTGTGCCGAGATATGCTTCCGGAAGTATGTAGTCCAGTGCGGACGGTGCAGAGCCGATAAAGGTGCGGCAGGCGGCCCAATATTCCGGCGCGGAGGTGAACTGGTCGCACGCGATAACGGCAAACCGTGCGGGATCGTGTGCAAGGAGCATATCGGCCGGTGTGAATATGGTGGAATAATTATTCATTTGGATTGGGTATCCTTTCGTTAAGCGGATTGTGGATACCATTATTATACCCGCTTTTATCTGCTCTGTCAACGGTATCGGATAAAATACGGAAAAACTCGCCCACATTTCGTATGATTATTCGTTCGTTTCTGTAAAAATATCCCATTGACAACCGGGAGGATTTTTCATATAATAATAGGTATATCATAGGGTATTGTACCATCCCATCGGACATATGGGAGTACGGTGCCGAAACAGCGGCTTCATACGCCTGTGGAATGTAGGAAGAAAGTGGAATCAGAGAAAATGAATAATCAGCAGAAAGCATGTAAGGTCGTCAAATTCGGTGGCAGCTCCCTTGCGGATGCGGAACACTTCAAAAAGGTATACGCGATTGTGACCGGCGATCCGGCGCGCCGCTATGTGGTTCCTTCCGCACCGGGCAAGCGGCATAAGGGTGACACCAAGGTTACGGATATGCTGTATGAATGCTATAACGTATCCGCTCGCGGAGAAGCCATCGGCACAATTTTCGCGAAAATCCAGGAAAGGTACGATGGGATTATAGAAGCTCTGGGATTGCATATCGATCTGAGGGAGGAGTATGAGCATATCCAGTGGGCGATCACACACCATGCCGGACGGGATTATGCCGCCAGCCGTGGGGAATATTTGAACGGCTTGATCCTCTCCTCGTATCTCGGCTTTGACTTTATCGATCCCGCTGCCTACCTTCGTTTTCAGGACGATGGCACTTTTGACGCGGAGCTGACCAACACGCTTCTGTCCGCAGAGCTTGCTAAGCATGAGAATGGCGTTGTTCCCGGTTTCTACGGTTCCATGCCGAACGGGACGATCCGCACCTTCTCCCGCGGTGGTTCCGACATCACCGGTGCCATTGTGGCGCGCGCGGTGCTTGCCGACATTTATGAAAACTGGACGGATGTGAACGGCTTCCTCATGGCGGATCCGCGTGTCGTTGAAAATCCGCGCCGTATCGATCTCATCACGTATCGGGAGCTGCGGGAGCTGTCCTACATGGGTGCGGGCGTATTCCAAGAGGACGCGATCTTCCCGGTTCGTTTTGCCGGAATTCCGGTGAACATCCGCAACACGAACGAGCCGGAAAATCCGGGTACCATGATCGTATCCGCCACCGATGAGTACGATACCACCAATGTTATCACCGGTGTGGCAGGCAAAAAGGGCTTCTCCGCGATCAATATCGAGAAGGCACTAATGAACTCCGAGCGCGGCTTCGGACGTAAGGTGCTGGAGGTGATCGAGAACGAGGGAATGAATTTTGAGCATCTGCCATCCGGAATCGACACCATGAGCGTGATCCTCAATTCCGCGGAAATCGCGCACTGTCGAGATAAGATTGTCAACCGGATTTGCACTCTTGTCGAGCCGGATACCATATCCATTGAGGATGGTTTGGCACTGATCGCTGTCGTTGGGCGCGGCATGGTGAAAAATAAAGGATCTGCGTTCCGGGTGTTCAAAGGATGCGCGGAAGCGGGTGTGAATATCCGTATGATCGACCAGGGATCGTCGGAATTCAACATCATCATCGCGGTAGCAGAAGAGGATTTTGAAAAGGCACTGCGCGGTATCTACCACGAATTTGTGAAATAACAAAAAAGGGAGAGATGGAAAATCTCTCCCTCTGCCGATTTATCGGAAAACGGGATCGCCGGACACAGACCGGATGGCGTGTCACGCTAAGTGCAGCGGCAACTCTTTCCCACCCAGAATATGGAAGTGCAGATGCGGTACGGATTGCCCCGCAT
>CAVIKO010000009.1:23108-23677 GCA_963643035.1 bacterium
GCCCCGCATCGTGTCCGCAGTTTGAGATTACGCGGTATCCGTTTACGATTCCGGCGGATTTTGCGATTTCCGGGATTTTCTCAAAGATTTTCGCAACGACCGCGCTGTTTTCACCGTTCACCTCATCCATGGAGCCGATGTGTGTTTTGGGAATCACAAGCACGTGTACCGGAGCCTCCGGATTGATATCGTGGAATGCGAGCATATTCTCGTCCTCGTACACTTTTTTCGACGGAATCTCTCCGGCGGCAATTTTACAGAATAAGCAGTCCATTTCTATTCCTCCAATCGTTTTGTTGTATCCCTATTGTACCACAAAGCGGAGAAAAAATCAAGATAAACAATAAAAAGCGAAGAAAGTACACGATATGCAGTGTGCATACGTGCGTATATACCAGATCTATGGAAAGAATATTCGATATACATACCCATACCTATCCCGAGAAAATCGCCGGACGCGCGGCGGAAAGTCTCGGTCGCTTCTATGAATTTACCGTAGAGGGAGAGGGAACCTATGCGCATCTCGAATCGCAGGCGAAGGCGAATCACATCCGCGGATATCTCCTCTT
>CAVIKO010000009.1:23763-60608 GCA_963643035.1 bacterium
TCTTTTCCGTTGCTACAAACGCGCATCAGGTGCCGAAGGTCAATGATTCCATCGCGGCTTTGGCGGAATATTCCCGGACACGTGGCTTTTTGACGGTCGGGTTTGCCGGGATGCATCAGGATTATCCCGATTTTGCCGGGGAAATGGAACGTGCGGAGGGGCTTGGTCTGCGCGGCGTGAAGCTCCATCCGGATATCCAGGAGGTGGACGCAGACGATCCCCGCCTGTTCCCGCTTTATGAAATTTTAGCCGCCAAGCATATGCCGCTCTATCTCCACGTCGGCGATAATCGGCAGCAGTACCGTTATTCCCACGCCTCCAAGGTTGTGCGGATTTTGGAAAATTTTCCGACGTTGACGGTCGCGGCGGCACATTTCGGAGGATATATGGCATGGGACGACGCATTGACGTGGTTTGCCGCCAATCGTCATAAACCGTGGTACGAGCACCTCTGGTTCGACACTTCCAGTTCTCTCTGGGCAATGACGCCGGAGCGCGCCCGCCACATGATCGATTCTCTGGGGGCGGATCATATCATGTTCGGCACCGATTATCCGGTCAAAAACGTCGCCGGTGAGGTCGCGCGGTTTGACGCGCTGGAGCTGCCCTCTCCCATTCGCGAGAACATTCTCTGGAACAACGCGGTTCGCTTTCTGCATCTGGAAAACGAGGCGGCACGGCTGGAGGATGCGGAATGATCCCGCCCTTTCGCGATTTGCCCTGTCTGTGGGAAAAGCTGCAAACGGAGAAGCGACCGCTTTTTCTCTACGGCACAGGCAACGGCGGGGATAAGATTATAGCGGCGCTCAATCACTATGGCGTATCGCTGACCGGTGTGTTTGCCTCCGATGGATTTGTACGCTCACGTACCTTTCACGAGTATCCAGTGCAGGCGTATTCCGATGTAGTTGCGCAATATGGCAGCGACATTGTGGTGCTGCTCGCGTTCGGAACGACTCTGCCGGAGGTACGCGCGTTCATAGAGGCTCTGGATGCACGGCATACGCTCTATATTCCGGATGTCCCGCTGTACGGTGGTGCGCTCTTTGACAGGACGTGCGTGACGGCGCATCTCGATTCCATATTGGCGGCGGGGGAACTGTGGGCGGATTCGGATTCAGCGATGCTCTATCAGGACGCGCTGTGGTTTCGTTGGACAGGAGCGTATCGTTATCTTATGCGCACCACCGATCCGGCGGAGGATCTGCGTATTCTTTTCGCGGGCTGCCCGTTTTCGACTATTCTCGACGGCGGCGCATATCGGGGCGACAGTGCGGCGATATTCTGTTCGGCATTTTCCACAGTGCGTACCATCTGGGCAGCGGAATCGGATGCGAAAACATACCAGAAGCTCTGTGCCTATGCGGAAACGGAGGAGCGGGCTGTGGTGCATCCGCTGCATACTGCTTTGTGGGAGCAAAACGGAGAGATCCATCTGTCTGCATCGGCAAGCCGTGGATCCGGGATCGAGGGAAAGAATCACCGGGCAAAAGAGAAAACGGTGCCGTGCGCGACCATTGATGCTCTGCGGGAATCGTGCGGTGCGTTTGACTGCATCAAGCTCGATGTAGAGGGGGCGGAGTGGCAGGCAATCTCCGGTGCGGTGCATACGCTGGCTGTCGACAGGCCGTCCCTGGCAATCTCGCTTTATCATCGCACGGAGGATTTGTGGAGTTTGCCGCTGAAAATCCACGAAATGCTGCCGGAGCATACGCTTTTCCTGCGCCGCCCGGACTGCATTCCGCTGTGGGACGTGACCCTGTACGCAGTAAAGCAAAATCAGGCATAACAAAAAGACATGGAATTTCCGGAAGAAAGCCATGTCTTTTTTGCTTGACACGCAGAAAGGGGACCGCATTCCGTCAATTGTCGTCCAAAATCAAAAATGCTCGAACAGACCGTTCATTCTCTTTGGAAACGCACGGAAGAAATCGACCGCATCGTTGTTGACTTGCACGCCGTCCATGAAGGAGGCAAGATACGCGTTGTAGGCATCATAACCATAGACCATGCGAGTAAAGGCGGTGACAGGAGCGGATAGATCAAAATCCGCTTCCTCCGGAAGCTGCTCCACCTCACCTGTGCCGTTCTCATAGGCTACTCGATACACACCACGTACGGAATCGTATTTGTCCTCCACGCGTACTGTGAAGCAGCCCTTTTCCATCGGATAGGCATTTGCTTCCAGGATTGCCTTGGTGTCGAGCACACGTGCCATGATGTCCGGTATGGTGCGGTAGGTGGTGTGTGTGTAATGCTTCAGAAGAAGATCGACCTCCGGCAGCATCGCTACATCGTGGATCAGCACCGTGTCCAGCTCGCCCTCAAACATCCGGCAGAAACTGAGCAGTGCGCGCAGAGCCTTCGGGGAGGTGTAGCCCATCTCATAGATATGAAGATTGTCGCTGACCATCCGGTTGATTTCGTAGTGTTTCTGCACTTCCAGTGCGATATAACCCTCCGGTCTGCCATTTTCGTAGTACAGATATTTCTGGTGTGCAAAAGCATTCGCGTTCGGACGCTGGAAGGTCAGATTGCGGTTTTTCGTGCAGCGGTCATAGAGATCAACGAGATCTGCGGCACGGTCGTCTGTGTACGGCACCAATCCCGGATCGCGCGGCAGAAAATCAAGTGCCGTGATCGGGAAGGAGAGCAGCACATGATCGGAAACCTTTTCATACCCGAATTTGCGGTAATAGGAGAAGGAGAACGGATGGAGGATGCTCACCACCCAGCCATGCTCCCGCGCTTGTGGCAGAAATGAGTCGAACATTGTGCGCACACAGCCGCTTCTGCGGTACTCCGGATCGGTACCCACGCCGCCGACTGCTAATGTGGTGATATTTTTGCCGGCAAAACGAGTCTGACGGGTGATAATGCTGGCGTGCGACATCGATACACCCGCGTCGTTGAATACCTCATAGCGATCGGACTGTACATAAGCGTCCCCGCTGTGATTGGTGATTCTGATTTGCATATAGATGACCTCCAAAGATTAAATCGGCAGATGCTTCAAACGCAGGACCGCTTCATGTAGAATGATTTCGCGTTCGGAAAACGGCACCTTTTCGCCATTTATGAGCTGATAGGTCTCGTGACCTTTTCCCGCACACAGGACAATATCTCCATCCTCTGCCATCTGTACGGCGGCGCGCAATGCATCCTCCCGGTTGTCAAAGAGGAGATAGGGCTTGGTGCGGTCGTAGTAGGCGAGAATTTCGCGGTTGATTATGGCGGGATTCTCTGTGTCCGGGTTGTCCGCGGTGATGATGGCATAATCGGCGTATTTCCCGGCGGCTTCTCCCAATTCTCTGCGGCGGTTTTTCGTTCGACAGCCAACGGAGCCGAAGAGACAGATGAGGCGGTGCGGATGATATTCCCGCAGTACCCGGAGCGCGCTTTCAAGACTGAGTCCATTGTGCGCGTAATCGAGTAAAAACGTCACACCGGGCAACGCGTCCACGATCTCAAATCGTCCGCGGATGGACAGCGTTTGCAAGATCCGCGCCGCTTCCGGCACCGATACGCCATAAACGGCGGCGGCGGCAATCGCACAAAGTCCGTTGTACACGGAAAACTCACCAGGGGTGCGGAGTCGGACGGGTGTCTCGCGATCCTTTACCGTGAGGCAGGTGAAATCGATGCCCAGTGCTGTCTCATTGCGGAAAGGACGGATATTTTCGGCGACAAACCGACAATGCTCCGAAAGCGGCTGATGCACAGCGTATCCGATGAAATCCGTATCGGGCAGTCCCACTACCTCCGTCCAGTGTGCGTCGTCGAGATTGCAAACCACATGTAGCGGGTGAAAATCATGGAACAGACTTGCCTTTGCTGCCAAGTAATCTGCAAAAGTCGGATGCTCTGCGCCGCCGATATGATCTACGGAAAGATTTGTATACATGCAGGTGTCGAACGGAATCCCCTCAACCCGGTGCGTGACCAGCGCCTGTGAGGATACCTCCATGACGACGTGCGTGATTCCGTGATCGACCATCATGCGGAAGTACCGATGCAGTTCACGGCTTTCCGGCGTGGTGTTGACGGTTTCAAACCGTTCTTTGCCGATCACAACCCCATTGGAACCGATATACGCGCATGGGATCCCACAGCCGCAGAGAATTTCGGACAAAAGAATTGCAGTCGTTGTCTTGCCTTTGGTTCCTGTGATCCCAATGACGGTCAGAGATGTTGCCGGATTGTCATAGAACGCGGCAGAAAAGTACGCGAGAGCCCTGCGCGGATTGTCCACAAGAATCTGTACGGCATCCGATGGGATCGTGTCGAGCGGATGGGCGCAGACAAACGCACGGCATCCGGCTTCATAGGCAAGCGGCGCAAAAGTGTGACCATCCACGCGCGCACCGGATAAACAGAAGAATAGACAGTCGGGAGCGGCATAGCGGGAATCGTATTCGATGGCTTGGATATTCAGACGCAGCTCTCCGTCTGTGATGGCGTCGGACAACGGTTTACCGGATACGGACAGCACGGGGTACGCAGCGCATAGAGTGGACAGCTTTGTCATAAGGGACTCCTTTCCATGGACTTGCTGCCTGCGGAATTCTCCCCGGGATTTTCCCCAAACGGTTTGTCGTAAAAACGCGTAGGCTCCAGCGGTTCATCGGTGTCTGGAAATCCGACGACGGTGTGACCCATCAGCCGGATAGAGACGGAGGCAAGCACATCGATGGAATCGACAAACCGACTGTCTGCGTACTGTCCGACCATATCGCGATGGAGAAGGGACAGCTCTGTGCATCCGAGGATTGCGCAGTCACATCCGGCGGCAAACGAGGGCTCTGCGGCGGAAAACAGCTTTTCCGGAGAGGGAACAACTCCTTTTTTTACACTGCCGTAGATGATGTCCATGATTGCCTCCTGACCGGCACGATCCGGTATGGCGTAGGACAGTCCGTATTTCGACAGTTCTTCCTGATACGCGCCCGAGGAGATGGTTCCTTGAGTCGCGAGAATACATGCTTTATGAAAACCGTTTCTCCGGAGATACAGGACCGTTTCCGTGATGATACTCGGTACCGGGATGGATACCGCGCGGCGTACTTCGTGGATAAAGTAATGCGCCGTATTGCATGGAATCACCAAAGCGGTCGCGCCGTAGGTTTCCAGCGATTTCGCATCGTGAATCATATACGGCAGCGGGCATTCGTCGCTTTGACCAAGAATGTATGCGGTTCGATCCGGCGTGGACGCACGGCTTGAGAGAATGATGTCGATATGCTCCTGATCGCGTTCGGCCTTGGTGAACGCCGTGACGCGTTCATAGAAATACGCGCTCGACAGGGGGCCGAGTCCTCCGAGTACACCGAGCAGCGGATGGGGATAAGCAGGATGGTTCATACGGTTTGCCTCGTTATAGGATTCCCGGAAAACGCATGGAATATCGGCGCGCATCCGTTATCTGTACTTTTTGCAGTACATTTTGAATTTTTTCTTCTGGCGACGGAGCTGCTCCAGAACGCAGAATAGCCGCAGGGGACTGTGGAACATATCCGGCGGGTACCAGAGGGAAGAAAATTCCGTTCCGGCGCGATCGAGGGATTTTGCCTTTTCCACAAGTGCCGAATCGTCCGTATAGTGATACGCCACAGCGCGCGGAATGTGGTGCCAGAATACCTCTTGTTCATTCATCATGCAGTCGTCTCCGTCGGAGGAAAAGACCTCGGTTGCAAGATAGGCGATGTTCAGTCCGGCGGCGGTTACATAGAAATTGCTTCTCCCCTGCCGCAGATTGATCTCGAATACACGGTAGTCTTTCCCTGTGGGATCGTTCGGGTTCAACTTGATGTCGAAATTGCCAAAGCCCGTGTACCCAATAGATTCGAGCATTTCCTTGATTTTGGAGGCGATAGGCAGAGTGGACACCGGTTCTGTGACGATCGCGGCGTGGTTTCCCAGTCCTTTCGGCGTGTGTTCCTCCAGCATCGTATGACCGAGACACATGGCGCGTACCTTTCCGTTTTGATCGGAGAATGTGGTGAATACGCGCATCTGGGAGTCGCCGCCCGGGATAAATTCCTGCAGGATCATCTTATCCGGGTATCCGGCATTATAGATTGCGTCTATGATGGACTGCGCGTCCTCTGCAGATTTTGCTATGTACACCTTCTTCATCCCGTCAAACGGATGCTTCCAGTAATCCATACTGGATGAGGGCTTGACAATGATTGGGTACGCAAAACCAAGCGCATCCGGCGAGAGGGCGGAAATCTCTGCGCTTCCGTTTAGGACCACCGTTTTCGGATACGGAATACCGAATTTCTCACAGGTTTCGTAAAATGCCGCTTTTTTCGCGAGCGGCTCCAGCAGTTCCGCCTTTGTGTACGGCAGGATGAAGTCGGACAGTTCTTCCCGGTTGCGGATGATCATTGCCGCGTAGTCGTCTGTGCAGCCGAACAGCACCATGGTGTCGCCGATATGCGCATCTGCGAAGCGGTGCAGAGTGTCGAGCATCACATCGTCCCTGTCGATTTTGGGTACGATTGTGAAATGGACAATGGTCGAATATTTGGTTGGCGCGATGGCGTATCGTCCGAAAGCATAGGATTTTACGCCATACCGCATATGAAAGGCGCGTGCGATGTTGTAGCAGTTGAGATCGGCACCAAGCAGTACCGGTACGATCGTTTTTTCCATTTTCGTTATATCCTCTGCGCATGTCATACCGGATTGCGGCAGTCCTGCGCTCCCTTATCTTTGGTGATTTATTCCATAAACTGCTTGTGCCAGGTCAGGAACGTATACGCTGTCCAGACCTTCCGCTGGTTCCGCGCCGCGCCGGATTTGTGATCGTCGAGGAGTTTGGCAAGCGCGTTGGTGTCGAAGTACTCTGCGGCGGTGTCCGAGGTCAGATCGGCGCGAACAGCGGAATAGATGCTATCCTCGCGCAGCCAGTCGCGAATCGGTACTGGAAATCCCTTTTTCGGCCGATGCGCCCACGCATCGGGCAGAGTCTTGTTCGCGGCAGTCCGGAGTACTGCCTTGGTATCGTGGCCATCGAGCTTGTACGATACCGGGATGGTAGCCGCCTCCTCCATAACATATTTATCGAGATACGGTACCCGCAGCTCCAGAGAATGCGCCATACTCATCTTGTCCGCCTTCAGGAGAATATCGCCCTGCAGCCATAAATGGAGATCAAGATACTGCTTTTTCTCCACCTCGGACAGTCCGGCGGTCTCTTTGTAGATCGGGGTCACAACGTCGCGCACGGATGGACCATGGCGGTACGGTTCCCGCAGGATGGATAGTGCCTCTGCCTCCGGAAACACATACGCCTGTCCGATGAAGTAGTCCTCCGGGCGTCCGGTGCCGTGCAGGATGAAGTCGTGTCCCTTGAAATATGGCAGATGGCGCGTGATTCCGGCTGCCGCACGGCGGATGGGCACGGGAATACGCTTGTATTTGCGCATAAGCGGCGTATCGTTGTACCACTCATACCCGGCGTAAATTTCATCTGCGCCTTCCCCGGACAATACGACCGTCACCTGTTTGCGCGCCAGCTTTGCAAGGAAGTAAAGCGGCACTGCAGACGGATTTGACTGTGGCTCATCCATGTGGTACTGGATTGTCGGGAATGCTGCCATGCACTCCTCTGCGGTCAGATGGTCGATGAAGTTTCGGATTCCCAGTCGTGCGGACAACTCCGCCGCCTCTGCCGTCTCATCGAATTTTTCCCCGCCGAAGCCGACCGAGAATGTGTTCTCCGGCATCAGGCAAGCGGTGATGTAGCTCGAATCGACGCCGCCGGATAAAAACGATCCTACCGGAACATCGCTGATCCGATGGGCTTTCACGGATTCCCGCACGCGTGCGTCGATCTGGCAGGCGCATTCCTCATAGGACAGCGTGGACTTTTTCGTAAAATCGACTTCCCAGTACCGCTCCGTTTCCATTTTGCCGTTTTCGTACACAAAATAATGTGCGGCGGGCAGTTTGCAGACACCAGAGAAGAACGTTTCCGCCATGCTTGAATACTGGAAGGTCAGGTATGCCCGGAGCGCGTTCGGATTGACAGCGGGGTGGAAATCGGGATGTTCCAAAAAGCTCTTGATCTCCGAGCCGAAGAGCAGAACGTTTTCCCGCGGCATAGCATAATAGAACGGTTTGATTCCAAACGGATCGCGTGCGCCGAAGAGACGGTGGTGTTTTTTGTCCCGAATCACAAACGCAAACATCCCGCGCAGCTTTTTCACGATCTCCGTGCCGTATTCCTCGTAGCCGTGAAGTATGACCTCCGTGTCGCATCTTGTCCGGAATATATGACCGCGTTCGATGAGCACCGTGCGCAGTTCTTCAAAATTGTAAATTTCTCCATTGAAGACGATCACCACGCTGCCGTCCTCATTTTCCATTGGCTGACTGCCGGAGGCAAGGTCGATAATGGAAAGACGGCGGAAACCGAGCGCACAGGCATCGTCGTCCCGGTCTCCATCGAGATAGAAGCCCTCGGAATCGGGACCGCGATGGATAATTCGATCTGCCATTCTCTGTAATATTTCCCGGCGATTGGCAAGCATACCGGTGAAGCCGACAAAACCGCACATATTTTTGATTCTCCTACTCCTGTTCCTGCTCCGTCCAGTATAGGTTCACTCTGCCGATACATGGTGCCACAGTATAACATACATTATATCATAAATCGGCGGCAAAATAAACCGCTTCTTTGGAATTTTTCTTGAATCCGTGCTATTTTTTGTTTGGTATCTTTGGGTCGTCTCTCTGTTTTCCGCGCACTATGTCGAAATTCAGAGGTTGTCCGCAGCGGAATTTGCCGCTTTGTACATACGGGGGGATTGCCCCATGTATTTGGTGAAGGCGGCGGAAAAATGTGCCGTATCCCGGTACCCGCACCGCTCGGCGATCACAGAAAGCGGCAGTGCGGTCTCGCACAACAAACGTGCAGCAAGCTCCATCCGTTTTTTCTTCAAATACTGCATCGGCGGGGTCCCAAATTCGTGACGGAAGAGACGGATGATGTGCATATCCGTGTAGCCGAATCGGTCGGACAGCTCGGCAAGCGTCACATTGGAAGAGAGATGCTCATCCAGATAATCCCGGATCGCGAATGACACATCCTCCGGTGTGGGTGGCAGATCGAGTACGGCGGATAAACGGACGGCGGCAAACAGCGCGGAAATGGAGACAGTAAGCTCCCGGCAGACGGTTTCCATTTCCCGGCGGTGCGGGCAGGGTACATTCAGCAGATGTTCCCATTCGCGGAAAATACTGCCTGCGTTATACGGTGTTACAAATACCGGGGGCATATCGTATACATCGCAGAGGGAATCGATGAGCCGACCGCGGCAGAAGAACCAGCGTACTGCATAGGGGTCGTCAAAATCCGCGCGGCAGATCACTTCGGCTCCCCGGCGAATGCAGCAGAAATCCCCTGCACCAACCGATACGATTCCATCCTCAGACAAAATCGCACCTTTCCCGGATACAATATACGAAAGCATACAGGTGTCCACCGGGGTCATCCGATAGGCCGGATCCGGGGATACCTCACCATACGATGGAGACGGAAACGACAGAAACTGCCGTTCCTCAGGCATTTGCCAATCTTGAAATGTGGTTGTTGTTTTCATACGCCGCTCCTTTTTTCTCTGTGGAAAAGTATACCGCTTTTGCGTGAAAATTGCAAGGGAGCGGGCGGAAATTTTTCGATTTTGGCAATGATACACCGCAAAAAAACATATCCACATCTCTTGACAATCCGTGCAATCCGGGGTATAATAGCGGTAGAAAAAGAGAGTGTCTGGAGGAAAACGGATGAGAAAGTGGATGATCGCGTCGGATATTCATGGCTCCGCGTATTATTGCAGAGAGCTGCTTGCCGCATACGAAAGGGAACAGGCGACTCGGCTTGTGCTGCTTGGCGACATTCTGTATCACGGCCCGCGCAACGATCTGCCGAAGGAATACGCCCCCAAAGAGGTAATCGCGATGCTCAATCCGATGGCGAGTCGGATCTGGTGTGTACGCGGCAACTGCGATACTGAGGTCGATCAGATGGTGCTGTCGTTTCCGGTTCTCGCGGATTATGCCATTCTGCCATCCGATAACGCGGTGCTGTACGCAACGCACGGACACAACTACAATATGACCCATACGCCGCCCCTGGTCAGGGGAGATATTCTCCTGCATGGTCATACACACGTTCCGGCATGGGAGCGGTTCGGTGATGGCTATCGGTATTTCAATCCCGGCTCGGTCAGCATCCCAAAAGAGAACAGCCCGCACGGCTATATGATCCTCACGGATATGCTTGCGATCTGGAAGGATCTATCCGGCGTGGAATACCACAGGGAGACATTGTAAAGGCAGAATACGGGATGCATCCCCCAATCGGGATAAGTCCCGTTTCATTTCCATGTTGGTTAGGGTATCCTAACAGAAAGAGAGACAGATATATGGTACAGATTCGTGTTGGTATTGACGGAATGGCGTGCGGGATGTGCGAGAGTCACGTAAACGATGCGATTCGGCAGCATCTCGTGGTAAAGAAGGTGTCCTCATCCCACACCAAAGGAGAATGCACCATCGTGGCGGAGGAGGCGGTTTCCGAAAAGGAGATCTGTGCGGCATTGGACGGTACAGGATATAGTGTAACGAGCTATACAGTGCAGCCTTACGAAAAGAACGGATTTTTTGCAAAATTATTCCGCCATTGAGTATATAATCCACAAAAAAGAGTGCAGAACCGCCCGGAAGATCGGTATATGCACTCTTTTTTTGACGATATTATGTTATATATTTGCAGAAATGGAAAATCGGCCGCAAAAAAATCCTAGATGAAAGAGAAAATATACATTGACAAGCGGTACTATATGGGTTATAATAAGATAAACACACGTAAACACTCTTTCATGGTATCGCGATAAAGCGTTTGAAGAAAGGTGTGTGTGTACACGTAAAATCGTCGCTCATCCCCAGCAAAACCAAAGGACGATGCAGACAAAGAAAAGAGGTATTGTTATGAACCGTATATTCAACTTCTCAGCAGGTCCCTCCATGTTGCCGCTGCCTGTACTGGAAAAAGCCGCATCGGAGCTTATTTGTTACGGCACCTCAGGTATGTCCGTTATGGAGATGAGTCATCGATCTCCTGTGTATGAAGCGATCATTGAAAAGGCGGAGGCGGATCTGCGCAAGCTCATGCAGATTCCGGACAACTACAAGGTACTCTTCTTGCAGGGCGGCGCATCTACGCAGTTTGCCGCCGTACCGCTCAATCTCATGAAAACGGGTAAGGCAGATTACATCCTATCCGGACAGTTTTCTACAAAGGCATATAAGGAAGCTCTCAAATATGGGGATGCCAAGGCTGTCGCGTCCTCCAAGGAGCAGAATTTCACCGTGATCCCGGAGGTCACGCGCGATCTGTTCCGTCCGGATGCCGACTACGTACATATCTGCTACAACAACACCATTTATGGCACAAAATATCCGTCCGTACCGGATACCGGCGATCTGACGCTCGTTGCCGATATGTCCTCCTGTATTCTTTCTGAGCCGGTGGATGTGTCGAAATTCGGTGTGATCTACGCCGGCGCACAGAAGAATATGGCACCCGCGGGTCTGACGGTTGTGATTGTACGGGAGGATCTGTTGGGCAATGCACGTCCCGAAACACCGTCCATGCTCGACTGGAAGCTGATGGCAGACAACGGATCTATGTACAATACACCTCCGTGCTATGCGATTTATATGGCAGGACTGGTGTACGAATGGCTTCTCTCTATCGGCGGGCTTCCCGAAATACAGAAGCGCAACGCAGAAAAAGCCGCGCTCCTGTACGACTATCTTGATTCTCAGGATTACTACATTGCTCCGGTAGAGAAGAAATACCGTTCCATGATGAACGTGACGTTTGTCACCGGGGTGGAGGAACTGGATAAAAAGTTCCCGAAGGAAGCGGAAGCTGCGGGGCTGTCGAATCTCAAGGGACATCGTTCCGTCGGTGGTATGCGTGCGTCGATTTACAACGCCATGCCGAAAGAAGGCGTGGAATCTCTCGTGGCGTTTATGAAGAAATTTGCCGCGAACAATCCGAAGGCATGAGGTGCAGATATGAGAAAAATTAAATTGATGAATAAAATCGCGGCGGTCGGGATCGGACAGTTTGACCCGAACGAATATGAGATTTCTGCCGATATGGATACCGCGGATGCAATCATGGTTCGTTCCGCTGTCATGCACGAATATACGATGAATCCGGAGCTGAAGGCAATCGCGCGGTGCGGCGCGGGAGTCAACAACATTCCGGTGGATCGCTGCGCAGACGAGGGAATTGTTGTGTTCAACACACCCGGCGCGAACGCGAACGGCGTCAAGGAGTTGACGATCGCTGCGCTGCTGCTGGCATCCCGGAATATCGTCGGCGGTGTAAACTGGGCAAATACGCTCACCGAAAATGTTGCAAAGTCTGTAGAGGCTGGCAAATCGGCATTTGCGGGTTGTGAGATTGAGGGAAAGACGCTCGGCGTGATCGGTCTCGGTGCGATCGGCGGTATGGTGGCAAACGCGGCAAAGGCACTCGGTATGAATGTTATTGGCTGCGACCCGTACATCACGATTGAGGCGGCATGGCATCTATCCCGCTCCATTCAGAAGGCCGCAACCTATGAGGAGGTATTCCAGAAAGCCGATTATATCACGCTCCATGTCCCGGCAACGAAGGAAACGAAGAATATGATCAACGCAGGCTCCATCGCCATGATGAAAAAGGGTGTGCGCATCATCAATCTGAGCCGTGCGGATCTCGTGTGTGCCGCGGATCTGAAGGCTGCGCTCGAGGATGGCAGTGTCGCCGCATATGTGACCGATTTCCCGACGGAGGAAGTTATAAACACGCCCGGTATCGTCACTATCCCGCATCTCGGCGCGTCCACGGCCGAAAGTGAGGACAACTGTGCCGTGATGGCTGCCCAGGAGCTGATCGATTATCTCGAAAACGGCAACATCAAGAACAGCGTCAACTATCCGTCCATCTCCATGCCGCGCACTGCTGAGCATCGAATCGTGATTCTCCACAAGAACATTCCGAATATGATCTCCGTCATTAGCTCGACATTGGCGAAGGAGAGCATCAACATCGAGAATATGGCAAACCGCTCGAAGGGGGATTATGCGTGTACCCTCATTGATACCGCAAGCGAGGTGGCTGCTACCGCCATTGATGCGATTCTTTCAGCAGAGGGAATTATTCGCGTGCTACCTATATTCTAAGGAACCTCTGAATCAATCAAGGGGGATAAAGCAGCGCTGCATCAATTATAGATCAGCGGCAATCCCAAAACCATATCGAAAAAACCTCCGTACCGTCTGATAGGGGCGATACGGAGGTTTCTCTTATTTGTACGCAATCAACTGCTAAGTATAAGCCTTCGGAGAATTTCCTGTCAGGAAAATTCTCGAGAGTGGGATGGATAGCGTTACTAATCAGCTGCACAACATTCCCACTAGATACTATAAGCCTACCTTCGGAGAATTTCCTGTCAGGGAAATTCTCGAGAGTGGGATGGATAGCGTTACTAATCAGCTGCACAACATTCCCACTAGATACTATAAGCCTACCTTCGGAGAATTTCCTGTCAGGGAAATTCTCGAGAGTGGGATGGATAGCGTTACTAATCAGCTGCACAACATTCCCACTCAATGGAACAGGGAACAGCCGGTGGCGCGGAAGTGTGCGATCCGTTCCTCCATGGCGGCGACCGTTGTGCCGAAATACGCGGCCAGACAGTCGATGCAGAGAAAACGTTTTGCACCGCGGTTCACCATCTTTTTGTATAACCCGATTTCATCCGGCGTCAGATGGCGACCACATTCCATACAGGCATAGGGATCGCCCTGCTTCTCAGCAGAGGAATCCGGCTCCTGTCCCGCGATTCCAACGGGAAACGGCATTTCGGATATTACCGTGCCTCAAGAGTGCAGCGGAAAATCTTGCAGTCGTGGGACTTCACAGGAACGTTGATGTATTCCGCTTTCAGACCGAGATCCTCGCCGGTGAAGATGTCGTGCATATGGAGACCGTAACCGGAGCCGACGGTCAGACCGAAATCATAGAATTGCAATGCGCTGCCCCAACCGCCATCGCTGTCGTGATCGGAGAAGTTGAAGAACGCGAGTGCAATCTCGTTGTTTGCGAGGTGCTTGAAGAAGATCGGGCGTTCGCGGTCCTCGTTGACCATGAACGGCGGGCGACCCTCGGGATCCTGGTCGATGGCGATCAGTTCCTTGTTCTTGTAGAGCGCGAGGTTCACGTCGTCGAGGGTGGAAAGATCGGAGCCGATCATGAGCGGAGACTGGAAGAGGCACCACAGTGCGAAATGTGTACGGTACTCGGTGTCGGTGCAGCCGCCGTTTGCCACGTTGCCCTTGCCGTGCATACCGCAAATGAGCATATCAATGTCGTTGTAGCAGCCGGGTGCGGAATAACCGAGCTTGTCTACCTGGCTCATTGCGATATCCTTGAAGCTGCGGAAGCTGTCGTTCACATCGCCGGTGGAGCGGTACATATGTGCGCCGGTGGATCGGATCCACTTTTCTACCTCATCAGAACCCCAGTTGCACGCGGAGAAGAGAATCTCACGACCGCTTGCCTTCAGAGCCATGCTCATCCGGTTGTAGAGGATCGGACCTGCGGACAGTCTCGGCTTGTAGCAGAAATCGTACTTTAAGAAGTCCACACCCCACTCTGCGAAGGTCTTTGCATCCACAAATTCGTAGTCAAAGCTGCCCGGATAGTTGGCGCAGGTGCGGGTACCGGCGCAGGAGTACATACCGAACTTCAGTCCCTTGCTGTGGATATAATCGGAGAGCGCCTTCATGCCGGACGGGAACTTTTCGGGATCCGCGACCATTCTGCCGTTTGCGTCTCTATCGCGCAGAGACCAGCAGTCGTCGATAACAACGTATTCATAGCCAACGTCCTTGAGCCCTTTTGCGACGATGGCATCGGCGGTGTCACGGACGACCTGTTCGTTGATGGCGGGACCAAACGTATTCCACGAGTTCCAGCCCATCGGAGGAAGAGTAGCTAACATAATATTGTCTCCTTTTTGGTGAGAAATTTGTCAAGATTATCATACCATGTTTGTTCGATAAAGTCAAGAGAAAAACCGCATCCGTTTCAGAACTTCTGCAAAAAAAAGATGCAAATCCATTCGTACAGGCGATTGTCAATAACTGCCGGACTGAGGCTTCCTTATTCCGCCGTGATCACGCTGTCGAACATATCGCGGTTTTCCTCCACCAGCTTTGCGTTTCCGACAGCGCAGACAAATCCGTCTGTCATAGCACTGTCAATGGCGTCAGCAATTTCATGGAAACGATCCACAGTGATGTCAAGAGCTTCGTGCCGTTCGCGATTGATGTCCTCATAGGTCTTGCCGCCGATGTACGCCTGGAACGACCGGGTCGCCTTACCGGAGGGAGACATCGGATAGTCCACGGAGGAGAATGTACCGATGATAAAGCGGTTCAGTTCTTCGTCGGTCAGCGCGAGATTCCGTACATAGTCGCCGGTTTTCGCGTAGACCTCGTTTGTCTGTGCAAGCTTCGGATCACGGAAGGAGTAGAAAAACATGGAGTCTGCGTTGAAGCCGCAGCCGCAGCCATATGCGCCGCCTTTGACACGGATATTCTGGTAGAGGTATTCCAAACTTGCGGCAGTGCGTACGACTTGCATGTCTCCACTGTACGGTGCGTTCATCCGTCCGGCACGCGCGAGATATGTTACCTGCGATGAGATCATGAAGCCTTCGTTTTTCGCGACCGGGCAGAGATGTGCACCCTGCGGCAGCGTCGGACGATCGGTACGGAATGCATCGATGAATCCGGGAAGGCTATTCTCCATCTGTACCGTCCCTGCAGGATCAGAGGCAAGGCTGAGAATCAGACGATCGGGATCGCAGATGGCGTGTACCACCCGGTCGAGCATATCGGCAGTCGCGTCCGCCTTTTCGTCAAAGTGGGCAAGCAGATCCTTTAAGAACCAGAAGTAGTCCATACCGGAAAGCAGCTCATTGTACAGCGAAATCGGCTGATAATAGGAGCGGACTCTGGCGATGGTGACGGCATGACCGCTGTTCTGGATCCGCCGTTCCAGTCCGGATACCACCTCCTGTACGATTTCGCGCAGCCGCTTGGTGTCGTGGAAATGGGTAGTGGACAGAACCTCCCGCACAGTATCAAGCGCGTAGGGAATCTTGTCGGCAAGCACCCGGAACGCAGCGGTGAAATACGGACGGTACGCCTGCGGATCGCCATATACGCTGTAGACGTTCGCACCATAGCCCATGCTGCCTGTGTTCAGCTTCGTTTCGATGGTCAATTCCCCGTAGGAATGTGCGTCGGTATCCATACTGCCGAGGGTTGCTGCAAGGAGTCCGAGATACGGGATCGTCTCTGCGGGCAGCTCCGGCAGGGCAAAGCAGAATCGGGCGTAGGTGATGCCATTTGTCTCCAGATCGTGCGATACGGTTTTTACACCGCCGATGGTGCATTCCCGATTCTGCAAAACGGGTGCGTCGTAGGGGATGTCGTGTCTGTCCAGTACCGGGATGCAGTGCAGCTCCTCGTAGGTCGGCTCTTTCTGCTGGTACTCACGAAGTGCGGCGGTATTGTCGATGATTGTCTGCACCTCCTCCGGCGAGAGGGATGCCTTGTACGCCGCCAATTTCTCGGTCAGCTTTGCCTCATTCGCTTCATTCAGACCCGGTACGGGAACCAGCTCTGCCCGTACGCCATGGTCGCAGGAGAGAAGCTTGTTCCGAATCAGGTTTTCGTAGTACCCGGTGCCGATTTTTTGCCGTAGCGTATCGTATACAGCGAGGACGTGAAGATAATCAAACGGCTTGTCGTCGTCGTAGAGCCAGCTTTGGAGCATGGAAAGCGCGTAGGACAATCCACGGGGGCTTCCGCCGTAATCGGCTTCACGGAAACGGAATTCGTTGTTGTTGATCACAGCAAGGATCGCCTTTTCGTTGATGCCCTCATCCACGATTTTTTGCAGCGATTCCCGGATTACATCATAAAAACGGTCATAATCCTCAGATTTCGCGTTTTTCGCCACGATGCAGAAGAGATCCTCCAGCATATGGTTCTCAAATCCGCCGTAAATGTCTGTGCCGATGCCCGCGTCGAGCAGTGCCTGCTTTAACGGTGCGCCGGGCTGATTGAGCAGTACCTCGCCAAGCAGATCCCATGCGGCGGTTTCCACGGTGTCGAGATTGGAAGAGCAGGCGGAGGCAAAGCCGAAATAGGACTTGCCTGCGGGATTTTCATCCTTGCCGATCGGATATTCGCGGCGCGCTTCCCGCACTGTGCCAAAATGCGGCTGCGGATGGACGGCGGAATCGGGAGCGATTGCGTCAAAATGAGAGAGATATTCGGTATCGAGGAAGGTAAGCCGTTCCTCCACATCCATGTTGCCGCAAAGGAAGATGTAGCTGTTCGACGGATGGTAATAGCGGCGGTGGAAATTGAGGTAATCCTCATAGGTTAAGGTCGGGATTATGTCCGGATTGCCGCCGGAGTCCACGCCGTAGGTGGTATCCGGATTGCAGCATTGCATCATCGTGTCGTAGATTAAGCCGTCCGGGGAGGAGTATGCGCCCTTCATCTCGCTGTACACGACACCGTTGATGACAAGCGGATCATCGGCATTTTCCAATTCGTAATGCCAACCCTCCTGCTCAAAGATCTGCCGGTATTTGTATATATTCGGATAGAACACTGCGTCGAGATACACGTGCATCAGGTTGCAGAAATCGCGGTCGTTGCAGGACGCCACCGGATAGAGTGTCTTGTCCGGATAGGTCATAGCGTTTAAAAAGGTGTTGAGCGAACCTTTGGCAAGCTGCATAAACGGATCGCGGCTCGGAAAGTGTTCACTGCCGTTTAATACGGTGTGTTCGATGATATGCGGGACACCGGTGCTGTCGGACGGTGTGGTGCGGAATGCGGCGCAGAACGTTTTGTTTTCCTCTTCACTGGAGAGAACGCAGACGCGTGCGCCGGATTTGTTGTGTCGGAAGATCAGCCCGAGTGATTTGATGTCGTCTAAGTATTCCTCTTTGACGAGCGTGTAGGCGGGCAATGGGGACAGCTCCGCGGCGGAATGGATACACTTGGACATTTGCGATTGGCTCCTTTCGGGAAAATGATATAGCGTATAGCACAATTCCCGCTTTTCAATACCATGCGGCGGAAAAACGGGAATTGTAATAGAAAATGAAATTATTTGGCGAGCAGGGTCATGGTATGCTCTGCAAGGAAGTCGACTGTTACGTTGTTGTATCCATCAATGGATGTACGCATATTGCCGCCGAACGGAGCAATCCATTCCTCCGGGATGCCGGCATTCATCATACCGACAATGGAGCCAACGGTCGCGCCGTTGCAGTCGGTGTCAAAGCATGCCTGTACCGCGATGCAGATGGATTTGCCGAAATCTCCTTCTCCCCAGAGTAATCCCATTGTCACGATCATGGCGTTGGAGTTCGTGTAGCACCAACCGTTTGAGGAATGCTCGTTGTAGCGGCTGTGGATATGCGCGATGGCGTCATCTACGGTCTTGCCTGCGTCGTACATGGCGATAATCTCATCCACATCGGCGCGCAGACGGCTCTTTTCCGGCACATACGCAAGTCCTGTTTCGATGATTTTCCGCATGTCGTTCGTGCAGGCAGCGGCGGCGTTCATAGCGGAGATGAACATTTCGCCATAGATACCGTTTTTAACGTGGGAAATGGACGCGTCACGGAATGCCATGGATGCGGCAGTCGCGGGATCGCCGGGGTTGCAGTAGCCGAAGAAATCCCCACGGATCTGGGCACCGATCCATTCGCGGTACGGATTCTTGTAGGACGCGGTTTCCGGCGGCAGGAGTCCCAGCGCAGCGTTGCGATACGCGACACGCTCTGCAGTGCAGGTGGCGAACTGCGGGATCCAGGACATCCATGCTTCCATAACGTCCATAGGTTTGAAATCGCGACCGTAGGTTTCCACAAGCTTCATAGCGAATGTGGTATAATTGGTGTCATCGTCGATGGGCATGCAGTTGTTGATTTTATCGGCGAAGCAGGCACCGTTCCAGACTTTTCCTTCCTCAAAGAAATGGTCCGGAATATCGTGGCGGTAGAAATAGCGGTTCAGCGGATAGTTGTTCGATTCCTTCAGAACCGGCCACATCAGCTCAGAATGCCAGCCTTCTACGGGCTTGCCGAGCAGACAACCGGCGATACGACCATACCACGCACCCTTGATGTGTTCCTTCAGATTTTCCGGTACGGGGGGCAGAACAGGGGCAGATTTTGCAGAGGGAGAAGCGGCGAGGATCCCCTCGTAATCGGACGGCTCCACATAGGGATAATCCGCACGAACGGGATGTGCGCGCATTGCATTGCAGATGACCTCGATAGCGTCTTCGATATCACGGCGGTCGTCTTCGGTAATGCCGTTTGCGATCGCTTCACACAGCGGTTTATAACTCGAAACGTCCTTGCCCTCCATCATGCACTGTTCGTACTCGGTCATAATATCACCGGCGATGCGGAGCCAGGCTTGATATTTCAACATGGTGTAGCCTCCTTGGGGTACAGAAATTAAATTGGAAGTCACTGATACAGTGTTTCCTAATGATAATATTGTAAAGCAGAGGCCGATACACGGCGCCTGCATTTTACCTTGGATGCAGGAAAAATGGATTATTGTATCAGCTGTGCGAAATTCTTTGCGACGTCTGCGATGGTTTTACCATCCTTGAAGCGGACCTCATAGGTGAATCGTCCGTTGTAGCCGACCTCCTCCAATGCTGTGAAAATATCGTTCCATGGATTCAAGCCTTCCATCGGGAACCAGTGCTTTTCGTCCACAAAATCGTAATCGGAAACATGGAGGGTTACGATACGGCTGCCGACCGCGCGGATAAAATCGACATTCAGCTCGGCGAGATTGTGGTTCGTATCAAAACAAACGTGAAGGTCGGGAATATCGTGTAGGAACCGGAGCATATCGGTGGAATTGCGGCAGAGGCAGGTACGCGGCAGATTCTCAAGAGCCAGCGTGATCCCGGCTTCTTTGGCGATGGCATTCAGTCTGCCGATCGTATCGATGGCGCACCGCAGTCTGTCCTCGCGCTCCTGTTCTGTATACGGTTCGCCGCTCGGATGGATCACCGCGATCTCGACACCGCTATCCGCTGCCGCCCGAAGAAGCTCAGACTGGATCGAAACCACCTTGTCGCGCATGACGGGGTCGGCAAATGCGGGATCCAACAGAGAAAACGGGGAAAACGGCAGGTGTACCGAAGAGATGCACACATCGTAGGATTTCGCCTTCTGATAGATTTCACGTGCTTTCTTCACATATTCTGTCTTTTCAAAGGCAGAAATATTACCGCCGGAGAACTCCATGTAACGGATTCCGGCATCGCGGTAGGCTGAGAACGTTTCGTCACCGCATTGGGTGGCAGCGTACGAGAGGGCAAGCGGCCAGCAATGTCTGTCGGTCATAAGGGATAACCTCCTTTGATATGTTGTAAAAGACAACGTTCAGAATACATCGGATACTCCATAATCATATCATAGAATACCGCAAAATGCAAGGACAATTTGTGAACTGTGCAAGAATTGATTCCTGCTTTCTTTACCACAGCTTTCGAAAAATCGTCAGCTGATCTGGAACAGATAAAATTTCAGATATTCCGTCTCCGGTACGTTCCACAGAATCGGATGATCGGGAGCCTGGGCGCGTTCCTCGATTTGCCGCAGTGCCACATGCGCATCGTCCGCTGCCTCATGGAGCATCCGTTTGAACTGATCCGGCGGCATGAAGTGGGAGCAGGAGCAGGTAGCAAGATATCCGCCGCGCGGGAGAAGCCGCATTGCCAGCGTATTGATCTCTTTGTACCCGCGATAGGCGTTTTTTACTGTGTCCCGGCTTTTGGTGAACGCGGGCGGGTCGAGGATGATATAATCGTACCTCCCACGGTTTGTCTTGGATTCTGCGAGAGAACGGAGCAGAGCGAACACATCCGCGCACTCTACCCGCATTCGATCCGCGAATCCGTTTCGTGCCGTGTTATACCGCGCCATCTCAACCGCTTCCTCGGAAATATCGACCGACACAACCTCGGCGGCTCCGGCAAGGGCGCAGTTTAATCCAAACGACCCGGTGTGCGTAAAGCAATCGAGAACATGGCGACCGGCTGCAAGTCTGGCAGCCGCACGTCGGTTGTACTTCTGATCGAGGAAGAAACCTGTTTTCTGTCCGTTTCTGTAATCGACAGTGTAGAGTATGCCGTTTTCACGAATGTCCACTGTGCCGTCCGCGTGACCGGGATAGCTCTCCGCATTCCAATACCCGCAGTGACGATCCATTCCCTCCAGTTCCCGCAGCGCGCCGTCGCACCGTTCGTACACGCCGGAGATTGTTACACCCCGTTCGGCAAGCACATCGATGAGTTGGGAATAGAATAGCTCCCGTCGCGCTTCAATTCCAAGGGAGAGCACCTCGGAGACGAGCATATCCCCAAAGCGATCGACAGTCCAGCCCGGAAACCGATCCGCTTCTCCAAAAATGAGCCGACACGCGTCAAAATCCTCGCCCATGACGGTTATGCGGTAATCAACGGCATGCGCAAGCCTGCGGCGGAAAAACGCAGGATCAAAGTCATCGTTGGCATTGTCGGAGAGCAGTCGCACGCGAATTTTGGAATGGCTGTTGAAAAATCCGGTGCCGAGATACCGGTTCTTTCCGGAGTAGACGTCGCAAAGTCCGCCATCCTCCGGGGAGATTTCGCAGCGCGGCGCGACCTCATCGCCAAACACCCACGGATGTCCGCTTTTTATCTTTTTTTCTCCTTTTTCGGATACGGTAACGGAAGGGAGATTTCGTGTCATAGATGTACCTCGTAAAAAATGGGTTTCCAATTCTTCTTGCGGAAATTCACAAAAATAGACTTGCAAAAACGCGGCGAATCGGATATACTTAAAAAAACGCTGATCTAAGGCTGTATTTGTGCCAAAAGTCTGTTAATGCAAGTTTTTTGCCGCAAAAGCTTGATGGATACAGCGGATCCTTAGAATCAGGAAATCTCTGATTTCAGGTTATTGATTCAGAGGTTCCTTAGAAATACCAAAAAGGAGTGAAATCATAAGTATGAGAGACTATCTCATTACCTACTGGTGGGGAATACCGGAATCCTACTTTTCAGAGGAGCGTGTTGTAGAAGCAATTGAGGACGGCTTCAATTTGTTGCAATTCAGCTACACGCCGGAGTACAACAAAAAAGCACTTGCGCTTTGTGCCAAACATGGGGTGCGCGCCCTGATTGAGGACAAACGGATGTACCAGGCGATGCAGGAACCTGAAAACCGTGAAAAAATCCTCACCGCGCTGACGGACGATTATAAGAACGAATCCGCGCTCTTTGGCTACCACATTACCGACGAGCCGAATGCTTCCCAGTTCCCGATGCTTGCTGACATTGTGGCGACATTGAAGCGGCTGGATCCGGCGCACCCGGCATACATCAACCTGCTTCCGAATTATGCCAGCCCGGGGCAGTTAGGCAATCCGAGCTACGACGCGCATCTCCGTCAGTACATGGAGACGGTAAAGCCGGAAATTATAAGCTACGACCATTATCATCTTCTGACTCCGGAGGAGCCGAAGGAATTTCTCACCATTTCGGACGAGAGAGAGGCTATGATCTATGCCGCTGCTCAGAAACGAACCTCCCGTGCCGGGTTCTACGACAACATTGAGGCGATCCGCGCATATGGTCTGGAATTCGCTGTGCCGTATATGCTCATCGTTCTTTTAACGGAGCATGGACCGTATCGGTATCTCAGCGAGCCGGAGATTGCCTATGAAGCGTATCAGACCCTTGCCTATGGCTGTTCCATGCTGTCCTATTTCACCTACTGGACACCGGACGGCGGTGATCACTGGCACTACCGCAACGGGATCATTTCTGCGGATGGTAAGAAGTGCAGTCACTACTACGATGTACAGAAAATCAACCGTGAAATTACCCCGATCGGCAGAAGAATTGCGAACACAACCTCTACTGCCGTATTCCACATTGGCGAGGAGAAGGAACATGTTACGCCGTTCGCGCCGTTTGACGGTATCGATGGAATCACAGGCGGCAGTCTGACCGTGGGCTTTTTCGCGGATCACACCATGCTCATTGCGAACAAGGATTTCACAGCGGACGCGGAGATCAGGATTGACACGGCGCGCCACCTGGAGCGGTTGGATCCCGCAGCGGATGCGTTTGCACCGTGCGAAAAGACGATCACCATCCCGGCAGGTCATGGTGTGTATCTGCGGATTTCATAAAAGAATTGTGTCATCACCGGAGAGCGGGGGAAGGCTGTCATACGCCATCCCCCGTTTTCTCATTATGGTTTATTTTTCAATCCGGTATTCAAGTGTGTACGGCTCTGCGTCCGTGACAGGTTCCATGCGGTAGAGCACCCCGTCTCCGGCTTCCAGCTGGAGCGGCAGGGAAGTGATATTGTCGCCAAGGAAAACCTGTTCCCCGGTTTCGCGGGATACCATGTAGAGACGAACAGGCTGCTGCAGCGGCAGCTCGACGGAAAGGGACGCGTCTACATCACGGTTTAAGAACAGGAAGTACCGATGTTCGTATTCGTCGGCAAGCTCACCGACGGAAGTGCGGCGCGGCAGTGTACGGGGCAGAATATCATGTCTGGTCAGTTCGTCTGTCAGTCCGGTGAGATAGGGAGAGCCGGCAAGCAGCTCCGCGCTGTGATATACACCGACGCTATGGAGTGCCATGAGTGTATTGCCAAGGGCACGGAATTCCGCATGAATCTGTTTCGTTTCTGCAAAAATCGGACCGCGGTCGCCTTCCTCCGTGATCACAGCGTCGACAGCGGTAAATTCCTGCAATGCCTTCGCACCGTACATTGCTCCGGCGTACATCTGGCTGCGTACCATGGGGAACGTGAATCTGTGGAATTTGTAGAGATTGACTGCCTGATAATAGAACCACAGCGGCATATGGTATTCGTGCGCCACTTTGCGCAGCAGTCCGAGATCGCACCAGAGCAGGGAGGTGTCAAGCTGATCCTCATCGTTGTAGCCCGGCAGACCAAACGGATAATAATCGAGGGATAATACCGGCGGATCAATTGTCTTTGCGTAGTCATACAGGTATTTTGTGAACAGACCGTTTTGCCATGTGTATTCGGTATTGTAGCTCGGGATCGCCACGGTAAACGGGAGTTTGTCGGGAGCCGCCTGTTCGTACAGATCCGCCTGCCGTCTTGCCTCCGCAAGCTGATCGGGGTGGAACGGTTCGTCCCAGATGTAGACACCGATTGTGCGTTTCCACGGAGCCAGCGTATTTGCGAGGGGAACCATCGATTGGAGCTTTCCCTCGCGGGAAACAAATTCCTGCATGCCGCCATGGAGCGTGAAATCCTGGAAGAGCAGATCTATGCCGTATTCCTCGCAGAGCTGTACCGCTTCAAACGCCTGCTCATGGGTTGCCCAGCCAAGCTCCAGCATTGTAAAGCCGGCATCCACGCAGTTGTGGATTACCTTGCGCATATTGCCGCCGCGTGCACTGAACGTCGAGAGAATGAAGTTGTCCTGCCGCCAATGTCTGTGCGGATTGCCGAGCGGATAACGGGCGAAAATTTTATGTTCCATAGATTCCTCCGGAAGTAAATTGATTTCTATAGGGGATAAGCGACTACTATATTATAGCAATCGCGGGGACGCTTTGCAATACCATCTTTGGAATTGCCGCGTGGATTGTCGAATTTGGACTTTGCCTCGTTTTCTGTTCTGTGATCTGAAATGCATACCGGAGCAGCGTGTTATATGGTTTCCTGTCTTTCTGAACCCGCCGCGCATGAAAAAAGACATCCGTGCGATTCGGTATAAGAAGATTATACATCGAATCGCCACAGATGTCAATTGTATTTCCGGAAACAGGCACGGCAACGGCATTTTACGCTACGTTTTTTGACAAAGTTCTCTTATACAGGTGCGGCATTGCGAGGCAGTGCACTGCAGTGTTCGGAAAAGAGCGGATGGCGAAGCTGCACTATCTCTGCAGATACCGCGTGAGAAATTCTTTCGTTCTCTGTTCGCGCGGATTCTGGAAAATCTCCTCCGGGGACGCATCCTCCAAGATCACGCCGCCGTCCATGAAGATTACACGATCGGATACATCGCGGGCAAACCCCATTTCATGTGTGACAACGAGCATGGTCAGTCCCGTTTTCGCAAGGGACTGCATGACATCCAATACCTCGCCGACCATTTCCGGGTCAAGTGCGGAGGTCGGTTCGTCAAAGAGGATTACCTCCGGGTGCATCGATAGCGACCGTGCAATAGCGACCCGCTGCTTCTGACCGCCGGACAGCTGTGCCGGACGCGCGTTCATATATGCCGCCATGCCAACCTTGGCGAGATATTCCTTCGCGATCTTCTCCGCCTCTGCGCGGGATCGCTTTAATACCGTCGTCTGCGGGCATACGCAATTCGCGAGGACGTTCATGTTGCCGAACAGATTGAATTGCTGGAACACCATGCCGACCTTGGCACGGTATTCGGAAAGGCGCATTTCCTTGTTCGATATGTCTTTGCCCTCATATAAAATTCTGCCACCGGTCGGCTCCTCCAGATAATTGATGCAGCGGAGCAGGGTGCTTTTACCGGAGCCGGACGGCCCGATGATGCTGATGACTTCGCCGCGGTGGACGGTCAGATCGATATCTCGGAGAACGATGTGATCGCCAAAATGCTTTTCCAGATGCGCAATATGTAAGATTTCCTCCATCGTTCTCTACCTCAGCTTTCCATGGGTGTGTCCGTCTTATTTTGAATGTGGATCTCCGACGCGAAATCGGACTGGGAGCCGCAGATCGTGTAGGAATCGCTGCCGTCGAGCATCTTTTCGACTGCGCGCAGGATGCGGGTGATGGAGAAGGTCAGGAAGAAGTAGATCACACAGATCACGGCGTACACTTCAAAGGTTTGTAGATTGATCCGCTTGATCACGCCTGCCATATAGTACAGTTCCGTCACGCCGATTACGTTCAGCACTGAGGTATCCTTAATGTTGATGACAAACTCGTTGCTCACGGACGGCAGAATATTGCGCAGCACCTGCGGGATCACGACCTTTACCATCGATTGCCAGTGGGTCATACCGACGGAATATGCGCCCTCAAGCTGTCCCTTGTCCACGGAGATGATGCCGCCGCGCACGATCTCCGCCATATACGCTCCCGTGTTGATGGACACGATGAACAGCCCGGCGGGGATAAGCGGCAGGGTCTGCCCGCCGTTGGCAAAGGCATAGCCCCAGTAGATGACCATTGCCTGTACCATCATTGGCGTACCGCGGAAAATTTCAATGTATACGGCGATGATTCCGTTGAGGATCCGGTGCAGTACGCGCAGAACGCCGTTTTTAGAAAAGGGGGCCGTGCGGATCACACCGGTTAAAAGTCCAATGGCAAATCCAGCGACGGTACCGATGAGGGCAATGAGCATCGTGTAACCCACGCCGGAGAGAAGATATTCCCAGTATTGTGTGACGATTTCGCCCACACCTTTAAAAAACTGCATATTTATTCTCCAAAAATGAATTTACTTTTGTGGTTTCCCAGCAAACAAGCGAAATACACGGTTTCCCGACATACACGCATCCCGCCTCACAACGAAGACGGGATGCGCACTTGGATTGCGAATTACTTCTTGTAGATCACAACGAGGTTACTGTTGTAGTAGCAGTCCGTGAAATCGACTTCCTCAGCGCGTTCTGCGGTCGGACTCATACCGGCGGCGATGGCATCCACGGCACCGGACTGAACTGCGGCGATGAGGGAATCCCACTGGTATGCGTATACCTCCAGTTCCATGCCGAGGGAGGCGGCGATGTACCGTGCGATCACAACGTCATAACCGTTTGCGTACAGATTGTCCTGACCGGAGATCGGTACCGCTCCATTGGCATCGGTGGTCTGCGTCCAGTTGAACGGCGCGTAGGCACATTCCATAGCGACCCGCAGTGTACCGTTCGAGGTGTCTCCCTCGTCGATCTGGAGTGCGAGAACTCCGTCATACGTGCTGTCCGGATCGGCACCGATTTCTACCATCTGCTGCATCAGAGTCTGTCTTGTTTCTGTGCTGATGTCAGAGAGAATCGTGTTGACGGTCGCCACCATATCGGATCCCTTCTTGAACGCCACGGCAATTCCGGTTTCCGCGTCTGTAGCGGTGAAGCCGGTATCGTTGTTGATAAGCGGTACATAGGCAAGGGTGGAATCCTTCGCGCATACGTCATACGCGGTCGGTTCCTCGGCAACATAGCCGTCGATGGCGCCGGACTGGAGCGCGTTCAGAAGATCCGTGAAATCGGGGTAGTCCTTCTTTGTCACACCATCGATCTGGTCGACGGCTTCAAGATGGAAGGTTCCGGTCTGTGCGCCAATGACGGCTCCACTCAGATCGGATAAGGACTTGGCTGTTGACAGATCCTTTTTATCTCTGCCTCCGCAAGCGGTGAATAGTCCGCATACCAGTACAGCGGAAAGGAGAAGTGCGAGCGTCTTGGTCTTCATATCGAAGTACCTCCCAAAAAATATTTCCGACAAAACAGAAAAGCGACCGGAGTGGAATGCCCCGATCGCTTTTGTATCCATTTTTTCCGGAAGATACAAGGTATTGGTGGATCGGATATAGCACTCCGCATATGCGACAGCCGTATGGATATTCTCCCTACGTCCAACGGCATTTTCGCTCAAACGAAAATCCCATTTCGGCGGTTCGCCCTTTCACACACTCCGCGTTGATCTTTGAGGATCCCGGAGCGGCTACTCTTATAAACCGCGCCTCTATATCTTTTCTGTATTCGGTTTTCAAACGGATTTGATGTATTCATCCGTTTGCATAATTTTAACACAGAATCATGGAAATTACAAGTCCCTTTTCAAAAGATTATTTACCAATATTCGTGAATTTCAGGTACCCGTTCCTTGTGCATGCCAACAAAAGTGACCGTTCCGCCCTTACACAAAGAGGAAATAGACCGTTTTTTCTGCGCGATGCACACGCAACGGTACCCTCCAAAACCGAGTGGGACAGATAGCTCCACCAATCAGCCGCACATCCCTCCCACTCAAGGAAATACTCGAGAGTGGGATGGTTCGCTCCACCAATCAGCTGCACATCCCTCCTACTCCATGAACCTCGCCGGAGAATACCGGGCGGCAGACGAGCTTACCATCCTCCGCGTCGAGAACCAGTGTTGTACCGACGTCGAGATTGCCTGCCAGAATTTCCTTTGCAATGAGCGTTTCGGCGGCGCTTTGCAGATACCGTTTCAGCGGACGCGCTCCGTATACCGGGTCGTAGCCGTTGTCGATGATGACCTGCTTTGCCGCGTCCGTGACTTCAAGATTGAGTCCGCCGCCGGCCGTTCTGTCCGCCATACGCGTGCGAAGCCCTTCCAGAAGATTGTCAACGATGCCGGTCAGATTTTCCTTTGTCAGCGGCTTGAAGAGGATGATCTCATCGAGACGGTTCAGAAATTCCGGACGGAACGATGCGCGCAGCTCTGCCATGACCTTTGTCCGTGCGTCTTCGCTGATCTCATCGTCTGCTGTGATCCCGTCAAGCAGATACTGGCTGCCGAGATTGGAGGTCAGAATGATGATTGTATTCTTGAAGTCGACCGTTCTGCCTTGGCTGTCCGTGATTCTGCCATCATCGAGGATCTGCAGGAGAATGTTGAATACATCCGGATGCGCTTTTTCCACCTCGTCAAAGAGAACCACGCTGTAAGGATGACGGCGTACCGCTTCGGTGAGCTGACCGCCCTCATCGTAACCCACATATCCCGGAGGCGCACCGATCAGACGGGACACGCTGTACTTTTCCATGTACTCCGTCATATCGATACGAACCATGTTGTGTTCGTCGTCAAAGAGCGTCGCGGCAAGTGTTTTTGCAAGCTCTGTTTTGCCGACACCGGTCGGACCCATGAAGAGAAAGCTGCCGATGGGACGGTTCGGGTCGGAGATTCCGGCGCGTGAACGCTGAATTGCTTCGCTGACCAGACGAACCGCTTCGTCCTGCCCGATCACGCGCTTGTGGAGTACATCCTCCAGATGCAGGAGCTTCTCCCGTTCGCCCTCTACGAGCTTGGATACCGGAATGCCCGTCCAGCGCGCCACGACCTCGGCGATCTCTTCCTCCGTTACTGTGGAGCGCACAAGCATCTTCTGATTCTGCGCTTCTGTATTCCGTTCGGCTTCCTCCAGCTCCTTTTGCAGCGCAGGCAGTTCGGAATACTGGAGACGCGCCGCCTTTTCGTATTCGCCGGAGAGCTGCGCCCGTTCAATATCGCCGGACATCCGCTCCAGACGTGCTTTCAGATCCTTAACCTTTTCTGTAGACTGCTTTTCGGCTTCCCACACCGCCTTCATTTCGTTGAATTTGTCTTTCTTATCGGCAAGTTCCGCACGCAGCTTGGTAAGCCGATCTTGTGAAAGTCGGTCGTCCTCTTTCTTCAGGGACATTTCCTCGATTTCGAGCTGCATGATGTCCCGGCGCAGATCGTCCAACGCACTCGGCATGGAATCGATCTCCGTTCGAATCATCGCACACGCTTCATCCACGAGGTCGATCGCTTTGTCGGGCAGGAAACGGTCGGTGATATATCTGTGAGACAAGGTTGCCGCCGCTACCAGCGCATTATCGTGGATCCGCACGCCGTGGAAGATTTCATAGCGTTCCTTTAATCCACGAAGGATGGAGATGGTGTCTTCAACCGTCGGCTCATCCACCATCACGGGCTGGAATCGCCGTTCGAGAGCCGCATCCTTTTCGATGTATTTGCGGTATTCGTCGAGGGTCGTCGCGCCGATGCAGTGAAGCTCGCCGCGCGCCAGCATCGGCTTTAGGAGGTTGCCCGCATCCATGGATCCCTCCGTTTTACCCGCGCCAACGATGGTGTGCAGTTCATCGATGAAGAGGAGAATCTTGCCTTCCGCCTTCTTGACCTCGTTCAGCACAGCCTTCAGCCGTTCCTCGAATTCGCCGCGGTATTTCGCGCCTGCAACGAGCGCACCCATATCGAGGGAGAAGATCGTCTTGTCCTTCAGCCCGTCCGGCACATCGCCGCGTACAATTCGCTGTGCCAGACCTTCTGCGATTGCCGTTTTGCCCACGCCGGGTTCGCCGATCAGCACAGGGTTATTCTTTGATTTACGCGACAGGATCCGGATCACGCTGCGGATTTCGGAATCCCGCCCAATCACCGGGTCGAGCTTCTGCTCTCTGGCGCGTTCCACAAGATCGCTGCCGTATTTCTGGAGCACATCATAGGTGTCCTCTGGATTGTCACTTGTGACTGGAGAGGTTTTTACTTTGGCGAGCTCATCCGTAAACGCCTTTTTCGTTACGCCGTATTTTGCGCAGATCTCCTGTACGGTGCGGCCGCCCTCAGCCAGAAGTCCCAGCATGAGGTGTTCCACAGAGATGTATTTGTCCTTCATGCCATTTGCCGCTTTTTCCGCGAACCGCAGCACGGCGGATACCTCACTGGAAGGATACAATTCGCCGTTTCCGCCGCTGACCTTAGGCAGCCGTTCGATGGCGGCATTGACCTCGCCGAGCATTGCGCCTACAATATCGGTGTTCCCGGATTTCTGTCCGATCCGGTAGATAAGCGTTCCGACCAGACCGCTTTCCATGGAGAGCAGTGCGGAGAGCAGATGCTCCGCCGCCAGGGTCTGATTGCCGTGATCGCGTGCCAGATTCTGGGCTTCATTGATGGTTTCTATAGTTTTTTGTGTGAATTTTTCTGCGTTCATATAGGACTTTCATCCTTTCTATTGATATTTGTTCCTCAGGTTACGGGGTTATAGCAGTAAGGTTCGATCCGCCAGATCCGCGGCGTACATATCCGTGAGCGTTGCCGCGTCCGCGCCGCCGATACATGCCTTGAGCATTCGGTCGATGAGGCTGACGTAATCGGTGATGGCCTTGGAGATTTCCTCTGCGTCCAGAGGCACATTGTCCGTACTGTTCTGCCTGATCGGATAGGACAGCGTGCGTGTGAAGCGGTAATTGTCCATGGTGTAGGATACACCCACGGGCAGTAGATGGCTCTCAATCCGGCTCAGACAGCGGAAGAAGCGCCCGAGCAGTTCAAGTAGTCCCTGCGATTGCGTGCGGAGATTGACCATCAGTGTGCCGATCGGCTCACCGGGATAAAAGCCGCGCTCCAGCTCGACCTCGTACCGCAGCGTCGGGTGGTATTTATACGCCAAACTGGAGCGGACGGTCACGCGTTGTGTATGGGGGGTAAAGAGCGGCACCAGTTCCCGGGAAGAGGAGAACAGCTGCTCCATAGTGGTGAAAATATCGTTGATCTGCTGCTCCGGCGTCTTGACCTCGACTCGCTCGGCTAAGATGAGATTGACCAGATTCGACCGGTTCGTTCCCATCCGGTGTGCCAGAGCGTCGATCTCGCGCATGACATCCTCGGACAGCATCAGGCTGTATAAGGTTTTCTTCGACATATCGTATCCCTTCTGCTCTGTGTGGAGAAGCTTGTTGCCAAACCTCTCTTTCTTTTCTGCATATAGTATATCACAAAAGCTATAACTCGTCAAGAGAATTATATAAAAAACTTCGCGAAAGTATGTGGAAAAATGCGTGACAAATATGTGAAATCCGGAACGGAAAAGCGGGAAGAACGGCATATACCCTTCTCCCCGCAAGGAAATTTACAATATTTATATGGAGTCACAGAATCAATCAATCATAAAGCCGCGGCTTCCGGATTATACAAGAAGCATCCGGTCGTTGTCGAGCGCTTTTCCGGCGGCGTCATGAAATTTGTCGAGCAGATCTGTCACAGTAAGATGCGCGCGTTCCGCACCGGTGGTGTCGTACACGATTCTGCCGCGATCCATCATGATTGTCCGGTTGCCGAGCTCCAGAGCGGAGGTCATGTTGTGCGTGATCATCATACAGGTCAGCCCATTCTCCGCGACGATGGATTTTGTGAGGGCGAGAACCTTTTCCGCTGTTCCCGGATCCAGCGCGGCTGTGTGTTCGTCGAGCAGGAGTACCTTCGGAGGTTGGAAGGTCGCCATCATCAGGGTGAGTGCCTGCCGCTGCCCGCCGGATAATAACCCAACGGGCTGACTCATTCTGTCCTCCAATCCCATGCCGAGCAGCGCGACCCGTTCCCGGAAGTCGTCTCTGTCCCGTTTCGAGAGGATATGGAGCCACGAGCCGCGTCCTGCCGCCAGTGCGAGATTTTCGCAAATCGTCATACCGGGTGCCGTGCCGCGCATCGGATCCTGAAAGAGTCTGCCGATCTCGCGGGCGCGTTTGTACTCCGGCGTGAGCGTGATGTCCCGTCCGTCGAGGAAGAGCTTCCCCGCGTCCGCGATAAATCCTCCCGCGATCGCGCTGAACAGGGTGGATTTTCCGGCACCGTTCGCGCCGATGATCGTGATGAAATCTCCCTTTCGCACGTGGAGCGACACACCGTCAAGAGCGGTTTTAGCGTCCGGTGTGCCGGGATGGAATGTTTTGCGCAGGTTTTGCAGACGCAGCATGTTACTTCTCCTTTCCCATACGGCTTTGTGAAAAGCGAGCGACGATTCTGCGGCGCATCAGCGGATACTGAGTACGCAGATACGGCAGGGAAATCGCGGCGATGATCACGAGAGCGGACACAAATTTGAGCATGAAAGCCGGCATATCGAACCGGAGCGCGATTGTGTATACCAATCGAAAAACAAACGCGCCGAGAACCATACCGACGATCCGGAGGCCCATCCTGCGTCTGCCGAGAAAGACGTGACCGATGAGAAGGGAGGCAAGCGCGATTGTGACCATACCGGAGCCGATGTCGATGTTTACGGATTTCTGATACTGTGCGAGGAGGCAACCGGACAGTCCCGTAAAGCCGTTCGCGATGCATAATCCGAGAATGGTCGTGATCACCGGATTGATGGAGGAGGATCGCACCATATCGGGATTATCCCCGGTCGCGCGGATCGCCATACCGACACGGGTACGCAGCAGAAGCCACAGAAAAAGCCCAACGAGAACCACAGCGACTGCCGCAGCAAGGAGCTTGTAGATCCCGACAAGCGGCGTGTCCGCAAGAAACGATTTTGTAAGGGAGAACAGGGTGTCCGTTTTGTTGAGATTGAGGATGGAGGAGCCGCCCATGATGCCGATGTTCACGGAGTAGAGCGCGGTATTTACGATGATCCCGGCAAGAAGACTGTTGATTCCCATTTTTGTTTGCAGGAACGCGGTGACAAATCCCGACAGCATCCCGGCGCCAATCGCGCAGGGCAGGGCAAGAAGCGGATGACCGGCAAGCGTTACCGCAGCACCTGTGACAGCGCCGAGCGTGAAGCAGCCGTCCGTGGAAAGATCGCAGACATTCAGCATGGAATAACTGAGAAAAAGCGCAAGCACGGTCAGGGAAGAGATCAATCCCAGTTCCAGCGCGGTTTGTATGAGGGATAGAATCGAGGAAGGCGACATGATGGACGAACTCCTTATCGATAGAATGCGTTATTGCAGATCGTCAAAGCTTTCTGCAGTCACAATGGTCTGCACCTGGGTGCAGTACGGAGCGAACGCAGAGGCGATTTCGTCATAGCTGTAGCCGAGCTTTTCGCAGATTTCTGTGTTGACGGTCGCGGTACCGTTGTCAAAGGTTTTGACCGCGAGAGTGGCGGGGGTCTTGCCGTCGAGCAGGATTTCCGCTACCATCTCCGCTGTCTGTGTGCCGAGGTTCGCGTAATCGACACCGTATCCGAGGAACGCGCCGTTCAGGGCAAAAGAGTCCGCGCCGGTGTAATGCGGAATTCCGGCATCGGCGAACGTTTCGTAGATGGTCAGTTCCGCCTTCATGATGGTGTTGTCGGTCGGTGTGAATACCGCGTCCACATCCTCCGCTACCAGCGCATCTGCGGCAAGAGCGACCTCATCAACCGTGGTGCCTGTTTTTTCCACATATTCGATGTTCTTTTCATCGAGATATGCCTTGGCGTGTTCGATTGCCGTAGTCGCGGAATCCTGACCGAGGTCGTAGAGCAGACCAATCTTGTCCGCGTCCGGATCGGCGGCAAAAATCAGATTCATAATGGCCGCGGTGTCAAGATAGTCCGAGGTGCCTGTGAGGTTTCCACCGGGTGCGTCCAGACTTGCGACCAGACCCGCGGACACCGGATCGGATACTGCCGCGAATACCACCGGAATATCCGTGTCTTCCGTAGCCGCCTGCATTGCCATTGCGACCGGAGTTGCCACGCCGACCATCAGGTCCACATCGTCCGCCACAAAGTTCGCGATGATCTGGGAGAGCAGGTTGGCGTCCGCATTACAGTTGTCATAGGAAATGTCGAACGTTACGTTTTTGTCCGTGCCGATGGCGGTGAGCTGTGCGCGGAGATTGTCCACGATCTGATTCAGCGATGCGTCGTCCACGTAATTGCAGATCCCGATTTTATAGGTGCTCTTGCCGGAATCCGTGCTTTCATTGGTCGCGGAGGAGCAGGCGGTGAGGGAAGAAGCGGCGAGGAGAAGCGAAAGAACGATAGAGAGAGAATTTTTCATAATTACACACACTTTCTGAATGATTATAAATTTTTGGCACTGCCGCAAAAAGCGACATATCGGGAAGGATTGCGCACGGAGACCCCTGTCTCGTGCGGTTTCCTGCGATGTATATCAGGTGATCGATGTTCGGTACCTGTACGCCAATAGCGGTGCTTGCGAATCATATGCTGCTCCTTCTCCGGGAAAACGAAAAACTCCTGTCCCGGCAAAATCGAAATTCGAAATTGCTGGGACAGGAGTGAAATGCTCATTCCTGTGGTGCCACCCGGCTTGATGGTTACGCAAAACCTCTCAGAAAATGCGCCGCCATCCACTCTTGCGTACATGCAATACGCCGCTTTTTGTTCACGGAGAAGCTGTATCTCCGGCGCACATACTCTGGTTTTGCGGTTTTTGCTCTCGCTGTTGACCGACTGTACAGGTGCGAAGTCAGCCGCCGATATATCGCATATCATCGACATATCCAAACAAAGCTATTTCCGACCCCGCCATTTCTGATTGCCCTCAGACGTCCATTCCATCCCGTACCGTTGCTATCGCAATTTCACCATCTGCGACTCTCTGTGTGCCGTATGCAGGATCTACTCACTCGTCCTCTGCGGTTTGTTCTGGCGATAGTATAGCACGCCATGTTCGCTTTGTCAAGAGGAAATTATGTAAAAATATACTTAACCGATTGAAACAACGCGTCAGGAAACAAGATACCGATCGAGCCAAATGGTGCTAAGCTCCAATGCGCCGGAGAGGCCGTCTTCCATTGCCTGCCGCACGACCCGTTTGTCCTTGGGGAGTGTTGGATCCGTCTTGAGGAGCTGCACAAAGACCTTGTCCGGCACTTCGCTGCCATGGTATTCCTTCATCGACATGATGACCATCTCCACCACGTAGCTGTCGTCCAGATTGCCGTAGCAGAGAATGTTCTCCTCGCGTACAAGCGGACGATTTTTATATAACAGAAATGTGCCGTCCACGGTGGAGCGGATGTCGGCGCGGTTGATTTTATCGGATGCTTTCGTTGTATTCTTGTCAGCCATACTATAAAATTCCTTTCCAATCATAAGATGATTGCTTTATTATACCTGTTCCGAGAGGGAAAGTCAATGGATTCGACGAAAGCATTTTGTTAACAATTTTCAAATTTTATGAAAAATGTCCAAAAAACGATCTACATCCGATACACGCGCGGTCGGCTCGTCGATTGACTTTCGTCCGCTTTTGTGTTATACTGTCGAAAGAAATACAGGGGAAGAGGTATGTGTATGCGGGTAGGAGACAGACTGCGGCTGCAGATAGTGGATGATACGGCGGAAGGAAAGGGAATCGCGCGATCGGACGGCATGGTGTGCTTTGTGGATGGCACTGTCACGGGGGATGTGTGCGAAGCGGTGGTCACAGAACTGCGGAAAAACTGTGCGATATGCCAGAGGATCGCTCTTCTGGAAAAAGGTTCTGACCGTGTGGAGCCAGACTGCCCCGTATACGACCGCTGCGGCGGGTGTACTCTGCGTCACGTGACCGCCCGCCATGCTCTTGTCTGTAAGCGGCAGAGCGTGCTGCAGGCACTACGTCGGGTGGGACTGGATGCGGTACCGGTCGCGGAAACGATAGCTACCCCGGAATTTTCCTGCCGCAATAAGGCGATCTTCCATTTCTCTCCTCTCCGCGACTCGGAGGGGACGCGTACACTCGGATATTACGCCGAAAAGTCGCATACGGTGCTTGCGGAGACGACGGATTGCGTTCTGCTGCCGCCGCATTTCCACAAGATTGCCGCGTTCGTCCGGGAGTACGGCAATACGGATCCAGGGCTTGGCAGGGAGGATTTGCACGCGCTGTATCTTCGCCAGAATCGCTGCGGAAAAACGCTTGTCACCATCACCACCGGAGGAGAAATGGCCTGTCCGGGCGTGTTTTTCGCGCTTTCCGCGGCGTTGCTGCAGGCGTTTCCGGAGACGATCGCCGGAGTGCTGCACGCTACCGATCCGGCTGGGGAAAGGAATGCGCGAGGGGATGTACGGCGATTTGCCAGACCTCGGTACACAACTCTTGCGGGAGACGGTTTTCTGACGGACGATTTTCTCGGACTGCGGCTTCATGTCTCTCCGGACGGTTTTTTTCAGGTCAATCATGCCGGAGGGGCGGTATTGGCG
>CAVIKO010000009.1:60634-61643 GCA_963643035.1 bacterium
CCAAAGCATTTCCGCAATCCGCCGTCGAGGGGATTGAATTGAACGCGGACGCCATTCGGGACGCGAAGCGGAACGCGCAGGATACGGAAATCGGGAACGTCCATTTCCAACAGTCGGACGCGTATGCGGCGTTTTCCCGATTTGCCGATACGGAGCGGCCGGAGCTTGTCGTCGTGGATCCGCCGCGTGCCGGATTGGGGGAGAAGATGTGCCGCGTTCTCGCTGTCGCCGAAGTGGAACATATCGTCTATGTCTCATGCAATCCGATCACACTTGCCCGCGATTTGCGCCAATTTGTCTCTGCCGGATACGAAATCGCTGCCGTACAGCCCGTGGATATGTTCCCGCGAACCGCCCACGTTGAGACGGTATGCTTATTGTCCAAACTTCATTCAAAGCAGCACATAGAGGTTGAAGTGAGGATGGATGAAATGGATTTGACGGCGGCAGAGAGCAAAGCAACCTACGAGGAAATCCGGGAATACGTCTTCGAGCATACCGGACTGAAGGTCAGCCACCTCTATATCGCACAGGTGAAGCAGAAATACGGCATCATTGAGCGTGAGAACTACAATAAGCCGAAATCCGAAAACGCCAAGCAGCCACAATGCCCGCCAGAAAAGGAAAAAGCAATCACGGAGGCGTTGAAGCATTTTAGAATGCTATGAAAAAAGAGGTAATTCATGTATAATCCGCAATTAGAAACTTTTCTCCGTGTAGCTGACGCGGGCAGTTTCAACAAGGCTGCCGAAGAAAGCTACATCACACCCACGGCGGTCATCAAGCAGATCAATCTGTTGGAAGAATCCCTCGGCGTGAAGCTCTTTGACCGCAGCCACCGAGGGCTTACTCTGACAAAGGCCGGGCGCTCCATGTATCAGGACGCCAAATATATCATTCAGTATTGCCGGGACTCCGTGACCCGGGCGAAAAATGCCATGCAGGAGGACGAGAATATTATCCGCATCGGCTCCTCGCCCATGACCCCGGCGCAGCTTCTGATGGAGCT
>CAVIKO010000010.1:0-59725 GCA_963643035.1 bacterium
CGCATGATGGGCGCACTGCGACAGAAACGGTACGCGCCGCTTGCTGACTGGAAACAGGCAGTGGCTCTCTTTACAGTATCGAACGGATTTGCGGACGGTATCGCACCGGATGCAATGGAAGCGTTTACAGACTCTGTCTGCGAATACCTGGAATCGGTTCACCCCGATCTTACCGCGCAGTTGCAAACAGGTGCAAAACTGTCCAATGACGATATACACGCACTCAAGGAAGCAATTGCCGAACGTTTCTCAGGTGAGCGGGAAAGCGCGTGATTACTCTTGGTTCGCGCACGCTGCCGGAATGGCGGGCAAAGCGCAATTTTGATAAATGAGGAGGTGTACACATGGCAACTTTACGGGAACTACGGAAGCGGCTTGCCAGTATTTCCATCACAAAACAGCTTGCCGGCGCGATGAAAACGGTCTCGGCTGCTAAATATGCGAAAATCGAGACGGTTCTCACACGCTATAAACCCTATGCCGACACCTGCCGTGCGCTGACGAAAACCTACGGTGGAGCGATGACAGACTATTTCCCCTGTGTAAATCCGGACGCGCCGCCATTGTATATCGTACTCTCCTCCAATCGCGGGCTGTGCGGCGGCTACAACAGCGAGCTGTTCCGCTACGTCGATGAGGTGCTGTCTGTTGCCGTCAAACCGTATCTGCTCATTGTATGTGGGAAAATGGCGGATGGACGTTACGGCGAACGGGCTATGGAATCGTATACCCTGCCGGACGTGCCGGATTTTACCGATTGTCTGCCGCTGTTTTCCAAAATCCGTGCGCTGTATACGGGCGGCGATATCTCCACAGTCACGTTTCTCTATGAGCATTTTCAAAATATGCTGACACAAACGCCATGTAGCCGAACCGTTCTGCCGTTTGACGCAGACACCGTGAATCCCTCGCAGGAATCTGATAATGCCGGAACAGTTTCCGGTACCGGTGATATGCTCTTTTATCCGGATCGCGAAACGGTATTGTCTTGTGCCTGTCTCTCTCTCCTCAACGTTTCGTTTTATTCCGTTCTTCTGGAAGCGGCGGCAGGCGCACAGGCAGCAACATTGATCGCCATGCGCGCTGCGAACGACAACGCTGCGGAATCGGCAACTAAGCTTGAAATTGCCATCAGTCGGAAACGGCAGGCAGAGGTCACGTCCAGTGTCATTGAAACCGCGTCCGGTGTACATAATGAATGAAATTGGCGCAAATCCTCCCATATCCAGTACAAACGAAAGGGTGATACCATGTCGAAAGGCTCCAAAGGAATCGTCAAGCGGATCACAGGTCCGGTAGTCGACATTCATTTTGACGATTTTGAAATCCCCGACATTTTCAATGCGGTCGAGATCAAGGTTGGCGAAGAAATCTATACGCTCGAAACGCTCCAGCATCTCGGCACAGGGGACGTGCGCTGCATCTCTATGCAGACAACGGACGGTCTGTCGCGCGGAATGACGGCAATGGATACAGGCGCGCCGATTTCCGTTCCTGTCGGGCAGAAAACGCTCGGCAGGATGGTCAATGTCACCGGCTCTCCCATCGATCGTGGTGGGGTGATCGAATCGGACGAACGCTGGCCCATCCACCACACTGCCCCACCATTCAAGGACATCGTCACCGCAGACGAGGTCTTGGAAACCGGAATCAAAGTGATCGATCTGATGACCCCTTACGCAAAAGGCGGCAAAATCGGTCTGTTCGGCGGCGCGGGTGTCGGTAAAACGGTACTCATTATGGAGTTAATCCGCAACATCGCCTTTGAACACGCCGGGTACTCCGTATTTGCGGGTGTTGGAGAACGGTCGCGTGAGGGTTATGATCTCTGGCAGGAAATGACGCAGTCCGGTGTACTCGACAAGACAGCGCTCGTTTTCGGACAGATGAATGAAACCGCTGGAGCAAGGCTCCGGGTGCCGCTTGTCGGATTGACGATGGCGGAATATTTTCGAGAATCCGCACATAAGGATGTGCTTCTGTTTATTGACAATATCTTCCGATTCACACAGGCAGGCTCAGAGGTTTCCGCGCTGCTCGGTCGGATGCCATCCGCGGTCGGCTATCAACCCACCCTTGCCTCTGAGATGGGTAAGCTGCAGGAACGGATCGTCTCTACGAAAAACGGCTCCATCACATCCGTGCAGGCAATTTATGTTCCCGCAGACGACTTGACCGACCCAGCTCCGGCGACAACTTTCTCCCATCTGGACGCAACAACGGTTCTTTCCCGCAGCATCGTGGAGCTTGGCATCTATCCTGCTGTGGCGCCGTTGGAATCGGGTTCCCGGATGCTCTCTCCGGACATTGTGGGCGATCGCCATTACCGCACCGCAAAAGAGGTTATGCATGTTCTCCAGCGATACAACGAATTGCAAGACATCATCGCGATTCTCGGCATGGACGAGCTGTCGGAAGAGGATCGGAAAATGGTCGCACGTGCGAGACGGATCCAGCGGTTCATGAGCCAGCCGTTCCATGTGGCAGAAGGCTTCACCGGGATTCCGGGCAAATTCGTACCGATCGCCAAGACCATCGAAGGCTTTGAGGCAATTCTCGGCGGCGAATGTGACAAATTGCCGGAGCAGGCGTTCATGATGGCGGGTACCGTGGACGATGTATACACCGCTGCAAAGGAATAACACCATGGGAAAAGCGCTCACCCTCAAAATCGTGACCCCCGGCGGAACGGCGGCGGAATATCTCTGTACCTCCCTGCGGCTCCCTGTCAAAGACGGAGCAAACGATCATGGCGGCTTCTACGGCATTCACGCGGGGCATCTTCCCGCCCTGTTCGCGCTCTCAGAGAAGGAACGCGTCATAGCAATTCCGGAGGATAATCCGGATAAACCGCTGCATATCGCAGTGTGCGGCGGAATTGCTGCGATCGCGCAGAATGTGGTGACAATCCTCACCGACGGCTGCACCGTGGACTGAACCGGCCCCGCACTCCATCTCCGAATACACAGAGATGCATTTTCTCTCTTACCACAAAGAAAAGCGGACACACCGCAGAGGAGTTTTCTCTCTCGTGTGTCCGTTTTTGTTGTGCGATATATGGCTTAGTCTGTAAGATTCGCTTCGTTTTCCACGATCTGTGTTACTAAGTCCTCGATTTACCCCGTCAGCTTTTCCCGATACCGTTCCGTCACAGATGCCCAGTTCTGCCGATTGCTCTCGACCTCCGCAAAGAATATGTCTGTGATGTTCGATAAGTATTTGTTGAAGAAACGCCCAAGTTCAAAACTGATCGATTCCCGGACAATATCGTACATCTGCGCATTCACATTATCCATGGAGTATTTTTTCTTCATGTTATTCTCGAAAATCGCCGGTGTGGTCAGTCGATATCCGCTTGAACCCATACATTTCTTACAATAAGTTGCACTGTATCCTACATTTTGCCAGAGCCACGTACCATATGCGCACTGTTTTCGCTCGTGCAATTACGCTTCGTACAATCCATCCGCAGTCAGCACGTACACGGTATCAAACACCTCGTCTATACACTTGCGGTCGTGTGACACAGCAATGATGGAACCTCTGAAATCGGACAAAACCGCGCGGATCACCGGTTGCGACAGGGGGGAAAAATTGCGTGTCGGCTCATCGAGGATCAGTGTGTCCGCACCGGAGAGAATCATTTTCATGAAGTAGAGCTTCGCCTTCTGCCCGCCGGAGAGATCGCCGATGGGATGCTGCATCTCGTCTGCGGTATATTTTACACTACCGAGGAAGGTACAGATCCTGCTGTACGCTTCCCTGCTACCGTCGAGCGCCGGAGTGAGATATTCGATCGGCGTCTCTGTGAAATGCATCGCGTCACTGTAACTCTGTGGCATATACGCTGCATGAATGTCCGTGCGCCGAAGCAGCTGTTCCGCGATTTTCTTGAGCAGTGTGGTCTTTCCGACTCCGTTTTGTCCGATCAGACAAACCTTTTCGCCGCCGTACACAGTGAGATCGATTTTTCCGGAGAGCCTTCTCCCGTCCGGTGCGGTGAGAGAATCCGTGTGATAAGCGAGAACGGTCTTTCCAGCAGGCAGGGTGATGTTCTCACCGAACCGCATGAGAATTGCATCCTCCGTGTCAATCCTTTTAGTCTGGTTCGCCTCTTCCCGTGCAAACCGCCGTCCCATCGATTTCACTGTATGCATTTTCTTTTTGAGCAGCCGCCCGCCATGCGGATCACCACGGGAGATGATGTTCTGTTGATGCTCGACCTTTTGGAGGATTTGCCGATATTTCTCCATCTTCTGCTGAAATTCCGCGTGCTCCTTCTCCACAAGCTGTGCATTTTTGCGGAGCGTCCCTTCCCTTGTCTCCCGATATTCCGCATAAGTCTGATGGACGAAAGTACAGCGCGGCACAGTTTTTCGCATCGTCTGCTCAAGATGCAGAATGGATGTGGCGCAGTTTTCGACGAGCGTTTCATCGTGAGAAATAAAGAGCAGCGGCAGACGGCATTTCTGGATAAAGCTCTCCAGCCATGTGAGTGCGTATAGATCGAGATCTCCCGACGGCTCGTCCAAAAGCAACAGATCCGGCGCGGCCGCAAGCATCAGCACGAAGCGGATCTTCACCTTTTCCCCACCGGAATACGTGGAAAGCAGTCTGTCAGAATAAAACGTATCGAGCGGAATGCCAACTGTCCGGCAAGCATCGATGAGCGTTTCGTGATCGACCTCCGTTGGCAGCAGCGTGTATACCGGACAATTCAACATGTCCTCCTCCACCTCCTGTGCGAAATACCCGGTGACAAGCCTGTTTTTGCGGATCGTCCCGGTATACGTAATATAATCCGCGACAAGGGACGGATCGTGGATAAGCTTGAGCAGAGTGCTTTTGCCGTTTCCCTCCTCCCCTATGAGAACCGTTTTCGCACCTTCTCCGATCGCAAAGCTCGCATCGGCGAGAAGCAGATGGTTGTCCTTCTTATGTTTGATTGTCAAATTTTGTACCTGCAGCATATACAACACCTCATTTCGCGTTTCCCACCGTTGACCGCACATATTGCGTTGCATACAAGAAACGCCGTCATGCTCCCGGACAATCCGCGCGAACATAACGGCAAAAAGGACATGTATATTATGAGAGTCGGTATGAAAACATTGATTTCAGACCGCGATCCATGCAACGCATTTCAAGCAGTCGCTGCCGCAGGTTAAAATCGATTGCCGCGCGACAAGAAATCCCGTCTGACCGGAAATACACACCCGCCGTATTCCGCAGCAAAAGATCCCCCTCATACGGCTCGTCATGCGAAAATTTGCCAGCATGACAAAAAAGCCGGGAGCGTACCCATATTTACTGACGTAATACGATATTCAGATGCGCATTTTCTCCCTCATTTCCTATTTCAGATGAGATCATTATAACACACCTGATGCGGTGTGTCAAGAAGAATCCTGCGATTCACTGTTAGAAGCATCATATAATGACATGTTTGCCTGTGGAAATCAACAAATCCGTTAGAGCTGAGCACACCAACATAAAAGACAGCCTTACTCCAGATGAAATCAGGAGTAAGGCCGCATAATTTCGAGATATTCTGCGATAAGAGCTTGTTTTTTCTTGTATAAACCTTGGGGATTCGCCCTACTCTCTTTTGATGATGGGCACATCATACCAACAGGTCTTTTTTCTTTGAATGCGAAACCGTTATCGTAAAACTTTTGCTTTAATTCCGCGAACACTTTTCCGCGTCAATCGCCAATACAAACATCAGCGCGTACAAAGCGTCCTTCGCATCCGTTACATCGATCACATAGGCGTCCGCCCAGTGGAACAGTTCCTTTGAAATCGTAGCAACAGTGCCGCCGTTTCCATCTTTAATGGTGTAGTCCCATTCCATAAAACTGCCCTCGACGTGCCAACCGTTAAAATCGATGTCGTAGCGCGGCTTAAACAGGGAAAATTCCTTTTGGATACGACCGAGATATGCGTCGTTTGCACCGTAGATCTCAAAACAGGGAAGAAACGTGAGAATCTTCTCTTTTACACATCCGATCGCGTTTCCCGCCGCGTCAAAGATTTTCAGACAGTGTCCCCATGCAAGCTGTCCCTTCACAGTGTAGAGGGTGTTATCCAACTCGTCATAGATGTCGTAGCTGTCAAACCATGTGAATAACCGCTGTTTGAAATATAATTTCATGCGCTCCCTCGTATATGCTCCTGTGAATCGTTTGCTATGCAATTTGGCGTATGGAATCAGCCCGAGATTGTCTCGAACATGGCGTATGTCTTGCGGAAGGTTTCCTTCTTTTCGGCGATGAATTTTTCCATTTCGGCAATCTGCTCTGCGGAGAACTTTTCAAGCATACCTTCCTTGAGTGTACCCTTGTACAGGCGGTCAAGAACCTGAGAATAGGCAATATTTACGGAAACGATCTCACCCTTCTGTTCCACAACCACAAGATCCGACTTGCCGGCAAGCAGCTCATCAACGGCGAACACACCCATCTTGGTAGCAAGGAGTCTGTCGCCTAAGGTCGGAGTACCGCCGCGAACGATATGCGCCATCCGGCAAAACTTTGTTTCAACCCACAGACGGTCGTTGTTTTCCTTCTCAGCAAGCTCCTTGGTGGTGGAGTCGATGCGCTTCTTCAGATGCTCGCCCATTTCCGGGAACGCCTCGGATACGATAATAAGGAAGGAACGCTTGCCGGCTCTGCGCAGACGAATGATCTTTTCGACGCACGCATCCTCGTCAAACGGGCATTCCGGGATCACCGCGTCCACGGCGCCGGATGCGATGGCGGTGTTCAGCGTGATATCGCCGGCGCCTCTACCCATAACCTCCACAACGTTGCAGCGCGCGTGGGATTCGCAGGTGTCGCGCAGACGGTCAACGTTTTCAATTACAGTCTGCATGGCGGTGTCAAAACCGATGGTGTTGTCAGACGCGGTGATGTCGTTGTCGATCGTACCGGGAATACCGATGGTCGGGATACCGCGCGCGGACAGATCCGTTGCTCCGCGGAAGGTGCCGTCGCCGCCGATTGCGATTACGCCGTCAATTTCGTGCTTTTTCAGCGTGGCGATTGCCTTCTGCATACCGGCCTCTTCCTTGAATTCGAGACAACGGTCGGAGTAAAGGAACGTGCCGCTGAGCTGAATCTTGTTGGATACATCATGAGAGGTCAGCGGGATCATTTCATCATGGATCATACCGCGATAACCGCCGTAAATACCTACCACTTCAACACCCTTTGCGAGAGCCTCTCTGGTAACGGCGCGAACTGCCGCGTTCATACCCGGTGCATCGCCGCCGGAGGTCAGAACGCCGATTTTTCTGAATTTCTGTGCCATAATTTTCATCCTTTCCGGGATTTTTTCCACTGGTGTGGAGTCGATCCCGCACAAATAGATTTTGCATTCTGCATACGGATATATTGTAATACAAACGGTGTGAAAAATCAAGATATTTTCCGGAAATAACGAGAGTATGCCATGAAAAAACAGCACGTCCTTGCGGAATCACAGTGCATTTACAAAGTTCGCACCTGCCTGATTTCTCATTTCTTTCCATTTTCCCTTGCCAAAACCGTGTTTCTGTGCTATACTGATATCCGATAAATCCATTTCTATCCGAGGTGTCCCATGCTACGTCTTCGTGCTGCCATACCGGCCGATATTCCGTCGCTTCTCGCAATTTACGCGCCATACATCACCGATACCACCTACAGTTTTGAGTATACCGTACCGTCGCTGCCTGTTTTCGCCGCACGATTTGCCACTGTGACCGCCCATTTTCCATGGATCGCCGCCGTGGATGCGGATGCGCGTGGTGGAGAACAGATCATTGGATACGCGTATGCGGCACCTATGGCGGAGCGGATGGCGTATATCTGGAGTACGGATATGTCCATTTATATTGATCGGGAATGGCGCGGTCACGGGATCGGAACCATGTTGTACACAGAGCTGGAGGAGCTGTTGAGACGGTGCGGATATTACAATGCTTACGCCATTATCACAGCAGAAAACGAGCCGAGCTGCCGTTTTCACGCGCACATGGGATATACACCGGTAGCCCATATAGAGCGGTGCGGTTACAAAATGGGGCGCTGGCTGGCAGTGGACTGGTATGGCAAGCGGCTGCGGGAGGGAGAGCCGACGGAGCAGCCTCTGAAATGGGACGGTACGCTGACAGATGCATGGCAGTGAAGGAATGCTTTCTCTGTCTGCATGGTTTTTTCAAAAATCCGTCTCTTTACCTTGACTTTCGCGCGTTTCTCCGCTATAATTAAACATGTGTGATCTTTTTTTAGTAATAATCCTGTCGAAGAGTGCTCCGACAGGATTTCTTTTACCGCAGGAAAATGCGGCATAGGGAGGCGATAGCTATAAAACACCTGCTCACATACATAAAGCCGTACATCCGGCGTATGATCGGCGGCTTTTCTGTGAAATTCATCGGTACGCTCATGGATCTTTTCATTCCTATGCTATTGGCGTACATGATTGACGATGTGGTGCCGCTAGGAGAGATACGCTGGATTATGGTACTGGGCGGCGGAATGCTTGCCTGTGCGGCGATCGCGATTCTTGGTAACGTGAATGCCAACCGGATTGCAGCCGGTGTCGCCAGAGATACTGTGGAGAAGATTCGCAACGATCTCTTCACTCGGATCTCGTATCTTTCCGCCAGACAGCTCGACCGATTCACCATTCCGTCACTGGAGAGCCGCTTGACTTCCGACACCTACAACATCCATCAGATGGTCAATATGTTCCAGCGGCTTGGCGTGCGTGCGCCGCTTCTTTTGATAGGCGGTCTGATTGTCACGTTCTCCATGGAGCCGATGCTCACATTGGTGCTCATCGCCGTGCTTCCGTTTGTCTGCGTGACTGTGTATCTCGTTACCCGGCGCGGTATTCCGCTTTATGCGGAACAGCAGGTCGCGGGAGACGAAATGACCCGTGTCGTCCGGGAAAATGCACAGGGTATCCGCATCATCAAATCGCTCCACAAAGAGGATACGGAAAAAGCGCGTTTTGACACTGCAAACCGGAATCTCAACCGGAGTGAACAAAGGGCGGCGGGAACAATGGCGCTGACCAGTCCGCTTATCAATCTGTTTCTGAATCTCGGACTGGTGCTCGTAATTCTCGTCGGCGCGTATCGTGTCAATTTGGGCGTGTCGGAGCCGGGCAGAATTATCGCCATGATGTCCTATTTCACGATCATCATCAACGCCATGATGGCAGTGACCCGTATGTTCATCGTAGGCTCCAAGGGAATCGCGTCTGCCAATCGGATCGCTGAGGTGCTGGATGCGCCGGAGGACATGCGTCCGGATCCAGCATACCGTACCACAGTGCCGGAAAATCCGCCGAAAATCGCATTTGAGGACGTATCTTTTTCCTATAACGGTGTCACGGACAATCTCTCGCATGTTTCCTTCACACTCGGCGCCGGAGAGACGCTGGGAATCATCGGGCCGACCGGCTCCGGAAAATCCACCCTCGTGGCACTGCTCATCCGGCAGTACGATGTGACAGGCGGCAGGGTACTTCTCGACGGGGTGGACGTGCGTGCGCTCGATCACGATACGATTTCCCAAAAATTCGGAGTGGCATTTCAGAACGATTTTCTCTTTGCAGATACCATCGGCGCAAACATCGATTTCGGCAGAAAGTTACCGGACGATGAACGGGAAAACGCCGCAAAAATCGCGCAGGCAGAGGAATTTATCCGCGAGAAAGAGGATGGTTACGACCATTTTCTCACGATCAAAGGCGCAAATCTGTCAGGCGGTCAGAAGCAACGGGTGATCCTGTCCCGTGCGCTTGCCGGACCGCCGGAGATTCTCGTTTTGGACGACAGCTCCAGCGCGCTCGACTATGCCACCGACGCCCGCCTTCGCAAAGCAATCCGGGAACGAGAGGAAACCTTGCGCAAGAAAGGAAAAAACAGCACGACGGTCATCATTGCCCAGCGGATCAGCTCTATTCGCCATGCCGACCGGATTCTTGTGTTGGAGGATGGGAAAATCACCGGAGATGGGACGCACGAATCACTCATGAAATCCTGTCCGCTCTATCGCGAAATCGCCGAATCACAGATGGGAGGTGCGCTCCTTGAATAACTTCAAAATGCCCGGCAGCGTCAAGGTGACAAATCCCGCTGATCTGCCGTCCGGCGGACGTAAAATCCGGGTACTGTTCCGATTGTGGCGATACATGGGCAAATGCTGGTATGGATACCTCGCAGCGTTTCTTCTGAATGTCACCGCCAATGTCCTTGCGCTGGAGGGACCTAAGCTGTCCGGACTAGCCATCAGCGCAATTGAACCAGGGGTGGGCAAAGTTGATTTTGATACCGTCATCCGCTACTGTATCCTTATGGCTCTGCTCTACGTCCTATCTTCTCTGCTCAGCTATGCACAACAGATTCTTACGATCCACCTGTCCCGCGGGATCGTCCGGCAGATGCGTTCCGATATTTTTGCCAAGCTCATGCGGATGCGCGTGGAATATTTCGATAAACATCCGTCTGGTGACATTATCTCACGCATTTCCTACGACATCGATACCCTGAACGCTACCCTCTCAACAGATCTCATCCAAGTCTGCTCCAGTGTGATCACTGTGACGGGATCCCTCATCATGATGCTGTCGATCTCGCCGCATCTGTGTCTGATTTTCGCCTTCACTGTGCCGATTGCCATTGTCACCACATGGAAAATGGCGGGTATGTTCCGACCGTTGTTCCGGGCGCGCTCTGGAAAGCTCGGAGAATTGAACGGTTATGCGGAGGAGCAGATGAGCGGTCAGAAAACGGTACGCGCATACTCCATGGAACCGATCATGATCCGCCGCTTTGCAGAAAAGAATAAAGTAGCCGCCGATACCTACTACAACGCGGATTACCACGGCACATTGGTCGGGCCGACAGTGAATCTCATCAATAATATTTCGTTGACCCTTGTGAGCGTGTTCGGATGCCTGCTCTATATGAAGGGAGCAATCCACCTTGGAGACGTATCCTCGTTTGTCCTCTACTCCCGCAAATTCTCAGGACCGATCAACGAAACCGCAAATATCGTGAATGAGCTGCAATCCGCCGCTGCCGCTGCCGAGAGGGTATTCCGTTTACTCGATGCACCGGAGGAAGCACCTGATCTGCCGGACGCGGTTCGTTTTGGCATGGACAGCGTTCCGGTGTATGGTCATGTGGAGACACATGCGGTACGCTTCGGCTATGAGCCTGGAAAGACGATCATTCATGATCTCACCATGGATGTGAAGCCCGGTTCCACGGTCGCCATTGTCGGACCTACGGGAGCCGGGAAAACGACGATCATCAACCTGATCATGCGCTTCTATGATCCCGATTCCGGCACGATCCGTCTGGAAGGTTATGACACCAAATCAGCGGTGCGCGCCACACTGCGCCGATCGTTCACCATGGTCTTGCAGGACACATGGCTCTTCTCCGGAACGATTGCCGAGAACATTGCCTATGGCGCGGATCATCCGGTCACACGAGAGGAGATTGAGCGCGCCGCCGTAACAGCGGGGATCGATTCCTTCATTCGCAGTCTGCCGCAGAAGTATGATACGCCCCTTGTCGATGAGGGCGTGAACATCTCCAAGGGACAGAAGCAGCTTCTCACCATCGCGCGCGCCATGGTATCCGATGCTCCGGTGCTGATTCTGGATGAGGCCACCTCGCATGTGGATTCCATGACGGAAATGCGAATTCAGGAAGCCATGCGCCATCTCATGCGGGGACGCACTTCGTTTGTTATTGCGCATCGACTTTCCACGGTACGGGATGCGGACTGCATTCTTGTGCTGCGGGAAGGCAGGGTGATCGAAGTCGGAACCCATGACGAACTGATGAAAAAGAAAGGTTTCTATTTTTCTTTGCACAATTCGCAATATGATGGTTGAAATTTCCGGAAAGATATGATACAATAAGCTAACTATAGATGGAAGGAGCGTGTACTCTATGCAGAAAATCCGTATCGGCTCAATAGGGCTAGGTAATATCTCCACAGGTGTCCACATTCCAGGAATCAAAGCGTCTCCGGATCTTGTCCTCACGGCGATCTGTGACGCGGATCCGGAAAAACTGCGGCAGCGCGGCGAACAGTACGGCATCGACGAGGAACATCGGTTCACGGATTACCGCGACCTCATCGCCAGTCCCGAGATAGACGCTGTGGATATTTCCACCCCGAACGTTTCCCACTATGAGATTGCTATGACTGCAGTCGCGGCGGGTAAACCGTATGGCGTGGAAAAACCGATCACCATGACAGCAGAAGAAGCGGATTCCCTGGCAGCGGCAACGGACAGAGCAGGCGTGAAGAGCATGGTCTACTTCAGCTATCGATACAAAGCGGCAGCACGTATGGCACGGGATATTCTCCTCTCCGGCAGACTCGGCAAGGTGCATCACGTCAATATGCAGTATTACCAGGGCTGGGGACTGGCAGATGTCGATTGCCCTCTCGTGTGGCGATTCGTGCGTTCGTACGCTGCGTCCGGCGCGCTCGGCGACCTCGGCTGCCACGGACTGGATCTTGTATCGTTTGTGACCGGAGCGGATTATGAAGCCATCGCTGCGCATCTCGATACGATTCTCCCGGAAAGACGGCTATCGGACGGTTCAGGCTATGGAAAAGTGGATGTAGACGACTTCTCCAATATGCTTTGCAAAATGACAGGTGGAATCTCCGCGTCGTTTCAGATTTCCCGTTTCGCATATGGGCGTGGAAACTACCAACGGATGGAAATTTACTGTGAGCATGGCGGACTGGTCTACCACCTCGACCGGATTCCGGGAGTGGACGAGCTTGCCATGGCGGACAAAGAATCCGGCGGCGCATACGTGGATCAAGTGATCCCGGAAAAGTACCATGTATCCCAGATGCAGGCGTTTGCGGATCTGCTGCTCGGACGGGACGACGGAGAAAATGCGTCAATCCGGGATGGTGAGCGCAACGCGCATGTACTGGACGCGATCCTGCTTTCCGCGAAAAACGGAAGCTGGGTCAAACTATGAAAAGCGACAACAGCGGAAAAGGCTGAAAAAACGGCGTTTCCATGACATAAATCCAATAACCGTAAAGGAGATTTCTTATGAAAATCACAGTATGGAACGAGTACAGACACGAAAAGGTAGACGAGGTAGTCAAAAGCATTTACCCGGATGGGATTCACGCCTGCATCGCGAAATTTCTGACCGAGGCCGGCTTTGACACGACGACCGCGACCCTTGATATGCCAGAAGCGGGACTGACCGATGAAGTGCTGAATCATACAGATGTGCTGTTCTGGTGGGGACATATGGCGCATGGCGAGGTGCCGGATGAAGTGGTGGAAAAGGTATATCGTCGTGTGCTCGACGGTATGGGACTGGTCGTGCTTCATTCCGGTCACGCATCCAAGATCTTCCGGAAGCTCTGCGGTACCAACTCCGACATGCTCAAATGGCGGGAAACCGGCGACCGCGAGATCCTGTGGGTCATCGACCAAAGCCACCCGATCGTACAGGGACTTGGCGAAAAGATCGTTCTGCCGCATGAGGAAACCTATGGCGAGCATTTCCTGATCCCGACTCCGGATGAACTGATACTCATCAGCTGGTTCAGCGGCGGAGAGGTATTCCGCAGCGGCTGCACATTCAAGAGAGGCAGAGGCAAAATCTTCTACTTCCGTCCTGGTCACGAATCCTGCCCGACCTACCACAACCCGCAGGTACAAAAGCTGCTCATCAATGCGGCAAACTGGGCGTACACACCGAAACGTGAGGAATCCTATCAGTACGGTTGGGTTCCGAAGACGGTAGAGGTTCTCGATGCGGAGGAAGCGGAACAAGCAAAATAATCACATATTACCGGGGACATTCCGAGAAATCGGTGTGTCCCCGTTTTTTTACACTGACTCAAACAACAATCGAATTTTTCGCAAAAACGCGGTTATTGCACAGGAGAGAGGAATGTGATATACTATGAGCAGAAGAAATGTATATCGAAATCACACTTAAAAGGACATAGTAGGGCGCTGCCTATCAAAAAAATCCGCGAGCTGTGCAGAGCCCGCGGTATCACCCAATAGGTACGGCAGTTTTTTTGCCGCAAAAACAATCTGAAAGGAACGGTTTTCTTACTTTTCGGTATCTTCTACACTTTGTGCCAATCGTTTTCCACGTACGGTACGAGCGTAGGCAACCGGAAACACTTTTGTAATCCCCACCTCCGCCAACAGAAAAACTGCTGCCGCCATGGAAGAGCCGGTGGTAATCACATCGTCATAAAGAAGCAGCGGCCCCTCCGGCAGCATGATATCCCGGCGCAGGTGGAGGGAATGCTCCGCATTTTTCCTGCGTTCGGTAGCGGTCAGTGTTTTCTGCATCCGTCCCGCTTCATGTACAAATAACGGTACCGCTGGTATTCCGAGCAAATTCGCGATTCGACACGCGCATTCCTCTCCCTGATCAAAGCCATACTGTCTATAGCCTTTTACAGAGCGCGGAAGCCATGTGATCCACCAACCCTGCCACGGATTTTCCGCGCCAAGCTGCGACTCATGTGCATCCGTACGGTACAATGCATGGAGATCCGCCGCGAGAGAGGTCGCCATATGGTCAAAAAGTACCGATTTATATTCCTTTTTCGCGTTATGCAAAAGCTTGGACAGTACACCGTCCTCATAACAGTTATAGAACGTATGCGCCAACCATGATCGTTCCGGATTGCCGCAGGTGATTCCGATCGGCAGGGACAGCGAGCAGGTGCATTCCCGCGCAGTACGGTGACAGACCGGGCAGGTGCGCTCTTCCTCCGTCTCCAACATTGCGAGACAGCCGGAGCAGATCCCCTTTTCATACAGCTCCGTCGTATGGCACACGGGACAGGTGTAACGGAACATATACTGTGTGAGAATGTGCAGCCGCTCCCGTAAAGTCTGTACCAATCTAACCATAGGCATACTCCCTTTTCGAATATAGATGAACACGAAAAATTCACGGTTCGTTTACAGGAAATCCGTTGGCAATTCCGGTATGTTCGTTTATAATGATAGATAGAATTCAGTTGACTGGAGGAAAATCGTATGCGAATCTGTGTATATGGTGCGGCAAGCGATACCATTGCGGAAAAATACAAATCGGCAGCGTATGCGCTCGGAAAATGGATTGGTACGCACGGACACACGCTTGTTTTCGGTGCAGGAAATACGGGAATCATGGGTGCTGTTGCACGCGGCGTACACGACAGCGGAGGAAGCATACTCGGAATCGCACCACGCTTTTTTGATACACCGGGCGTGTTGTACCAGGACTGCACCGAAATGCGGTATACCGAAACTATGCGCGAACGGAAAGAAGCCCTGGAGCAAAACAGCGATCTTTTTGTTGTGGCACCCGGTGGAATCGGCACATGGGATGAGTTTTTTGAAACACTCACGCTCCGTTCTCTTGGACAGATAGACAAGGAAATCTGCATTCTGAACACCGACGGGTATTACGACGCTCTGCGTATCCTCGTACAAAACGGAATCAATGAGGGTTTTATTGCCGATGCTGTGGCACAGTGTTACCATATGATCGACACGCCGGAAGAGCTTTCGGAGATAATCGGGTAAAAGGCATACAGAACGATCGTTTGCCAAGGATACTCTGAATAAATCGGATTTTTGTGATAAAAGGCTAAAATATAGGAGCTTTTGTCGCAAAGATAACCTTAAATCAGATGTTTCCTAAACGGTCGTTTTTTTCGCATTGGCGGACAGTCCCACAGTTATCAAAGCGTATACGTGAGCCACTCTTTCCTGGTTTCGACAAATCCAACGCATAAAAGCATCCGTCTGCTCTGTATATCGAAGGCGTAGATATTGATTGTAACCTGCTCCATTCTCCCTCGTTTACCGTTCCGTTTTGCCGGATTCCAGAATGTCCGCGATCCGTTCGCACGCCTTGCCGTCTCCGTAGGGATTGGATGCAGTCGCCATTTTTCGGTAGGCTTCCGCGTTTTCGAGAAGTTCCCTGAAGTTGTCGTATATGACCGTCTCATCGGTGCCGACGAGTTTTAAGGTGCCTGCCTTGATTCCCTCCGGACGTTCCGTGGTATCGCGCATGACCAGTACCGGTTTACCGAGAGACGGCGCCTCCTCCTGGATCCCGCCGCTGTCGGTCAGAATGAGATAGCAGCGCGCAAGGAAATTGTGAAAATCCAGAACCTCCAACGGTTCTATAATCCGGATCCGGTCGCAGCCGTCCAGCTCTGCGTGCGCCGCCTCCCGTACCGCCGGATTCATGTGAATCGGATAGATTGCCTTGACGTCCGGATGTTCATCTAAAATCCGGCGGATCGCACGAAACATATGGTGCATCGGCTCACCAAGATTTTCCCTGCGGTGCGCGGTGATCACAATGAGCCGGCTATCCGATGCCCAATCGAGCTCCGGATGCGTGTAATCGGCACGTACAGTGGTAGACAGTGCGTCGATGGCGGTATTGCCTGTTACATAGATGCTCTGCGGATTCTTTCCCTCCCGGAGCAGATTTTCCTTAGCCAACGCAGTCGGCGCAAAATTGTATCGGGAAACGATGCTGACTGCCTGTCGGTTGAATTCCTCCGGAAACGGCGAGTCGATATTGTAGGTACGCAATCCGGCCTCCACGTGTCCGACCGGAATATGGAGATAGAAACAGGCGAGCGCGGTAACAAACGTAGTGGAGGTATCGCCATGAACAAGCACCACATCGGGAGCTTCCTTTTCCAGTACCGCACGGATTCGTTCAAGAATGTTGACCGTCACGTCGAATAAAGTCTGCTTTTCCTTCATGATAGACAGATCGTACTCCGGCACAACATGGAACGCATCAAGAACCTGATCGAGCATCTGGCGGTGCTGTCCGGTAACACAGACAACCGTCTCCATCCCGCCGCGTTTTTTCAGTGTGTTGACCAGCGGACACATTTTGATCGCTTCCGGTCGCGTGCCGAACACGAGCATGACTTTTTTCATGGGTGTATTCTCCTTAATAGTATCCACAAAAATAATTTCTGTACGCTATGAGTATATCATACTTTTTCCGTAAAATCAACCCCCGCGAATTTTTCTTTATACATTTTCTCTCTCCCTCTTGACTTATACGGAAATTTTGTTATAATAAAGGTGGAGTCTGTTCATAGCATTTTCGGTCTTTCCTCGCGCACCACGTGAGACAAATCCGACATCAGAAGGACAGACTGCGGACAGGATTTTTGCCCTGACACGCGGATTTATCTCACCAGCAATCAGATGTGTACCGCGTATTCGGGGAGACAGGAGATATACTCTTATGAAGAAAAACGCTGCGGTTATCGGTTACGGCGGCATGGGCGGCGGTTTCCATGTCAAGCATTTGCAAAACAGCGATGTGTGTAATTTTGCCGGTATTTATGATATTGACCCCGCAAAGAGAGAACTTGCTGCTTCCCGCGGCATTAAGGTGTACAACACGCGCGAAGAGCTTTTGGCCGATCCCACCATCGACATGGTCACGGTTGCCATCCCGAACGATGTGCATGAGGAGGTCGTTGTCGCCTCTCTTGCCGCAGGTAAGCACGTAATTTGTGAAAAGCCCGTCACGCTCTCCCTCGATTCTCTGGAGCGCATGATCGCGGTTTCCAAGAAGTACAACCGAATTTTCTCCGTACACCAGAACCGTCGGTTTGATGTGGATTACCTTGCTATGAAAAAAATCCACGACAGCGGCGAAATCGGCGATGTCATCAACATTGAATCCCGTATTCACGGCAGCCGCGGTATTCCCTCCGACTGGCGCGGGATCAAGAAATACGGCGGCGGTATGCTCTACGACTGGGGCATCCATCTCATCGACCAAATCTGCATGATTCTCGGCTTCGACGGCATCGCGTCCGTCCGTTGCACCTTCGATCACATCACCAATGAAGAGGTGGACGACGGCTTCCAGTTCTGGCTTGAATATGAAAACGGTCAGAAGGCGTATGTCGAGGTCGGTACCTACAACTTCATCGCCATGCCCCGCTTCTATATGCGCGCCAAGAACGGCTCTGCGCTCATCTCCGACTGGCGGCAGAACGCACATGTGGTCAAGTGCAAGGCATGGCATGAAAGCGATGTCGTACCGGTACAGACAGCGGCTGGTCTCACCAAAACGATGGCTCCGCGCGACAGTGTGACGGTGGACGAATACGATGCTGCACGTCCGCAATCCGACGTACACGACTATTACCGCAACTTCGTCCGCGCGATGGACGGCCTGGAGGAGCAGTTTGTCACCCACGATCAGATGCGCACCGATCTGCGGCTCATCATGAAGGCGTTTGAATCCGTGGAAAAAGGCGGCGAAAAGGTTCTCTGGTAATCCCGGCAAAGCGACAGTACCCTGTCAAGGAAACCTTCGTTGAAATTGATTCAGCGCATCCGTAAACAATAGCAATAACGTATAAAGGCGCGTCCATTCCGCCGCCGTTATACTCCATCGCCCCGGATGGTTTTGAAAACGGGGAGTGGCGGAGGAGTTCTGTCGGAAATATGGGTTTCCGAAGGCTCCTCCGCCTGTTTTATAAATAAAACCGTACCGTAACGGTGCGCCGTGCGGTGTGATTCCGAAAAAGGAAGTGTATTTTATGTCCAATGTTTGTGAAATTCTCTCGGTCGGTACGGAGCTGTTGCTGGGCGATATTGTCAACACCGACACCGCGTTCATCGCCAGACGGCTGGCGGCACTCGGTCTGCCCATCTACAGGCAATCCGTGGTAGGCGACAATGACGGGCGGCTCCACGAAGCAATCCGCGAAGCATTCACCCGCGCCGACATCCTCATTTTGACAGGCGGTCTTGGTCCCACATGCGACGACATCACAAAAAAGGCGGTCGCGGACTATTTCGGTGTACCGCTTGTGACCGATGAAGCGGCGAAGGAGGATATTCTCGCCTATTTTCGGGAGTCCGGACGCAAAATGACGGAGAACAATCTGGCACAGGCTCTCGTGCCGGAAGGCGCGGTCGTTTTTCCGAATCACTGGGGATCCGCTCCGGGTGCCGCAATTTCCTCTCCGGACGGCACAAAAACTGCAATTCTTCTGCCCGGTCCGCCGTCAGAATGTGAGCCGATGTTTGCCGAAGAGGTAGAACCGTATCTTGCCGCGCGCTCCGGATATACAATCCGCAGTCTGAATCTCCACCTCTACGGTATTGGGGAAAGCGGCGCAGAAGCAATTCTACGCCCGATCATGGAGGAATCCGAAAATCCGACCGTGGCTCCGTATGCCTGTGAGCATGAGGTGCGGATCCGGATCACGGCGCGCGGTGCATCGGAAAAGGAGTGTGCAGACAGAATCGCGGCGATGAAATCCCGCGTGCTTGCAACCGAGGTCGGAGCATATTGCTATACAACCTCGCAGACGGTGTGGGAATCCAAAAACGCCATAGTACTCCGCTGTCTGGACGCACTGCGAGCGCATCACAAAACAATCGCCTGCGCGGAAAGCTGCACTGCCGGAATGCTGTCCTCCCGCATCGGTGATATTCCCGGCGCATCGGATGTGTACATCGGCAGCGTGGTATCGTATGCGTATGAAATCAAAGAAAGCCTGCTCGGCGTACCGCATACGGTGATCGAAACCTATGGTGCCGTATCGGAGGAATGCGTCCGGTATATGGCAGAGGGCGTGCGTAAAATCACCGGCGCCGGAATCGCAGTCGCTATATCCGGGATCGCGGGTCCTGGCGGCGGTACAGTCGAAAAACCGGTCGGTACGGTCTGCTTCGCAGTATCAGACGAAAACGGTACGGTCACGGAAACGGCACATTTCAGCCACAAATCGGATCGTGCCAAGGTGCGCAGACTGTCCACGGCACGCGCATTAATGCTCGTGATCCGGCGGCTGGAAGGAAAAATCTGACAGTGTATGAAAAGATTCCAACCTGCTGCGCAGCAGGTTGGAATCTCCTCTACAATTTTTTTATTTTTCCACCGGGTCCATTTGACCGGGTCTATTTGACAGAGGGGGCACGTTCTTGGGCAGAAGGTTCTTTTTTATTCGACAGTGCGACCTGAATCATTCCGCAGTGTAGTCTGTAATGAGCTTTTCTATGTCAGCAAGAGCGCGTTTCTCCACAGACGCATATTTTGAGGAGAATGTATTCTTCTTGCTCATTCCTATGTTGATCAAGAAATCCGATGCACCGCTGATGCCATAGATATTTGCAAGGTCATACTGAATGTTCGCAAAAATCAGGTCAAGCATCTGCGCGCTTTCTTCATCGTAGGTGTACTTCATCTTGCAGGAAATATCGTAATACGCCTTTAACGAGGTATCCGTGGAGGCAGCGGATAGAGCTTCCAGCATGAATCCGGCAAAAGACGAATCCTGACAGGTTACAGGGATCCCAAAAAGCATCCCCATGGAGTCCGCGTAGGAGTAATACGCTTCCTGTGCTTCATCGTATTTCGGAAAAGGCAAAATGCCATAATCATCCTTGCAGCTCTCGGAGTATGTGGACAGACTATGCGGGAAACACGTAACCAATAATGCTCTTCCCTCCTTGAAAGCATCGCTGGAAAGAGACCACATATCGCGATCCCCGCATTTTCCATTCCAATCGTTGCAGACCAGAGACAGCGTTCGGTCGCCAAACAGCAGCATTGCTTTATCAATCACATCCGTTGTGAGCTGATTGTTGAGTGTCAGCTGCGGTTTCCCTTCCGCGTCCTTTCCGATCGTATTGACGCCGCCGGCAAATGCAAGGGATGTAAAAGCACAATATGAATCACAGGCAAGCCCAAACGCATCCAGATAATCGATGGCTCCGTTTCCATCCAGATCGTGGGAAACCGCCTGCGACCATTCCGTCGCCAGATCTATCGTCCACTTGCCTTCGCGTACTGCCGTAAACGGATCCTCAAGACCGTTATCCTGTATCATTTGCTTATTGAACGCGAGAATATAGGTTCTGTTTTTGTCTCGGAGCGAAAAGTCGCTGGAGGTAAAATAGAGCTTGTCGAACAGAGAAAAGGTATCGTTGACATTCTGATTCCACCATGTTTTGGAAAAATCAATATACTCCACTTCGTTCAGATCAAGGAGATACTGTTCTCTGGCGGCAGTCCCGACCTTTGCGAGGGTCAGAAACGCGAGATCATACAGATCCTCCCCCGCCAACATCGTCTTTTTAAAATAGGAATAGGTAGCGGATCCCCAATCGTTCTTTGCGGAGTCGTCCTTGTATTCCGTGATCTTCACGTTATACTTGTCTTCAATCCCGATGTTCCGGCGGTAGATCGCGTCGTTGACTACCTCGCCCGTCTCACCGTCCGCGCTGATCTCAAACGTCTGGAACTGTGTGTAAACGCAATCATAGCCGAGTACACGGAATTCCTTCCCTTCCCAATCCTTGTCCGGTAGTTCCAGAATGGTCGCGGGATCGGCTGGTTCGGTCTCCGTTTCTGTGACAACAGTCTCAGCTGTTTTGGTTTCCGCAGGATTTTCCATAGAATCCGATATTGTTCCGCACGCTTCTGCAAACAGCATGGCGGCAAGCAGCAAGACAAGCAATCTGTTTCGTTTCATAGTGGCTCTCCTTGTTGTGATATATTATTTTTCCTCCCGCACGCGTGCCGTTGTATCGCGGACGATCGGCCGACAGCCTGTGCGGATATTTTGGATCATGTGGTTCTCCTATTCTTCATGTGGTCGAGTAGCATTTGACACATTGCTGCACCATTTCCACTGCAAAAGTGGCGATGGTTGTAAGCGGTATACTGGCATACGCGGCGGGAAAAACGGTTCTCGCGGTAGGCGAGTCTTGCTGCGCCATATTCTTCCGCAATCTTCCAGATTCTCTGCGCCATTTTCTCACTGGTCTCGCCGCTCCCCGCCAGCCGCGCGATTTTTCGCTATGTCATATAGAACATATCCTTACGATGTGTTGGTTTTATTTTACAACACTTTGACGAGAATTGCAATAGAGGGAAAAGCAAAAATATCTCGTGATAGTCCACAAAATATTTTTGCAATTCTATATGCTGTGCACAATTTTGGTTTATCCTATCACGTATTTTCTTATGGAGCACAACGACATACCGCAATCTTCTGCTTTTTTCGCTACATATCTCTTGACAATACGGATTTTCTGTGTTATACTGTACCGTGAGGACAAGTCTCGCGAACTTACCGTACAGAGAGGGATCGGTCGGTGCAAGATCTCCGGAGAAACGCGCGGATACCACCTTGCCGAAGAAAACGGCGGATCCCACATTGGATCCTACAAATTGTATAAAATGAAGTAAAAGCTCGGGTGGAACCGTGCGGATTTATTTCGCACCCCGGACAAACGCATGAATCGCCGTCGGCATTGTGCATCTGTCTGTCGGGTGCCTTTTGTTATGTGGCGAATTTTACGGAGGTATCGTGTATGTTTACCGTTACTTTTCCCGAAAAACAAGTATCCTTTGACGCTCCGCTGTCCGTATACGATGCGGCGCGTGAGGCAGGTCTGATCTCCCGCGAGGTGGTCGGATGTGCCGTGAACAATGTGCCGGTCGATCTGACCCATGTTCTCGACGGCGACGCGTCCGTCAAGCTCTACACCTTCGCCGACAAGGAAGGCAAACACGTATTCTGGCATTCCGCGTCCCACATTTTGGCGCAGGCAATGAAACGGCTTTATCCCGATGTAAAACTCACCATCGGTCCCGCGATTGAGGAAGGCTTCTACTATGATTTTGACGCTGCCGAGCCGTTCACGCCCGAGGTGCTTGAGAAGCTCGAAGCAGAGATGAAAAAGATCGTCAAAGAAAACGAAAAAATCGAGCGGTTTACCCTCTCCCGTGCAGATGCCATCGCGTTCATGCAGGCAAGAAACGAACCCTACAAGGTTCAGCTGATCGAAGAACTTCCGGAAGGGGAGACGATCTCTTTCTACAAGCAGGGTGAATTCACCGATCTGTGCGCAGGTCCCCACCTGTTCTCCACAGGTGCGATTAAAGCATTCAAGCTGACGCAATGCACCGGCGCGTACTGGAAGGGCGACGCCGCAAACAAGATGCTCCAACGCGTCTACGGCGTGGCGTTCCCGAAGAAAGAGGAACTGGACGCATACCTGCTGCGCATTGAGGAAGCAAAGAAGCGCGACCACCGCAAGCTCGGTAAGGAACTGGGGCTGTTCACGATCATGGATGAGGGTCCCGGATTCCCGTTCTTCCTGCCGAAGGGCATGATTCTCCGCAACACCCTGATCGATTACTGGCGGCAGGTTCACAAGAAATACGGCTATGTGGAAATCTCCACCCCGATGATCTTAAATCGCGCGCTCTGGGAACGGTCCGGTCACTGGGATCATTATAAAGAAAACATGTATACCACCGTCATCGATGACGAGGATTACGCCATCAAGCCGATGAACTGCCCGGGTGGAATGCTGGTATACAAGATGGAACCGCACTCCTACCGTGATCTCCCGCTCCGTGTCGGTGAGCTCGGTCTGGTACACCGTCATGAACTGTCCGGCGCACTCCATGGACTTTTCCGTGTACGTTGTTTCACGCAGGACGATGCACACATCTTCATGACATGGGATCAGATGAAGGACGAAATTAAGAACGTCGTCCGTCTCTTTGACGAAGTGTACTCCGTATTCGGTCTGACCTACGAGATCGAGGTTTCCACAATGCCGGAAGATCACATGGGCGACGTAAAGGACTGGGATTTCGCTACGGAAACGCTTAAGGCCGCCGTATCCGAAATGGGAAAATCCTACTCCATCAATGAGGGAGACGGTGCGTTCTACGGTCCGAAGCTCGACTTCCATCTGGCAGATTCGCTCGGAAGAACCTGGCAGTGCGGTACGATCCAGCTTGACATGCAGCTGCCGGAACGGTTTGAACTTGAATACACCGGCGCAGACAACGAAAAACACCGCCCCGTCATGATCCACCGCGTGGTACTCGGCTCCATCGAGCGGTTCATCGGCGTGATCACAGAGCATTTCGCAGGTGCATTCCCGCTGTGGCTCTCTCCGGAACAGGTCGTTGTGATCCCGGTTTCCAACGCGTTCAATGCATATGCCGAAAAAGTCAACGCACAGCTGGAGGCAGCGGGACTCCGCGTACACGCCGATCTGCGCAACGAAAAGATGGGCTACAAGATCCGCGAGGCACAGCTCCAGAAAACGCCATACATGCTTATCGTTGGCGAACGGGAAATGCTCGACGGCACTGTATCCATTCGTTCCAGAAGTGAAGGCGACATTGGGGCGATCCCTGTCGGCGACTTTATCGATCGTGCAAACGAGGAAATCCGCACAAAGAAAATCTAAGGATGTTATGTATCGTTGATACAAAATCATCCTTCAGGATGCGCTGAATACATCGAGATTTCGCGGCAAAAGTCTTGGATTTCAAAGCTGTTTGATGCGAAATCCGTCTTAAATCAGCGGCTTTCTAGGCCATCCACCCGTCTCCGGTGTTTTCGCAGCTTATAAACAGCTGTGGAAACGGGGCGGGGACGGCATATTCCATATCAATGCTTTCGGGCAGCATCAGAGGAGGACAGTATGAACTACAGAATCGGTTATATCGGTTTCGGCGGCATGGCGGGTGGATACCATTACGACACAGCGATGCGCGAGGATGTTCCCTTCACTCCCACCGCCGTATATGACGTAAATCCCGATCGGCGTGCCTACGCAGAATCCAAGGGTCTCAAAGCCTTTGACAACATTGGCGATTTTCTGGCATCTCATTTATTCGACATCGTACTCGTCGCGACCCCCAATCAGTTCCACTGCCCGTATGTTTGCGCAGCACTGGAAGCCGGATACCACGCGATGAGCGAAAAGCCGGCTGCCATGACCTCCGCAGAGATTGAGCGAATGATAGCCACAGCGAAGAAAGCGGGAAAGGTCTTTACGGTACACCACAACCGCCGTTGGGACAGGGACTGTCTGATCGTTAAGGAGGCTCTGCAAAAGGGTTACTGCGGCGACCTTATCACGGTGGAAAACCGGATTCATACCAAAAACGGCGGGAACGGTCATATGTTCGGCTGGCGCGAATTTGCGGATCACGGCGGCGGAATGCTCGGCGACTGGGGCGTACATATGCTCGACCAGACGCTGTTCCTCTTTGATGGTCCAATCCAATCCGTATTTGCCTCCGTCAAAACGATCCGTTCCTACGATGTGGACGATTACGCGAAAATTCTCATCCGATTCCGGGATGGTCTGACCGCGCAAGTGGAAAGCACCACGTTCTCGCCGTATCCGATGCCGAAATGGTGGATCCTCGGCAACCGCGGCAGCATCTATGTGGAGGATTGCTGCGGCGAATCCGGGAAGGCACGTTTTATCGCCAAATCCCACACGGACAACGCGGATATTCTGCTCTACCCCGGCGGATCGATGGCACACCGCACAGTCGATAACTACCAGGTGGACGAGTGGGAAGAGGTTTCTCTTCCGAAGGATCCAATCCCGCAGGATTGGGCCACGCTGTATAAGAATCTCGCTGCCCACCTCGACGGAAAGGAAGCTCTGGTTGTCACACCGGAAAGCGTTCTGCGCTGTTTCCGCGTGATCGAGGCGGCAAGAAAATCCTCCGAAACCGGATTGGCTGTGGAATTCTGAACCGATACCCAAAAGAGTCGTTTCTCATGAGACGGCTCTTTTGTTATTCGATTATGAAGAAAACGCTGTTTTAAGGTGAATTCAGTGCGACCGTATGTATTTCTACCACTTCCGTTTTTTTATTTTCTCCCCATCGAAATCAAGCACAATGGTTCCTTCCAGATCGGTGCGGCAATATGGTACACCGGCGGATTCCAACAGCGCAAGGGTTTCGTTGTGAGGATGACCATAGCTGTTTCCGCTGCCGCAGGAAATCGTGCAAAACTTGGGATCGACCATATAGAAAAACGAAAGCGAAGTGGAGGAGGAAGAACCGTGGTGTCCGATCTTCAGTATATCCGCATGTAGATCAGCGGCATACGGAGTGGCAAGCACAGCGGCTTCCTCCGCCGCCTCCGCATCTCCGGTGATCAGCATGGAGCATACCTTTCCGTCGACACACATCTCCGCGCGTACGATCAGGCTGTTGTTGTTACCGTTGTCCTCCACAAACGATGCGGGACCAAGCACTGTACATGTGATCTCTCCGGCAGAAAGCGTCATTCCAGCGTTCTCCGGTGTATAGCAGATCACACGGGTACGGTTTTCCGCGGCGATTTCTGTAATCCGTTCCCAATTGCCGGCCTCCGGAATCACCAGAGTACCGACGCGAAAATCCGTGAGAATCTTCTCTGCCCCGCCGCAGTGATCCGTGTGATCGTGTGTTAGAAAAAGAATATCGATTCGTCCCGCATAGAAGTGGGTATACGCCGCCAGATGCTCCGCGTAATCCAACGTCCCCGTATCAACAAGCACCGCGTGTCCGCTGTCTAAAAGAAGTGTAGCGTCTCCCTGCCCGACATCGATACAGTGCACGGACGCCGTATTCCATAAAATCTCACGCGTCGGGATAAATTTACCGGAGCGTGCATATGTCCACGTACCAATAAAGGAAAGAATCCCACAAAACAGGATAAAAAACGCTGTCTTCGTCCACTTTCCAATCGTACGCTGCCGCCAGTACCGATCCTCACGGGACAGCGCTTTTCGTTTGCGCATAAACCCATTCTTTCTCATAAATGCTTCTTATGAAAAACCTCCGTGATCCGTTCTTTTCCATAGTCAAAACAATCGATTCCGCGGCATATCGTAAACGACGGGGGCAGAGTTGGTACAGTTGTATTCATATCAATCCCGAATCACAGAACACAAAGTTCGTCTTCCACGGTTCAAACGGTTCTGATTCTGATGTATCTGCGGTCGTATTCACTGTCTCTGTATGGTAGTCGATTTTCTCCGCTCCTCCTGTATGGCTTCTTTTAGTATAATGTGTTTTGTTCCGGTTGTCAAGAGATCGCGCACGAAAAGAACGGATCCGATCCACGCTGGAATCCGATCCGTTCTTTGTGATTTTTATGTTCAGGCTGCGCTGCATACATCGATTTTTCGCACTACAGACCTGCATATATGGATTTTGGGCGTAAAAGTACCTGTAAACTCCTTAGTCAAGAATACCGGGTAAAAGTCCGTTTACCATGCGCGGCATCTTTTCAAACCGGGAGGTGATTTCGATCTCGCGACGCTCCCTACCGGAATTCAGAATACCCTCCATGATCTCCAGTACATGGAAAGTTTGACGGCAGTTAGCGCGGAACCATTTGCCGTCGCGGGAAGACAGTGCTTTTGCCATATCCGCCAGTCCAAGTGCGCGGCTGTTGTTCTGATACGGATAGCAAAGCGGCATTTCCATCACGCTTCCCTGTTCCGGTCTGAAGAGCTTAACAGGACCACCAAAGCCATTCGGATCCGGTACATACAACGTTCCCTCGGAGCCGTAGACCTCCAGTCTCGCCTGAGACGGATAGTGTACGTCGAAAGTAGTGAACAGCGTGCCGATCGCGCCAGATGCAAACCGGAGATTTCCTGCAATATGCGTCGGCGTGTGTACCTCGATGGTTTCGCCAAAATGAGGTGCGCTCGTAATCGTCCGGGTCGGGAAGCTGGTCGCCGTCATCGCGGATACGCCCGCCACCGGTCCGAGCAGATTGATCAGCGCGGTCAGGTAGTAGGGCCCCATGTCAAAGAGCGGACCGCCGCCGTACTGATAGTAGAAATCCGGATCCGGATGCCAGGTCTCGTGTCCGTGGCAGATCATGAAGCCGGCGGCACCGACCGGCGTACCGATGTAGCCGTCCTCAATGAGCTTTCGACAGGTTTGGATTCCTCCCCCAAGGAAGGTATCCGGCGCGCCGCCCAACATCAGTCCTTTTTCCGCCGCCAACGCCATGATTTCGCGCCCCTCTTCCAGAGAAGCGGCAAGCGGCTTTTCAGAGTAGACGTGCTTACCCGCGCGCAATGCCGCCATCGTTACGTCATGATGCTCGTAGGGACGGGTGATATTCAGCACAATGTCCACCTCAGGATCGGCAAACAGCTCGTACATATCGCTATACAGTTTCGGAATGTGATACTTTTCCACCGCTGCCTCTGCCCGTTCCCGAATCAGATCGCATACGCCTATGATCTCGATCTCACGGAAAAGGTTCGTAATGTTCTCAAGATAAATACCGCTGATGGCACCTACGCCGACAAAGCCGATTTTCACTTTTTTCATTTCTCTGTCCCCTTCTCAATACATCTTCGCGCTGTTTTCAAACCGTTCCGTGGTCAAACCGTGGTCGCGTACGTACTGTTTGCCCTCCGCTGCCCAGAGAAGGCCGCGCTTCATGAGAATTCCTGCCGTCGGGAAAAGATCAAACACATCGTCATGGTGTCCGAGGGAGGTGTAGAACACTCTACCGTTTCCCCAGTATTTCGTCCACGCGACCGGCATCTGGATCTGCTTGTTTGCAGCATGGAAGTAAGTTACATTCGGGAAGGTCGTAGTTGCCAACACCTCGATCGCCGGATCGATGTGGAGGTAGTAATGCTCGCTCTTTACGGCGAAATCCGTCAGTCCTTCCGTAATCGGGCTGGAGGACGGGATTATGTTGACCATGTATTCCACGTCTCCGCCACCCGGGTGGCTGACCCACTGTCCACCGGTCATGAACTGCCATTCCGTATTATCTCGGAATGCGTCGCACATACCGCCGTGACAACCCGCCAGTCCTGTACCGTTTGCGACCGCGCGGGAAATATTCTTCACATAGTCGTTCGAGATTGTCCCCATTGTCCAACAGGCGACGATCAACTCGTATTCCATCAGCTTATCCGCATCCGCGAGACAATCCTGCGTGTCGTAGATTTCCGCCTTATATCCGGCTTCCTCTACCATTCGTGCAAAGCGCGCCGAGGTCAGCTGCGGTTCATGTCCATCCCATCCGCCTTGAAAGATCAGTACCTTTTTCATGTGCTTTTCTCCTTTTCGTTCCAAGGATACGCTGTATAATCGAGTTTTGGCGCAAAAGGATTACAGTATAGACTTTTGACGCAAAAAATTAAAAGCAGCGTTTTCCTGTTTTTTCCATCACAATGCAGCCAATGCCGCAAATTCCCTCCGCAGTGCCGGATACAACCGCCGATACAGCGCATAACCCATTTCATACCGTGCCGCATTCTCTGATACGTCTGTCCGATCCCGTTCCCGCACGATCTCCCGGCACGCCGTCACGACATCCGGATACAGTCCTCCGCCGACCATCGCGAGAATGCCAACGCCCAGCGCGGGACCTTCCTCATTTTCCATCCGACAGACCGGCATCCGATAGCAGTCCGCCAAAATCTGTCGCCATAGTGCGCTTTTTCCGCCACCGCCACAGATCCGCATCGTGTCGATCCCAATCTTCATTTCAGACAGCACCGTCAGGCAATCCGTCAGCGAGAACGCCACCCCCTCCAGTACGGAGCGAATCATATCGCTTCTCTGATGGATACCAGACAGACCGAAAAATACGCCGCGTGCGTCCGGGTCAAGATGCGGGGTTCTCTCCCCCATGAGATATGGCAGGTAGAATAGACGATTGGCAAGTGCCGGAGATTTTTCCGCCTGTGCCGTCATCCAGGTATATGGATCCACTCCATTAAAATCCGCCGGGGAACAGAGCGTATCCCGGAACCAGCGGAGAGACAATCCAGCCCCCTGGGTTACGCCCATCACATGCCACGCGCCCGGAACCGCGCAGCAGAATGTGTGAACTCTGCCCGCGGGATCGATCACGGGACGATCGGTATGCGCAAACACCACGCCGCTTGTCCCGATGGTGGTGAACGCCGCTCCCTCTGTCACAACACCCATACCGATTGCAGCAGCCGCGTTGTCTCCCGCGCCGCCGACCACGGGAATCCCAGCAGCGAGTCCGCATTCCGCAGCAGCAGTCTCTGTCAACGTTCCGGTCACATCGGGTGACTCATACACCTTGCCGAGCATATCCGTCCGGATCGACAGCGCATCGCACATCACATCTGACCAGGCGCGCTTCGGCACATCCAACAGCTGCATACCGGACGCGTCCGATACCTCAGTGGCGTACTCCCCGGTCAAAAGGAAACGCACGTAATCTTTTGGCAAAAGGATTTTTCTGCACTTTTTGAAAACTTCCGGCTCGTGCTTCTGAACCCAGCGAATCTTTCCGGCGGTGAAGCCCGTCAACACCGGATTTGCCGTAATCGATACACATCGTTCCCGACCGATTTCCCGTTCGATCTCCACACATTCCGCACCGGTACGCTGATCGCACCAAAGGATTGCCGGTCGAAGTACTCGATCCCTCTCGTCAAGCATAACAAGCCCGTGCATCTGACCGGACAGCCCGATCCCACAAACTGCACATGGATCCACACCGGAATCCCGCATGACTTGGCGGATCGTCTCCATGACCGCACGATACCAATCTGCCGGATCCTGTTCTGCCCAACCGTTTTGCGGCTGTGCCATCGGATATTCTGCCGCAGCGGAGGCGACTGCCTGTCCGTACGCATTCCACAGCACCGTCTTGGTACCGGATGTGCCGATATCGATGCCGATAACATATTCGTTCATTGTATCTGTCCTTTTTCACTCTCAGCTGAACAGAATCTCGTTCAGCACGTTTTCCAGATACTCCTGTTTGCCGCTTGACGGAAGTGCAACCTCTCCCTTATCCATTGCATAGGATTCCAATTCCTCAATTGTCGCCGTACGCTCCGCAATCCGTTTGCCGATGCCAGTCTGGTAGCCCGCGTACCGCTCCGACACAAAGCTGTCGAGCCGTCCGTCGCGCTGGAGTCTGTCCGCCATCCGGAGTCCGAGTGCAAACGCGTCCATCCCGGCGATATAGCTGTAGGCGAGATCCTCCTTCGTATAGGAACCGCGCCGCGTCTTTGCGTCAAAGTTCAGACCGCCGTTTGTGAATCCACCCGCACGGAGTACCTCGAGCATACTGAGCGTGGTGTCATACACATTGGTCGGGAACTGGTCGGTATCCCAACCGAGGAGCATATCGCCCTGATTCGCATCAATGGAACCGAACATACCGTTGACACGCGCCACGGTCAACTCATGGGCAAAAGTGTGCCCGGCAAGAGTCGCGTGGTTTGCTTCTATATTGAGCCGAAAATCCTTATCCAACCCATACCGCCGTAAGAATCCGATCACAGTTGCTGCGTCGAAATCGTACTGATGCTTTGTCGGCTCCTTCGGCTTCGGCTCAATGTAGAAATCGCCCGTGAAGCCGATGCATCGACCGTACTGAGAGGTCAGCCGGAGCAAATACGCAAGATTGTCCAGTTCCAGCCCCATATCGGTATTGAGCAGCGTTTCGTATCCCTCTCTGCCGCCCCAATATACATAGCCGTTGCCGCCCAGTTTGACGGTCAACTCAATCGCCTTTTTGATCTGTGCCGCAGCAAACGCGAATACATCGGGATCCGGCGAGGTTCCGGCACCATGCATGTACCGCGGATGATTGAAGCAGTTGGCAGTTCCCCATAAGAGTTTTTTGTTGTATTTCGCCATCAGCTCACCGATGTGATCCGAAATCTCATCGAGTCGGCGGTTCGTCTCTGTGAGGTTGTCTGCTTCGGGAGCAATATCCCGGTCATGGAAGCAGAAATAGTCTATAGAGAGCTTGTCCATAAATTCAAACGCTGCTTCTGCCTTGTGATGCGCCTGCGTCATGGGATCGCCGCCGCCGTAGGATTTGTCCATCGTGCCGACGCCGAACATATCCACGCCCTCCGCGCACATCGTATGCCAGTACGACATGGCGAATTTACAATGTTCCCGCATCGTTCTGCCTGCGACAACCTCATCGGGATTGTAGTACCGGAACGCAAAACCGGTCTTGGTTTCTTTGCCCGCGTAGGGGATCTTGGGAATATTGGGATAGTACATAGAGATTCCGTCCTTTCATCTGCCGTTTCCATCGTGCCGGAAAACGGTTCTTTTGTACTATTATAGAAGAAATGCTTGCCAAATGCAGGACAGATATGGTATAATGTATAGACAGAATTTGTCTTTTCCAAAATAATAGAACGTCAGAAGGGAAAGCGCGCCGGAAGCGCGTGTGGAATCCTATGTTTTATGAATTGAAACATTCTCTCGCCGCAGACTACTGCAAGGTCGAATCCGGTTGTGATTTTTCGTTTCCCGCGCACATGCACCACTGCTTTGAGTGGATTACAGTAACGGACGGTAAAATGCGCGTGACGGTGGGAGAACAGGAATATCTGCTTTCCGCCGGAGAATCGGTGCTTGTTTTCCCGAATCAAATCCATGCGATGGAATCCGCTCCGCATAGCCGCCATTTTCTCTGTCTCTTTTCGCCGCGGCTGGTGCAGGCTTATACAGAAAAAACGGCGGGCAGGATTCCGATGGACAATCGCTTTTCCTTTACCACCATGGAATGGACGCAGGATACGCTGAGAGACGTGGCAGACACCAATCCGATCCTGTTAAAGGGGATTCTGTACACCGTTTGCGGTACTTTTGACCGTACGGCACAGTATCGGACAGCAGGCAGTAGTACGGAACTGCTTTTGTACCGGATCTTTCTGTTTGTAGAGGAAAATTACCACACGGATGCTTCTCTTACTGCTCTGTCGCACACATTGGGGTATGATTACGCATATCTATCCAGATATTTCCACAGTGCCGCCGGAATGACCTACAACGAATATCTCCGCGAGTATCGGATCAGCCGTGCGTGCTATCTGTTAGAAAATGAAAAAATAACCGTTCTCGCTATCGCCGTGGAATGCGGATTCGGTTCTCTGCGTTCCATGAACCGACAGTTTCGTGCACAAATGGGACAGACGCCAACAGAATATCGCCGCACATGGCGCGAAAAGCCGGATACAGCAAGCAGCACGTGACATTTTCTCCTATCATTGCGCAGTCCGATTTTCCCGCACATACGCCGCCGGATCAAACGGTTCGAGCATAGTATCGCGGCGGAGGTAGAGCGGGTGATGCGGGTGACCGCCGTGTACAGAACGTGCACCTGCTGTGAACCACTGTGCGCCGTACTCCTCTCCCACATGGATCATATCCTCCACGCAGCTGAAGAGGTACGGTCTGGTTTTGATGATCGCTCCCCATGCCGCCCAGATCGCCGGTGAGCCGGATTCCGTTCTCTCCAGCGCGTATCGAAGTCCCGCACAGTTTTCCCGATGGAGTGTGAAATTGCATTCCTTTTCCATATCGCGCGGATCCGTGGCGCGCTGGGCGTAGACGTTGACCATGATAAAACTGTCGTATCCATTGGCGTGCGCAATGCGCTCCACAGACTTGAGCGTATTATCGAGATGATCTGGATGCGCCGTAGAGGGATTGATGCCGATACAGACAAGCGGCTTTGTACCGACTGTTCCGAGAAGATACCGATATTCCTCATAAGTATCCGGTACATAGATCCATTTTTTACGGTCGTAATCGCACGGCTCCGTCTCTCTCGCAAGCGCATCTGCGAAGGATAAGGTTACGATTTTATCCGTTGTGGACTGCGGTATGTGTGCCATATGGTACCCTCCTCACAGTTCCAGAAGCGCACCCAGTGCATCCGCGTTATGGACAATCACCGCCGCTCCATGCTCCCGCAGTACCTCCTCCGATCGATACCCCCATGCTGCACCGACCGGTACCATCCCGGAGTTTTTCGCTGTTTCCATATCGATGTGGGAATCCCCAATATACCAAACCTCCGCCGGTTCCACATGCCATTGTTTTGCCAAAGCGAGCGCACCGGACGGATCGGGCTTGGACGGATATCTACCGCCGCCGATGACAGCATCAAACACGCCGGGACAGAGTTTTTCCACCATCGGCACCGCGTGCCGCTCCGCCTTATTGGTATTGACCGCCAGCGGGATCTGATGCGAACGCAGGGTATCGAGTACCTTGTCCAATCCGGGATACAGCGCGGTGGAATCGCAGAAATGCTCGTCGTAAATGGCAGCATAGCGACTACGGCACGCCTCCACTTTCTCCTCATCGTGTTGTACTTCCGTCGGCAGACAGCCACGTACGTACTCCCTCTCTCCCTCATTGATGGAAACAAGCACCCGCACCTTATCGATCTGTGGATAGTGAAATTCCGCGAGCATCCGGTTCATACACCAGAGTGTATCGGGCAAGGTATAGGCAAGGGTTCCGTCTAAGTCAAAAATGACGGCTTTCGGTGGTTTTATCATGGTTTTCTCCTTCTTCCGGCGTGTATCCGGCTTTTCTCCCCGTCTGTACGGGAGCTTGCAGTCGTTGGTATTCATGTGAGTCTGATAGTACATTCCACGAAAACGGGTTGGCGGCACACCCTCATGATACTGGAAATATTTGAGAAAATATTTGTAATCGGAAAATCCTGTGGAGGTCGCGATCTCCTTTAACGCACAATTCGTTGACAGCAGCAGGGATTTGATCGCCTGCATTTTCTCCGCGTCGATGGCTTTTTTGAGAGACATGCCGTAATATTTACGGAACAGGCGGTTCGTGTAATCCTCGTTGTATCCGAACTGCTCTGCCACACTCCGAACCGTCATTGGCATATGGGCGTTCGCGTTGATCCATTCCCGAATCCGCACCGCCAACATCGATTCCACGCTCATGCCGCTCTTTTTTTGCCGCACTAATTCCATGAGTACCAGCCGGATGAGATAATCCGCCGCTTCTGCCGGAATGTCCGGCGTGTTCGCGTAATGAATGAGCTGATTGGCAAGCACATCCACATATCCGGCATCTGTGAGTTTGACCAGATGCAGTTCCCTGAGCGATTCCGGCAGAACGGATTTCGGAGCAAGATGGAAGTGGAGCCAGTAAAACTCCACATTTTCGGACTCCCGCAGTCCGTAATGCTGTACTCCTGCACGCAACAGCAGCACATCTCCGCACCGGAGCAGATAGTCTGTATCCTCCTCACGGATCGCCACCTCCCCAGCAGTCACATACATGATCTCGTAGGAGGATATGCGCCGTTTCGGGTGGATCCACACACCGCGCGAAATGAATCGTCCGGCAGATTCATAATGACAGCTTTCGTATTCCATACTGTGTCTCCCATCCCGCGTTTTCCGTTCCCTTTCTAAGGAACCTCTGCATAAATCGAATTTTTGCGATAAAAGGCTGAATATAGGGGCTTTTATCATAAAAATAACCTTAAATCAGATGCTTCCCAATGGATTGCGGTTCTTTCATTATAACAGTTTTCTGTAGGTTTGACAAGCGCAATCCGGTAAATTTTCTGTTCTCCTCCTCAAAAGCGTTTCCATAGGCTTTCCAATACGTCGGCTTTTTACGCCACAACACGGTTTTTGACCCTTGCTTTCTTTCAAACATTTTGCTATAATAGAAGCAGAATACGGCAATTTCAATAAAACTATTTATTCGTTATCCCGTATAGATGCACAATTTACACATTTAAGAAGCGCTGATTTCAGGAAACGCTAATCTCAGGTTGTTTATGCCCCGAAAGCCCGTAGACCCCAAGCGTTTGGAGCAAAAAAACCGATGGGTTCAGCGCATCCAAGTTGATTTTTCAGCATCTCTTCAGAAAGGATGCCTGTCATGAAGAAAAGAACACTTGCCCTGCTTCTGCTTGCCGCGATGCTCGTTTCCTGCGCCACGCAGAAGGATCAGGACCCATCGGAATCCGTCTCCGCCATTGATGAGAATGGAACGGAAAGCGTGACCGAAACCATCGAAACGGAGGAAGTTCCCGCCCTCCCCTCCGATCTCGATTTCGGCGAAAAAACATTCACATTTGGCGTGGTCGACAACCCGAACGCACGCAATCCAATCGTTATGGAGGAGCTGACCGGAGAGGCTCTCAACGATGCACAGTACAACACCATCTCGGAAACAAATGAGGCATTGAATGTAAAAATAGAGGAATTTCTCATGGAATGCGGATACCCGGCAGCGCAGGACATCATCAACACCGTCACTGCAGGAGACGATGTAATCCAGGTCGCGAATATCTACTGTGCCGGCATACCGCGTGTGCTGACCGGTGGGTATGTACTCAGCTACAACGATGTGCCGTACATCGATCTAACGAAGAGCTGGTGGGACGAAAAGGTCAGCGATACGCTTGTACTGTCTGGAATCCGTTATGCCGTAAACGGAGATCTCAACATCACCACGCATGACCTGACCTACGCGTTGATCTTCTCCAAGGATCAGATCACGAACAACGGTCTGGAAAGTCCGTATGCTCTTGTGGACGCCGACAAATGGACGATGGACAAGATGGCGGAATATATGGTCGCTGTCACAAACGACACAAACGGCGACGGTAAATTCACGGAGGAGGACAACTATGGGTACGCCTCCTCGATAAAAATGACGCTGCCGTCGTTCTGGATCGGTGCCGGGGAGACGACCATCACGCTGGATGACAAAGAAATTCCTGTACCGTCGATGGACAGCGAACGATTCCACAATGTAATTGAAAAAATTTTCGCCATCACCTACGACATCGGCGCACGGTACAAAAACAAAAACGATAACGACGTACCGGACGACGCGATCACGCTCTTTGAAAATGACCGTGTGCTGTTTATGGACTGCTCCCTATTCCACATTGGCACCCTGCGCGATACGGAAACAGATTTTGGCATCATTCCCTACCCGAAATATGACGAAAATCAGGAAAGCTACTGTGCGCGCGTATCCTACTTCATGCCGTCCATGCTGCCTGCCACCAACAAGGATCTGGAACTGATCGGCGCAGTGATGGAATACACAAATTATCGCGCCAAGGTGAATATCACCCCGGCGTACTACGACATCACACTCAAAGGCAAGGTATCACGCGATGTGGAAAGCGTGGAGATGCTCGATCTCATTCTGGACAACCGCGTAGTGGATCTCGGTGATACCATCTTCTGCGCTTCGGTCCGTGACGGCTTCTTCTCTTCCATGTACGGCTCTGACAACCGTGATCTTGCTTCTGTCCTCAAGAAAAACGAAAAATCGCTCCAGAAAGAGATAGACGACATGGCAAAGGGAATGACGGAGCAGGCGGAATCCTGACACCGAATCAACCCTATATCAGTAGTTTTCAAAAGTTCCCGCAGAACGGTGCCATGTACTGCGGATGCACAGGACATCCTGCATTCCATGCCGTCTATGCAAAAATGGGGTTTGTACAGATATTTTTCAACACTGCGGAATTGACAAGATGTGCAGTGCGTGATATAATCGGTGATACCAAACAATTCATCGCATGGGAGGAACAGATCATGCAGCAGTCTCTATACGATTACGACATTTATCCAAAGGTATTCCCCGTCGGTAAGCCGGTGGAAATCACAGTCCGCGGTCTAAGCGCGCGCTTTGTGTTTACAGGAGAATACAAAATCGTGGTACAGCGGCTCGACGCAGGTCCGGCGCGTGGCTTTACCGCGTGGAACCACACCGATTATACCGTGGAGGCAGACGACGATCATGCGCTCCGCTTCCTATTTACCGCTGAGGTAGAATGCGAGCATTTCGTGCGGATCTACAAGGGCGACAACCGGGTAGCACAGCTCTCCCTATATGCGCTTGCGGATGATCTTGCTGCGAAAATCCCGCTGCGCGGCGACTTCCATATGCACACCTGCCGCTCGGATGGTCGGGAGGATCCCGCCACGGTCTGCGCAAATTACCGCTCCATTGGCTATGATTTTATTGTCATCACGGATCACTATCGGTACTACCCGTCTCTGGAGGCGATGGAATGCTATAAAAACACACCGCATTTCCTCCGTATTTTGCCCGGCGAAGAGGTGCATCTGCCCATGACAGACGTGCACATCGTCAACGCAGGCGGTGTCTTCTCCGTAAACGGACTACTTGAAAATTCCCCCAACGATCAGGAAAAGGGCGTTGATCCGCGCTACCGCTCACTCGATGGCAAATGCCCTGCCATTGTCCCCGCGGAGGAATATCGCAGGCAGGTGGAGGAGATTTCATCCTCGGCCGCGCTGGCGGATTGTCCGGACAATGTGGAGCGGCTGTCATATGCTGTGTGTCTCTGGGCGTTCGAGAGAATCCGCGAAGCAGGCGGCATCGGGATTTTTGCGCATCCGTACTGGATCGCCGATATGTGGCACATTCCGGAGGCGTTCACACGGTACATGATGGAGAAGCATCCTTTTGACGCGTTTGAGGTGCTTGGTGGGGAAAATTACTACGAACAGAACGGATTCCAGACCGCGCTGTATTACGACGAATACCGTGCTGGACGGATTCACCCGATCGTCGGCTCAACGGACAGTCACGGTTCAACGGAACATAACCGGAACCGCGCCATCTGCTCAACTATTGTGTTTGCCACTGAAAACGAGCGGTGCGCCATCCTCGACGCAGTGCGGAATCGGTATTCCGTAGCTGTTGACACGATCTCCACGGAATATAGACTGGTCGGCGAATTCCGGCTGCAGAAATACGCATCCTTCCTCATGGAGAACTATTTCCCGCTCCATGACAGAATCGCAGCTATGGACGGAGAGCTGATGCGCGAATACATTCTCGGAGAAGCGGACGCTTCCGAGCTTTCCGTGATGAAGAAAAAAGCGGAAGCGCAACTCAAAAAGTACTTCTGCATAAAGTGATCCCGCTGCACGGCTTGATTTTCGGTAGTTTTTCACCGGATACCAATTGACAAAAAGCTGCGGATATGCTATAATACTATCTGTAAGTGAGCAAAGACGTTCATATTGCGTGTGTGTTCTCTTGATTTTCGAGAGACACCGCCGTATGAACGTCTTTTTGTTTTTCCACAGAAAGAAAGGATGCGACACGATATGAAATTAGAAGGTCAGATCCGCATTCCCTCCGGCTGTGCCATTTCCGCTGTGATTGCGCGTGACGGCAGCCGGATGAGTGGGGAATCCATCATCAGCAGCATGATCCCGATGCACGATCGCTCCAATGGTTTAGGCGGCGGTTTTGCGGCATACGGCATTTACCCGGAATACAAGGATTTTTTCGCGCTGCACATTTTCTATAACGACAGGTTTGTGCGGGAGGAATGCGAACGATACCTGCGCGATCGATTTGAAATCGTCTGGTCGGAATACATACCGATTCGCAAAATTCCGGAAATCACCGACGTTCCCATTATCCGGCGGTATTTTGTGGCTCCGCTAGCCTCCGTGCTTTCCCGCCTGCAGCTCGACGAAAAGGAGTACGTCGCACGAACGGTGATGCATATCAACACAAAAGTAGACGGCGCATATGTATTCTCCAGCGGAAAAAATATGGGAACATTCAAGGCAGTCGGATTTCCGGAAGACGTCGGAAGATTCTACCGCCTGGAGGAATATGAAGCGTATTCGTGGACGGCGCACGGACGGTATCCCACCAACACGCCGGGTTGGTGGGGCGGTGCGCATCCGTTTGCTCTGCTCGACTATACCATTGTCCACAATGGTGAGATCTCCTCCTACGACGCGAACCGCCGATTCATTGAGATGTTCGGCTATAAATGCACTTTGCAAACGGATACCGAGGTCATCACCTATATTGCAGACTATCTGCTCCGCCGACAGGGACTAACGCTTGACGAGCTCGCCTCCGTGATCGCCTCGCCGTTCTGGTCCACGATCGAACGGATGAAAACATCTACAGATCCGGCGGTACAGGCAAAAGCGGAACGGCTAACCTATTTCCGCACAGTGTTCTCCTCTCTGCTCATCACGGGGCCCTTCTCCATCATTCTCGGATTCACGGGTGGACTGATGGCATTGAACGATCGCCTGAAGCTGCGTTCCATGGTGACGGCAGAACATGGAGAGCGGGTGTATATTGCAAGCGAAGAGGCGGCAATCCGTGCAATGGACCCCGACGCTGGCAATTTCTACGCGCCGTCCGGCGGAGAACCGGTGATTGTAAAGGTTAAGGAAGGAGTGGAGCTGTAATGGCAGGACTGTATATTTCCCCTGAATTTGAAGTGATCCGGAATCCGAACCGGTGCATCGCTTGTCGCGTATGCGAACGACAATGCGCGAATGAGGTACATTCTTTTGATCCGGACACCGGAGTGATGCGCTCCGATGAATCGAAATGCGTGGACTGTCAGCGGTGCGTATCGCTCTGTCCGACCCATGCCTTGCATATTGTGAAAAACGAAAACAGCTTCCGGGAAAACGAGAACTGGAAGAGCGATACAATCAAGGAAATCTACAAGCAGGCAAACAGCGGAGCGGTGCTGCTCTCCTCCATGGGCAACCCGAATCCACTCCCCGTTTACTGGGACAGGATCCTTCTGAATGCATCACAGGTGACCAATCCCTCTATTGATCCGCTGCGGGAACCGATGGAGACTAAGGTATTCCTTGGCAAAAAGCCATCGGCGGTATCGCGCAAGCCCGATGGTACGCTCGACACCACGTTGCCGCCGCAGATTGCATTGTCTATGCCTGTGATGTTCTCGGCGATGAGCTACGGCTCAATCAGCTACAACGCGCATGAAAGCCTCGCCAGAGCCGCCACAGAACTCGGAATCTGCTACAATACGGGCGAGGGAGGACTCCATGAAGATTTCTACAAATGGGGCAAGAACACCATCGTTCAGGTCGCATCCGGTCGTTTCGGCGTACATGAGGATTTTCTGAACGCTGGAGCAGCGATTGAGATCAAGATGGGACAAGGCGCAAAGCCGGGGATCGGCGGTCACCTGCCAGGTGTAAAGATCGTCGGCGACGTGTCCCGAACAAGAATGATCCCTGAAGGCTCCGATGCGATCTCTCCGGCACCGCACCATGACATCTACTCTATCGAAGATCTGCGGCAGCTCGTTTATTCCCTGAAAGAAGCAACGGAATACAAAAAACCCGTGATCGTCAAGGTCGCTGCGGTACACAACATCGCGGCAATCGCCTCCGGAATTGCACGCAGCGGCGCGGATATTATCGCTATCGATGGCTTCCGTGGCGGCACAGGGGCAGCACCCACCAGAATCCGCGACAACGTGGGCATTCCGATTGAGCTTGCACTTGCCGCAGTGGATAAACGGCTGCGCGACGAGGGCATCCGCAACAACATATCGCTGGTGGTCGGCGGCAGTATCCGTTCGGCGGCGGATGTGGTCAAGGCGGTGGCTCTCGGTGCAGATGCCTGCTACATCGCCACGGCGGCACTCCTTGCGCTTGGCTGCCATCTCTGTCGCACTTGCCAAACCGGAAAATGCAACTGGGGTATCGCGACACAGCGTCCGGAACTGGTCAAACGGCTCAATCCCGACATCGGCAGCGAACGGCTTGTCCATCTTCTGACCGCATGGCAGCATGAAATCAAAGAAATGCTCGGCGGTATGGGCATCAACTCCATCGAGGCACTGCGGGGTAACCGTCTGATGCTGCGCGGAGTCAATCTGACAGAAAAGGAGCTTGAGATCCTTGGCATCTCGTATGCAGGAGAATGAAACGGATTTATGTAAAGGAAGAATGGTGTCTCGGCTGCCATCTCTGCGAATACAACTGTGCCTATGCCAACTCGGGTTTGTCCGATATGGTCAAGGCGTTAAAAGATAAGCCGATCTATCCGCGGATCCGTGTGGAGGAAAACGATAAAATCACATATGCTGTATCCTGCCGTCACTGCGATGATCCGCTCTGTGTCAAAAGCTGTATTTCCGGTGCGCTTGCCTTCCGAAACGGCGCGGTTACAATCGATCACAACAAATGCGTCGGCTGTCTGACCTGTATACTCGTCTGTCCCTACGGCGCGATCGTGCGTGGAGAACAGGGCTTGGTCGAAAAGTGTGAGCTGTGTCTTCAAAACACCGCCGGCTCACCAGCCTGTGTAGCAGGCTGTCCCAACCGGGCAATCGTATATGAGGAGGTAGCCTCAAAATGAAGCGATATGTAATTGTCGGCAACGGTACGGCGGCAGCCGGAACCATCGAGGGAATCCGTTCCGTGGATCGGGAGGGCGTCATCACCGTAATCTCGGCAGAAAACCATCCCGTGTATTGCCGTCCACTGATCTCGTATTATCTGGAAGGTAAAACCAAGCTGGAGAACATCGGATATCGCGGCGTGGATTTCTACGACAAAAACGGCTGTGTGGTCTACTACGGCAGAACGGCGGCAAAGATAGATCCGTCTAGACAGACAGTCTCCCTCGACAACGGAGCGATGATTCCCTACGATAGTCTCTGCGTCGCCACCGGATCATCACCGTTTGTACCGCCGATGGAAGGACTGGAAACCGTAGAGAAAAAGGTGCCGTTTCTCACACTGGACGACGCGCTGACCTTAGAATCCTACTGTACACCAGAAAGCCGTGTACTCATCGTGGGTGCTGGTCTGATCGGATTAAAATGTGCAGAGGGAATATGCAGCAGAGTCGGCTCAATCACGGTATGCGACCTTGCCGATCGGGTGCTGTCGAGTATCTTTGATGCGGAGGTCGCCGCGGTGATGGAATCCGTTCTGCATGAACATGGAATCTCGTTCTTACTCGGTGACTCTGTGGCGCGTTTTTCCGGAAACACAGCGGTGATGAAAAGCGGGATATCCGTTCCGTTTGACGTAGTCGTACTGGCAGTCGGTGTACGCGCAAATACGGTGCTGATTCGGGACGCAGGCGGCACAGTTGGACGCGGAATCACGGTGGACTGCCGCATGCGCACCTCCCTACCCTTTATATACGCTGCCGGAGACTGCTCGGAAACGGTCGATTTTTCCGATGGAAATACCAAGGTCATGGCAATCTTGCCGAACGCATACATGGAGGGACACTGTGCCGGTGTAAACATGGCAGGCGGTGAAGCATCCTTTGCCAACGCGATTCCCATGAACGCCATCGGCTTTTTCGGCGTACATTCGATGAGTGCCGGAAGCAAGGTCGATCCCACGGAGGACGGCTGTGCGTTGTATGAAGAAAAAACAGAAAAATCGATCAAGAAGCTGTTTGTACGCGATGGAAGACTGGTTGGGTTCATGCTGGTGGGCGACGACGTGCTGGATCGCGCCGGAATCTACACAAATCTGATCCGTTCCGGCACGCCGCTATGCGAAGTGGATTTCGAGCAACTGAAAATTGCGCCGAATTTGTTCTCTTTTGGTGCAAAATACCGTAGAAAAATCTTAGGAGGTATGGTATAATGTATATTGATGCAGAAAAGCTCGATTACCGTTCTCTCAATGAGGCAATCCGTGACGCGGGAGGCACCTGCCATATCACCGGATGTCTCGGACAGCGGTTCATCGCCGCCGGAATGAGCGGTAAAAAAATCGAAATCGATGGAATCCCCGGAAATGCACTCGGCGCCTATCTCGGTGGCTGCGAGATCATCATACATGGCAACGCACAGGACGCGGTCGGCGACACCATGAACGGCGGTACAATCGTGGTGTCCGGCAGTATTGGCGACGCGGCAGGATATGCCATGCGCGGCGGTGCAATCTATATAAAAGACAACGCCGGGTATCGCGCCGGGATCCACATGAAAGAATATAAAGATAAGAAACCCGTGATCGTGATCGGCGGACGTGCCGGCAGCTTTCTCGGGGAATATCAGGCAGGCGGCGTAATCATCGTACTGGGACGACACACGGATTCCCATCCCATCGTGGGGAATTTCCCGGCAACCGGAATGCATGGCGGTAAGATGATCCTGCGTGGCAATGCGGACGGGATCGTGTTCCCGCCACAGGTCAATCTGCGCACAGCGACGGAGACGGACAAAACAGAATTTGCGCCGTATATTTATACCTACGCCGCCTATTTCGGCGCAGACGCGGACGCACTGCTTGCCGATGAATACACAGTCGTAACGCCGGACTCCAAAAATCCGTATCGGCAGATGTACGTTGCAAACTGAGGGAGGGAGAAACGCTGATGAAATATGCAAAAGAAGAGGTCATGCAATATGTCGAGGAAGAGGATGTGAAGTTCATCCGCATGGCGTTTTGCGACATCTACGGCAATCAGAAGAATATTTCGATCATGCCCGATGAGCTGTCGCGCGCTTTCTCCTATGGCATCGCCATCGACGCGTCCGCCATCCCAGGCTTCGGCGGCGAAATCCACTCCGATCTGCTTCTGCACCCGGATCCGTCCACGCTGTCCCTCCTGCCGTGGCGGCCTGAGCATGGCAAGGTGGTTCGGATGTTCTGCAACGTCACCTATCCGGACGGTGCGCCGTTTGTATCGGACACCAGATCGTTTCTCATGTGTGCAGCAGAAAAAGCGGCGCAGGCGGGTATAACGTTCACATTCGGCTCCGAGATGGAATTCTACCTTTTCAAGCGGGACGAAAACGGCGATCCGACAAAAATCCCCTACGACCATGCCGGATACATGGACATCGCTCCCGAGGATAAGGGCGAAAATGTGCGGCGTGAGGTCTGTCTGACACTTGAACAGATGGGGATCCATCCCGAAAGTTCTCACCATGAGGAGGGTCCCGGACAAAACGAAATCGATTTCCGCTACTCTGAGCCGCTCTCCGCGGCAGACAACGCGGTGACGTTTCGCTCGGTTGTAAACACCATCGCCGCGCGCAATGGATTGTATGCCGATTTCACTCCCAAGCCGCTTGTCGGTCATCCGGGCAATGGTATGCACATCAATTTCGCAGTAAAAGGTGCATCCAACGACAGCATGGCATATGCAATTGCCGGCATTTTATCCCATATTCGTGAACTGACAGCGTTTCTCAATCCGTCGGAGGATTCCTACAATCGTTTTGGAGTAAACAAGGCTCCACGGTATATTTCGTGGTCGGCGGAAAACCGCTCTCAACTCATCCGCATACCGGCAGCGGTCGGGGAATACCGACGTGCTGAACTGCGCTCTCCCGATCCACTGTGTAATCCGTATCTGGCGCTCGGTCTTCTTATCCACGCGGGACTGGACGGAATCATTTCCCGTCTGGCGCTGCCGGAGCCGTGTGACCGCAATCTCTACACTGCGCCGGCGGAAATCACCAGAGCCTACCATACATTGCCTGAAAACAGAGCAGAAGCGAAAAAAGCAGCGGCAGACAGTCCGTTTTTACACGCTGTTCTACCGGATGCGATTCTGACGGAATACACCCGTCCGTAAAGATAGCCGCGAAAGAGAGGGAGAAGCTTATGGCTCTGACCGAACACTGCTACAGCGTATTGCTCGTTTCCGCTTCGGACAAGCTGACAGCCTCTCTCCAAGCCATCCTTCCCTGCGACCGGTACGATCCGGTGGTTGTGGCGGGAGATGTGGCAAACGCACGGCGATACCTTCTTGAAAAACCATTTGATCTTCTCCTCATCAACACGCCTCTCCCGGACGACTTCGGTACGCATCTCGCACTCGATGTTTGCAACAGCTCAGGAACAGGCGTTTTGCTGCTTGTACGGGCTGAGCATTATCCGGACATATCCGCACGGGTAGCACCATATGGGATTTTCGTGCTTTCCAAGCCGACGAACAGTGCGATTCTCACCCAATCGCTTACCCTATGCTGCGCGACGCGGGACAGATTGCGCCGGATGGAGGAAAAAGCGGCGACAATGGAGGAGAAAATGGAGGAGATCCGGCTCGTGAATCGTGCCAAGTGGATTCTCATCGACGAACTGAAAATGACGGAAAAGGAAGCGCATCGGTTTATCGAAAAACAGGCGATGGATCGCTGTATCACGCGGCGCGCTGTTGCGGAAAACATTGTATCGACCTATTCTTAAGGATATAGCGCTTTCCGCAGATGACAGCAATACTGAGAAGAGTTTCAACAGATAGAGGTATAAACCCATGACGAAATATATTTTTGTGACCGGTGGTGTGGTATCCGGTCTTGGAAAAGGCATTACGGCGGCTTCCCTCGGCAGACTGCTGAAGGAAAGAGGACTGAAAGTTGCCGCGCAGAAGCTCGATCCTTACATCAATGTAGATCCCGGAACAATGAGTCCGTATCAGCATGGCGAAGTATACGTAACGGAAGACGGCGCGGAAACCGATCTGGATCTCGGTCACTACGAGCGGTTCATCGATGAGGATCTGAACAAATATTCCAATCTCACCACCGGCAAGGTATATTGGAACGTACTGAACAAGGAACGCCGGGGTGAATATCTGGGTTCCACTGTCCAGGTCATTCCGCATATCACCAACGAAATCAAGGACTTCGTGTACCATGTCGGTAAAGAGACCGACGCGGACGTTGTCATTACCGAGATCGGCGGTACCATAGGTGACATCGAATCGCAGCCGTTTTTGGAAGCGGTACGTCAGATTTCTTTAGAAGTCGGGCGGGAGAACAGTCTCTTCATCCATGTCACTCTGGTGCCGTTTTTGCGTGGCTCCGATGAACACAAATCAAAGCCGACACAGCACTCGGTCAAGGAGCTGCAAGGCATGGGCATCAACCCAAACATCATTGTACTCCGCTGCGATGAGCCGTTGGAGGACACGATTTTCAAGAAGATCTCGCTCTTCTGTAATGTGAAGCCGGACTGCGTGATTGAAAATCTCACCCTGCCCTGTCTGTATGAGGCACCGCTGATGCTGGAGGAATCCCATCTTTCCGCCGTGGTTTGCCGGGAGCTGCAAATCGACGCACCGGAGCCGGATCTGGTCGAATGGACAGAGATGGTCGAACGGATCAAGCACAGCTATAAGACGGTGGAAATCGGTTTGGTCGGCAAGTATGTCCAGTTGCACGACGCATATTTGTCGGTAGCGGAAGCACTGCGCCACGCCGGATACACGGTACACGCGAATGTATCCATCCACTGGATCGACTCGGAATCACTGTGCAAGGACAACGTTGATCAGATTTTAGGTGTTCTTGACGGTATCATCGTTCCCGGCGGTTTTGGCGGGCGCGGAATCGACGGGATGATCCTTGCGGCAGAATACGCACGCGTCCATCATGTGCCGTATTTCGGCATTTGCCTCGGAATGCAGATCGCGGTGATTGAATACGCCCGCCATATGGCAGGCATCACAGACGCGCACTCCGGTGAATTCGACGAACTCTGCGCACACAAGGTGATCGATTTCATGCCGGGTCAGAGCGACGACATCGACAAAGGTGGTACGCTGCGGCTGGGCGCATATCCATGCATCATAAAAGAAGGCACGACAATGGAGAAATGCTACGGCACACGCGAGATTACCGAACGGCACCGCCACCGCTACGAATTCAACAACGATTATCGCGAAGCTCTGGAAAAAGCGGGTCTGACACTCTCCGGTCTATCTCCGGACGGCAGATTGGTTGAAACCGTTGAACTGTCGGATCGTCCGTTCCATGTGGGTGTCCAGTATCACCCGGAATTCAAGTCCCGCCCGAACAAGGCACATCCCCTCTTCTGCGGCTTTATCCGCGCATCGTTGGAAAAGCATGAGGGGAAAGAGACGAACGCAGGGAACGGGGAGAACGGTCGCTTTTGAAGAGTTTGTCAAAATTCTTATAGATGAAGAAATCGATTCTGTCTGTACGAATCATCAGAGTTGTCTTTAGCGTATCTCTTTTGCATTGCAGACTGTCTGTTTCTCAAGCTTCTGTATTGTTACTATTTCCTTATTACGGAAAGGATTTCCTTTGCTTATGAACCAGCTTCATGAAGAATGCGGTGTATTCGGCATATATGCCACATCGCGATGCCCGGTGGCGAACATGGTGTATTACGGTCTGTACGCTTTACAGCATCGTGGTCAGGAGAGCTGCGGGATTGTGGTGAACGACGATGGCGTTTTTACCTCCAAAAAAGATCTCGGGCTTGTGAACGAGGTGTTCTCCAGAGAAGATTTGTACCATTTTCCGGATGGCAAAATCGCAGTTGGACACGTACGTTACGGCACAACCGGAGCGACTAACCGTGCGAATTGTCAGCCGATCGAGGTCAACCATCAGAAAGGGCGTATGGCACTGGCGCACAACGGCAATCTGGCAAACGCGTACACACTGCGTCAGGAACTGGAATTAAAAGGGTCGATTTTCCACACGACGAGTGACACGGAGATCATCGCGTATATTGTGACCAGAGAACGGTTGTCTTCTCCTTCGATGGAGGACGCGCTCTGTCGTGCCATGGACAAGCTGGTCGGTGCGTATTCTCTCTGTCTGATGTCACCCGCCAAGCTGATCGCCGCGCGGGATCCATGGGGCTTCCGACCGCTTTGCTACGGGATCACAGAGGACGGCTCCTACATTGTGGCATCGGAAGGGTGCGCTTTGTCCTCGGTCGGCGCGCGATTTATCCGGGATCTGGAACCGGGAGAAATTCTTGTGTTCGACGGTTCTGGGGTTCGCTCGATCCGGGAACACTGCGGTAAGGCAAAGCAGCACACGTGCATCTTTGAATATATCTATTTCGCCCGTCCGGATTCCGTGATTGACGGCGTATCGGTACACGCGGCGCGTCGGACTGCCGGACGGATTCTTGCCGAAACGTATCCAACAGACGCAGATGTCGTGATCGGCGTGCCGGACTCCGGACTGGACGCGGCACTCGGCTACGCTCAGGCATCCGGAATTCCCTATGGCATCGGGTTTATCAAGAACAAATACATCGGCCGCACGTTCATTTCGCCAGGGCAGGATCGCAGACTTGATCAGGTAAAGATTAAGCTCAATCCGATCCGGGAAGCAGTGGAAGGCAAGCGCGTGATACTCGTGGACGATTCGATTGTGCGCGGTACGACGAGCGGCCAGATTGTGAAGCTGCTGCGGGAAGCAGGCGCGCGGGAAATCCACATGCGGATCTCTTCCCCGCCGTTTTGTAATCCGTGCTATTACGGCACCGACATCGATTCCCGGGATCACCTTATTGCCTGTCACCACACCGTGCCGGAGATAGCAAGAATCGTCGGCGCGGATACGCTGGGGTATTTGCCGATAGACGCACTGTCCGCTTTGATCGGCTCCGACGCATACTGCGACGCCTGCTTCAGCGGTCATTACCCAACGGAACTGCCGGATGAGGGCGCGAAGGATCGGTTGGAAGGATAAGCCGTTCGTTTTTCGGAAAATCGGTTGTCACGACCGTTTTCATATATTGGTCAACCCACCACTTTTTCATCAATTACAATACAGAAAGGATGTATCACACACATGGAAAAACTGTACGAGGGAAAGAGCAAGATCGTTTACGAGGGAGATGAGGCAGGCACCTGCGTGATCCGTTATAAGGATACCGCTACTGCTGGAAACGGCATCAAAAAAGAGGATCTGCCGGGTAAAGGAAAACTCAACGCGGAAATTTCCAACATCATCTTCCAGTACCTCGCAAAAAACGGCGTAAAGACCCACCTGATCCGCGTGCTGGATGACACGTCCGTTCTTGTCAAAAAGGCGGAAATCGTCATGGTAGAGGTTATCGTGCGCAATGTGGCAGCGGGCAGCTTCTCCAAAAAATATGGCGTACCGGAAGGCACTCCGCTGAAAAACACCGTCGTGGAGTTTTCCTTAAAGAGCGATGAGCTGGGCGACCCGATGATCAACGATAGCCAGATCACCGCGATTGGCGTTGCCACACAGGAAGAGCTTGATACACTGCGTGCAATGGCTCTGCGCATCGACGAGCTGATGGTCGCTCTCTTCGACAAAGCGGATATCCGACTGATCGACTTCAAGCTCGAATTCGGTCGTGCAGATGGCGAGCTGCTCCTGTGCGATGAGATTTCGCCGGACTCCTGCCGTCTCTGGGAAAAGGGCACAGACAAGAAGCTCGATAAGGACCGTTTCCGCCGCGATCTGGGTGACGTTTTGGGTGGATATCGCGAAGTGCTGGAAAGACTCGAGAAATAAGGAGCGCATGATGCACGAGATTTACGAAAATCCCCTATGCAAACGGTACGCCAGCCGAGAGATGCAGGAAATTTTCTCCGACGACCGCAAGTTCTCAACCTGGCGAAAGCTGTGGATCGCGCTTGCAGAAGCGGAAAAAGAGCTCGGTCTGGACATTACGGACGAGCAGATTTCCGAGATGAAGGCGCATATTTATGACATCGATTACGAAGCAGCCGCCGCACGGGAAAAGGAAGTACGGCATGATGTGATGGCACACATCTATGCCTATGGTCTTGTTTGTCCGACTGCAAAACCGATCATTCACCTCGGTGCGACCAGCTGTTACGTCGGCGACAATACGGACATCATCCTCCAGAGGGATGCGCTGCTCCGGATTCGTCGGCTATTGCTCGGCGCGATCTCCGCGCTCTGTGATTTCGCAGAAAAATACGCCGATCTCGACACACTGGCATACACGCATTTTCAGGCGGCACAGCCTACAACAGTCGGCAAACGCGCAACCCTGTGGATGCAGGATCTGATGATGGATCTCTCCCACCTCGATTTTGTGCTGGGCAATCTGAAGCTGCTCGGATGCCGTGGTACGACCGGAACCGGTGCCAGCTTCTTGGAACTGTTTGGCGGTGATCACGAAAAGGTCAAGGCACTGGAGAAAAAGATCGCAGACAAGATGGGTTTTGAAGCTGTTTACGCAGTCAGCGGCCAGACCTACACGCGCAAGGTCGATTACTTCACGCTGTCCGTCCTCTCTGGCATCGCTCAGAGTGCCCAGAAATTCTCCGGCGACATGCGTCTGCTCTCCCACATGAAGGAGTTTGACGAGCCGTTTGAAGCGGGACAGGTCGGCTCCTCTGCAATGGCATACAAACGCAATCCGATGCGCAGCGAACGGATTTCTTCCCTCGCACGGTTTGTGATCGCGGATACCATCAATCCTGCCATGACTGCCGGAACCCAGTGGCTTGAACGAACCCTCGATGATTCCGCGGGACGGCGCATCAGCATTCCCGAGGCATTCCTCGCCGTAGATGGGATTCTAACCCTCTACATCAACATTATCTCCGGCGTAACAGTTTATCCGCAGGTGGTGAAAAAGCATCTCATGGAGGAACTGCCATTCATGGCGACAGAGAACATTCTCATGCACTGTGTAAAGGAAGGCGGCGATCGGCAGACTCTGCATGAGGCGATCCGGCAGCATTCCGTGGCAGCAGGCAAAGCGATCAAGCAGGAAGGGGCAGACAACGATCTGCTCGACCGAATCGCAGCGGATCCCATTTTCCATCTGACGCGTGAAAAGATCGATGAGATCATTGCGGAAAGCTCCTTCACCGGCAGAGCGGCGGAACAGACGCGTGAGTACGCAGCTGAGGTACGCGAAACACTCTCCGCAAACGCGGACATGCTGCAGGAATCCGTAGACACGACGATTCATGTATAAAGCATCCATCTGTGTCTTCTCGCACACATGAATAAAACACAACAAGGATAAGCGTTTTGGCGAAAGCAGTCTGAACACAGGCTCTTTCGCCATCGCGCCGTATATCGCATTCGGAAAGGAATATATACACTATGCTAACAGCAATCGTTGGAATCAACTGGGGAGACGAGGGCAAGGGGCGTATGGTTGACCTCTTGTCCTCCGATTATGAAATCATCTGTCGGTACCAGGGCGGCAACAATGCGGGACACACCGTTATCAACGACAAGGGCAAATTCGTCCTCAATCTGCTCCCGTCCGGTATTCTCCGTGAAACGACCGTCAATGTCATGGGCAACGGTATGGTCATCGACCTGGAGCATTTGGTCGGTGAAATGAAAGCTCTGACCGATCGCGGCATCCAGATCACTCCCGCCAATCTGAAGATCAGCGACAAGGCGATCATCTGTATGCCGTATCACAAGATGCAGGACATCATGGAGGAGGAACGGCTCGCGGACAAGAAATTCGGCTCCACCAGACGCGGCATCGCTCCGGTATATGCAGATAAGTACATGAAAAAGGGACTGCGCATGGAGGATCTTCTCCACCTCGACTCCATCGCGGAAAAAGTGCGCGACATCGTAGCGTGGAAAAACATCACCGTCACCGGATATGGTCACGAGGCTGTCGATCCGACTGCCATGCTGGAGTGGCTCAAAAAATTCGGTTCCGTGATTGCACCGTTTGTCACCGATGTATCCTCTTATCTGTATGGTGCAGTGGAAGAAAACAAGAACATCCTGTTTGAGGCACAGCTCGGTGCGCTCCGTGACATTGATTTCGGTATCTATCCGTACACCTCCTCATCCCAGACCCTTGCCGCGTTTGCTCCGATCGGTGCCGGAATCCCCGGTGTGCCGCTGAACAACACAATCGGTATCATGAAGGCATACTCCACTTGTGTCGGCGAAGGCCCGTTCACGGCGGAAATGTTCGGTGAGGAAGCGGAAAAGCTCCGTGCTGCCGGCGGTGAATACGGTGCCGCAACCGGTCGTCCGCGTCGTGTAGGACCGTTTGATATTCCGGCGTCCCGCTACGGTGTGAAGGTACAGGGCGCCTCCTGCATCGCGCTGACCAAGCTTGATGTGCTGTCCTATCTTGACGAGATTCCGGTCTGCGTTGCGTATGAAGTGGACGGTGTCAAGACAACGGTATTCCCAACCGGAGAACGGCTCAATCGTGCTAAACCCGTGATCGAATACAAGAAAGGGTTCGGCGATGTCTCCGGCTGCCGCACCTACGCTTCCCTGCCCGACACTGCCAAGGAATACATCCGGTATCTGGAGGAAGCCGTACAGTGTCCGATCCGTTATGTATCCGTCGGCGCAGGCAGAGATGAATACATCGAACTCGCGTAACGGGAGTGCAGCATGGCACAGGTAATTCTCATTTTAGATTTTGGCGGTCAGTATAAAGAGCTGATCGCCCGCCGGGTGCGGGAGTGCAACGTATACTCCCTCGTAAAATCCGGCACCATCACGCCGGACGAAATCCGGGAAATCAACCCGATTGGGATCATCCTGACCGGGGGACCGAACAGTGTATACAGAGAGGATTCTCCCCACTGTGACCGCGCGATTTTCGATATGGGCATCCCGATTCTTGGCATTTGCTACGGTACACAGCTTCTCGCTTGGTCGACAGGCGGCACTGTATCCCCCTGCAGCAAGAGCGAATACGGCAAAACAAAAATGACTGTCGATACCGCCTGCCCGCTTTTCCACGGACTCAAGGCGGAGCAGATCGGTCTGATGAGCCACACAGATCAGGTGACAACTCTGCCCGACGGCTTCACCTCTGCCGCACACACCGCCGATTGTCCCAACGCCGCGATGCAGGATCCGCAGAGAAGGCTCTACGGTGTACAATTCCATCCCGAGGTGGAATCGACTCCGAACGGTACAACGATCATTCGCAACTTTCTCTACACGGTCTGCGGTGCTGCCGGAGACTACAATCTGCGCGATTTGGAGGGACAGCTCATCCGCAAGGTGAAGGAACAGGTTGGGGACGCGCATGTGATTCTTGGTCTGTCCGGCGGCGTGGATTCCTCCGTCTGCGCGGCACTGTTGTCGAAAGCGATCCCCGGCCAGCTCCACTGTGTCTTTGTGGATCACGGTTTGATGCGCAAGAACGAGGGCGATGAGGTGGAAGCGGCATTTTCCAAACGGGATCTCGATTTCATACGAATTAACGCGGCGGATCGCTACCTCACAAAACTATCCGGCGTGACCGATCCGGAACAGAAACGGAAGATCATCGGCGCGGAATTTGGCAGTGTATTTGCTGATGTGGCGCGCAGCCTGCCCAACGCACGGTTTTTAGCCCAGGGTACGATCTATCCGGACGTAATCGAATCGGGCGGTAGTAAGGCGGCAACGATCAAAAGTCACCACAATGTCGGTGGACTCCCTGCGGATCTGAAGTTTGACGGTGTGGTCGAACCACTGCGGGGATTATTCAAAGATGAGGTACGCGCACTCGGACGACAGCTCGGACTTCCCAAAGCGTTCGTTGACAGACAGCCGTTTCCGGGACCGGGACTTGGCGTGCGGATCATCGGAGAAATCACGGAGGAAAAGCTGCGGATCCTCCAAGACGCGGATGCGATTTTCCGGGAAGAAATGCGGCGCAGTCGTGTGAAAGCGGATCAGTATTTCGCGGTGCTGACCAACTGCCGCTCAGTCGGTGTCGTAGGTGATTTCCGTACATATGACTACACAATTGCCCTGCGTGCTGTTCGTACCTCGGATTTCATGACGTGCGAATACGCCCCGCTCTCCCATGCCCTGCTCGGCAGAGTCTCCGCTCGCATCGTAAATGAGGTACGCGGTGCAGGACGCGTCGTCTACGACATCACAGGAAAGCCACCGGCGACTATCGAGTGGGAATAAATATTTAGTGTTATTCGAATCCCGAAAAGCGTTGATATTACAGCGTTTTTCGGGATTTTACTTTTTAAGTGGCTACAAATTGGCTACATCTGAAGCTTTTTTTGTAGCCAGAGGCTCACGGCATGATGCCGTCAAGCTGTCTGGCTACCTCCACCTGCTTGTTGGGGTACAGGTGACTGTACGTGTCCATCGTGGTCTGCACCTTCTCGTGTCCGAGCCGCTCCGCAATCAGCAGCGGGGAAAAGCCCATCTCTACCAGCAGGCTTGCATGGCTGTGTCGGATGTCATGCACCCGGATGCGCTTCACCCCGGATGCCTTGCAGCCATACTCCATTTCGTGATACAGGAAGCTCTTGGTGTAGGGAAAAAGCCGGTCATCCTTTTGCAACTCATAGCAATGGGACATATACTCCTGCAAACAGGTACAAAGGCCGTCCGGGATAGGGATGGTGCGGTTGCTCTTGGGCGTTTTCGGCGTAGTAATAATGTCCTTCTTGCCGAGACGCTGATAGCTTTTGTTCACCGTCAACGTCTTCTTTTCAAAGTCGATGTCCGACGGCGTGAGTGCCAACAGTTCGCCTTCCCGAATCCCCGTGAAGTACAGCGTCATGAATACCGCATAGCTGGCAGGACGGTCTTTCATGGCTTCAATGAAGGTCTGAAACTCCTGCCTTGTCCAGAACAGCATCTCATCGGCGTGCTTCTTCCCCATACTGCCTGCCTTGTGGCAGGGATTCTCTTTCAGCCCGTAATATTTGACTGCGTAGTTGAAAATCGCCGTGAGCTGGTTGTTGATGCACTTGAGATAGGTCTGGGAGTAGGGCTTGCCATTTTCATCACGATAGCTGGTCAGAGAGTTCTGCCACTGCCGCACATGAGTGGGCTTGATCTCGTTGAGCGGAATTTTCTCGAAGAAAGGCGTCACCTTCAGATCAATCAGCCATTTCTTACTGGCAACCGTGGAAGGTTTGAGCCGGTGCTCCATGTCCTTGACATACAATTCAATGAAGTCCCCGAAGGTCATGCCGAGACTGCCTGTGGATTGGCTGATGAAGTCGCGCTCCCATTGCAGGGCTTCCTTCTTTGTGGCGAAGCCGCGCTTCTTCTTATGAATGGTCTTGCCTGTCCAATCCGTGACGCGAATCTGGGACATCCAGCGACCGGTGTCGCCGTCTTTTGTTACTGACATAATTTCCTCCTTTCCCGCAAGAATCAGACCTTGATAGGGTTATTTACTCGTCATTCTCGGTTTTACCGTATTCTCTTTCCAGATATTCGTTTCGCTTCGCGATCCGCTCGCTGCGGTCAAGCTCTTCCGGCTCAACGCAGGTTACGGCATTGGCAGCGTAGTATGCCAGCGTCTGCTCCTTCCATTTCTTATATGCTGCCTGGGTGGAGTTGTAGGCGCGAAGCTCTTTGCGTTCTTCCTCCCACTGTTCCAGGAACAGGCACATATCCGCGTTGAAGTCCGCTGTGCTCTTGCCATCAAAGGAAATGGAGCATTCCCACTGCTTGCTGCGGGGCGGCTTCTGTACATCAATCTTGAAATTGATACCCTCTACCGTTTCCAGCTTAAAGAGGAAGTCCATTACATCGGCAAGCGTCCTGATCTGCGTCGTGCTGGATTCATAGCCGAGAATATATGTGGATGTTGTGTCCAGCAGATCGGCGATCTGATTCACGACGGCAATCGATACTTCAATCTCTCCGGTTTCGTACTTCTGTACGGTGCGGAGAGATTTTTTTAGCATCTGTGCCAGTTCGGTCTGGTTCAGTCCCTTCCGCTTTCGAAGCTGCTTGATTCTCTGCCCAATGGCGGGATAATCGAAATTGTCCATGTCTGATTCACCTCGTCCATATAATATCACAACGCAAAGCGAATTGCAAGTACATATTTTTATTTCTTGTAGGCTTGACAAATGTATCTGGTATGCATATAATAAATATGTACTCAGGGTGCGTAATTTTGAATTACATTAGAAAGGAGAGCGAACAGAGCATACGTCAAACGCGCTCAAAGGGATTAAATTTGAAACAGGAGGTACTATGAGAGCACAGTTTATCACAGCAACAGAGGTAGCGGAGATCATGGGCATCAGCCGCAGCAAGGCATATCAGATCGTCCGGGAGATGAACAAAGAATTGAAATCTCAGGGTTATCTGACTGTGGCGGGAAAGTGCCCGGCCCAGTATTTCAAGCAGAAGTTCTACGGCTTCCAGCTTCCCGGAGGTGAACACAATGACAGTAAATGAGAAAACGACCGCCCTCGTCCCATCTGTTGGCGCAGATGGAGGGCAGTCGTCCCAAAATTCAACTAAGCAGAGTATAGCAGATGAGAACCCGGAATTCAATCCTGAATCCGAAAATTTGGAGGATATGCTCCGAAAAATGCGGCGTATGACCGACCCGCATTATCTGCATACAGTCTCCATGACCGAGCTTTACCAGACGGCCTATAAGAGCAGACCGCCAATCATCGACGGTTTGCTCTACTCCGGAGCCTATATCCTCGCCGGTGCGCCCAAAATCGGCAAGTCCTTTCTCGTGGCGCAGATTGCCTATCATGTCAGCACGGGCGAGGCTCTGTGGGGCTACGAAGTCCATTCCGGTACAGTCCTATATCTCGCCTTGGAGGATGACTTTCAGCGTATCCAAAGCCGGATGTTTATGATGTATGGCGTCAACGATACCGATCGGCTGCATTTTGCAACGGCAGCAAACAAAATCGGAAACGGTCTTGATGAGCAGCTTGAGAATTTTATGAAGGAGCACCCCGACACAAAGCTGGTTATCATTGACACCATGCAGAAGATTCGTGAAGTCGGCGGCGAGGCTTACAGCTATGCCAGCGACTATGAGATCATCGGTCGGCTCAAGCAGTTTGCCGACAGGCACTGCATCTGTGTCCTGACCGTTCATCACACGCGCAAGCAACCTGCCGGTGACAGCTTTGAGATGATCTCCGGTACGACGGGTTTACTCGGCTGTGCGGATGGATCGCTCCTCATGCAGAAGAAAAAACGCACGGCGCTGGATGCTACTGTCGATGTGGTAGGCCGTGACCAGCAGGATCAGATTTTATATCTGAAAAAGGACGCCGATACACAAATATGGGAGCTTGAACGGACAGAAAATGAACCGTATAAGGACCCCCCTGACCCGGTGTTGGGCGCGGTTTCCGGTCTTGTCTCCTCTGAAAGCAGAGAATGGACAGGCAGCCCGACCGAGCTTGCGGAGGCGGTCAATACGGGCATGGCGGCAAATGCTCTAACAAAGTATCTGAACGTCAAGTCCGGCAGGCTGCTGGATGAGTACCATGTGAAGTACGAGAACAGAGCAAAACACTCCGGGCGGCAGGTGAAGCTCACCTATATGGTAATCGACAATGTAGAGTACGAAATCATCGAATAAGAACGGCGCGACGGCTGCGACGGTTGCGACGGTGAAAGCGATACCATCAAAACAACCGTCGCAATCGTTGCGACCGTCGCGGATAGGAAAGGATTGGAATATGAAAAACGTGCAAATCCCCTATGACCTGTTTATCGACCTCGCCATGTACCATCTGCGGGGCGAGGATGATTGCGAGGAAGAAATCCGTCAGGGCTTGGAACAGAAGCTCGACGCTATGCTGAACCGGCAGCTCTATTCTCGCTACAAGACGGCCCCAACCGAGGAGGAACGTGAGCAGGCGCGTCAGGAATATCTTGACCGGCGCGGCGTTCCGCAGAGCTATCGCTGGACTGTTTCGCCCTGGGAGCTGTGACAGGAGCGTGCCACGCTCCTGTTGCCGTCAGACAAGGCAAAGCATTGGCTGTTATCCCCTCGCGTCCCCCGTCCCCATCGGAAAATCCGCAGATTTTGAGATGGATGCGGGCGGCGATTATGAGCAAATTCATGTTGCGAGGAAGCGGCCGGACGCGCCGGATTTTGAGGCTGCGGGTAGTCCCCTGCAAGCCGAAAAAGACGGTAGGCTTCCGCAGAAGCCGCATACCCCCTCGGAGAGCCCACGATACTTTGCAGCCGCAGGATGAAAGTATCATAGTGGGTTATTACACTTCCGCAGAAGTGCTCTTTCAAAAACCACTCGTCCTGCGCAATCTGAAATCAGGAGGTAAAAGCCCATGGCAAGAGGCGACGGTATCCATCGTACCAACGCAAGAAATATGCGGCTGACAGCTGCCAAGATTGGCAACGCGCAGCAACACAACGAACGGGAAAAGGAATCCTATGTCAATCAGGACATCGTACCCGAACGCTCTCACCTCAACGTGCATTTCAAGGAACCGACCGGCAGTTACGCCGAAATGTTCCAGCAGATGAAAGAAGACGGCGCTATTTCAACCCGCGGTCTGAAGGACGGCGCTTTTCTCTACGGCGAACTAATCTTTGACGTAAACACCGCCTACTTTCATAACCACGGCGGCTATGACTTCGCAAAACAATTCTACACCGACGCATACAAATCCGCAATAGAAATTGTCGGCGGTGAGCAGTATATCCTCTCAGCCGTCATGCACGCCGATGAGCGCAACCGCGCCATGTCCGATGCGCTGGGACAGGACGTGTACCACTACCACCTTCATGTGGTCTATATCCCCGTCGTGGAGAAACAGATTCTATGGACGAAACGATGCAAGGATAAATCGCTGGTGGGGACGGTCAAGGAAACGATACAGCAGGTCAGTATGAGCAAAAAGTGGGATTCCAAGCCCGCGCTGGACGAGCATGGGAAACCGCTGCTGAACGCAAACGGGAAAACCGTGCTCCGAAAATCCTATTCCGTCCTTCAAGACGATTTCTTCAATGCCATGCGCAATGCCGGGTATGACGATGTGGAGCGTGGCGAACGCGGCAGTTCCGAAGAACATCTGACGGTAACGCAGTTCAAGGTAGAAAAAGAGCAGGCACGATTGGAATCGATTGATGACAAGCTTGAGAAAAAGAAGCAGACGATGGAAAAGTACAATGAGAAGATCAGAGAGCAGAAGGGTGCGGCTGCTTCCTTCCACGAGATCGACAGCATTGGGAAAAAGACCATCTCCGGCAACATCTCCATGACGCCGCAGGACGCGCAGTTTCTCAAGGAGCTTGCCAAGGAGGGCGTCGCTTCTCGCGGGCTGATTGGAGATTTGAAGAATAGAGTGGAGACACTCAAGCGCGATGTCAGCGTATGGAAACGCAAATATGAAAAGCTGCAAGAGCAGACAAAGGACTTTATGGCGGCACTTAAACGAGCGCCCCGTAAGGTCAGAGAGTTCATACAGCACATGCTTCATGCAGAGCCTGAACTGCCTGAGCAATCAAAAAAACGCGATATGCCGCATCGCAAGAGCCATGATATAGAGCTGTGAGCAACTGCGGTGTAGAGCCGTAAAAATACGAAAATAGCCGATGAAAGCGCGTCGGACAAACTGGGCATCGTCCGACGCGTTTTTGTTTGAAAATCCCCGTTTTCCCCAGGTCAAGAGCCGGAGAAAACACCCGAAAAACACCCCTATTGCGTAACAGAGGCGCAGAAAGGAGCTTGCATGAGAACAGGGCTGACAAAGAGCCAGAAAATCACGGAAATCTGCTTCGACGAGAAAGAGCCGCTGATCTATAT
>CAVIKO010000011.1:0-51757 GCA_963643035.1 bacterium
GCTTCAGAGCGGATAATTTTTCAGAGAATTGGTATTCCATGGGTGGTTTCCTCGCATTTCATACTATAATTATAATACGGTATTTTACCATATTCCGTGTGAAAATACAAGGGATATGACGAATAAATTCACGGCGGGAGTGGTTAACTTTTTTATAACGGAACAGAGCGATATTTCGGGAAGAGTATCCGTGCCGCAGCATGGCACTGAGGAGAAGTGGGTTGCCGCAGAATCCAGATCGTTTTTCTTTCTGCATCCGCCGGGAAAAATGGCAGACCGCTTGTTCTGAAAACGGTGCGAATATGGTTGCATATGGCACTGTTTTGTGTTATACTATAAAAATAAAAAGGCAGGTGAACTGTGTGTGAAAAGGAGGCGGATATGGTGGAGAAAAACACAAACGACACGTATTTTGCGGTGTATCTGCCGCTTTTGACGGAGGGGATTGCGCCGCCGCTGCCCGTGGTGGGCGGGAGTATGGGACCATACCTCGTTTCCGGGAGAGATGCCGTGATCCTCGCGCCGTTGAGGAACAGACAGCCGCGCACAGGGGACATATGTCTTTACCGCAGGGATAACGGTGTGTACATACTCCACCGGATCGTAGGGCGGCGCCGGGATACGTATACCTTTGCCGGTGATGCGCAGGTTGAGCGGGAATACGGAATCCGACGGGATCAGATCCTTGCGTGCGTCGTTGCCGTTGTGCGCAAGGGAAAAAAACACGCTGGCGGTTTTTGGTGGCACTTCTTTCGCACGGTGTGGATCGTTCTTTTGCCGTGGCGCAGTAAAATTATCAAAGCATATGGGAAATGCACCCGGAAAACATACAGGAATCGGCAGAATCGCGTACACGCCGAGGATGGGTAAACGGCTAAAATCCCTGCAAAAAATTCCCATGTAAAGCGACTTTTTGTAGGAAAGTGAAAAATACGCCGCTAGACGATGGCGGTGTGAATTCTATCTTGCCAAATGCCGATTTCTGTGGTATACTATAGATGGTCTTTGTATAATAGACCAGAGTATGTTTGACTACATAGAAAATATGTGGTGATTCGGAAATTTTCCGCAAAAACGGATAGATGATTTCTATTTTGCGGAAAGGCTGAGGAGAAAAGAATGTACGATCTGCACTGCCATATTCTGCCCGGATTGGACGATGGTGCCGACGGAATTGAGGAAGCGGTGGAAATGGCGGCATACGCGGCGCAGGAGGGTACAGAGGGAATTGTTGCCACGCCGCATACAAACGTTACGCATGGCTACCGGAATTACTGGGATGAGCGGCTTCTGGAAAAGCTGAATCGCCTGCAGGAACAACTCGACATACTGCGCATTCCGCTGCGTCTGTACGTGGGACAGGAAATTTATCTGACAGACGACGTACTGTCTCTACTGCGGGCGGGGCGGCTTGTTTCTCTGAATCGTTCACGATACATTCTGTCAGAATTTTCGTTCCGGGAATCCCCGGCACGCATGACGGAATTGCTTGCTCCGCTGCTCTCCGCCGGATATATCCCCGTAATCGCCCATCCGGAGCGATACGCATGCGTGCAGGAGGACTGGCGGATCTGTGCAATGTACAGGGAGCTTGGATGCGCGGTGCAGCTCAATAAGGGAAGCATAGCCGGAGCGTTCGGACAGGCGGCGGCTCATGCGGCGCGGCGGATTCTCGCGGCGGGACTGTGCGATCTTGTCGCCAGTGACGGACACGGTGTCTATCGGCGGCGGCCGGAACTGCGCAGCATCCACGAATGGATCAGTACGCGCTTTTCCATCGATTACGCCGATCACCTGACCAGAATCAATCCCGGCCGCATTTTGAACGATGTTGCACTTGTCCGGACGGTGGAGCCGCGTGAACGGAAATAAATTGCCTTTTTTGCTGAAACTGTACCGCGTGGGCGGGATGGAGGAAATATGCCTATGATAAAAACGCTGCGGATTGCCGTGTGCGTATTGTTTGTTCTGACTGCGGTTCTGTTTGCGCTGACCTTTTTCCGTGCAAGACAGCTATCGCGGGACAACCGACCGGTGATTTCATTCGATACGGATCGGATCGTGGTGGGGCTGGAGTCTACGGATGCTGAGCTTTTGTCTGGCGTGACCGCGCTGGATGCGGAGGACGGCGATCTGACTGGGAAAGTGCTTGTCGAATCGATCTCCCACTTCATCACGCCGGGGGTGTGCAATGTGACCTACGCAGTGTGCGACAGCCAAAATCATGTGACGACGGCGACGCGCCGTATGGAGTATGAGGGATATACGTCACCGCGCTTCACGATGGCGGACGATCTCGTCTTTTCCGTGAATGAGCAGGCGAATCCACTCCAGTGCATCGGTGCTGTGGACGTGCTGGACGGCGATATCTCCGATCGGGTGAAAATCGCGGCGACAACAAGCGGATTCCAGTCCGGCGTGGCGGGTGTGTATCCGATTAATGTGCAGGTGACAAACAGCAAGGGAGACGTGATCTACCTTGATCTGTCCATTACCATTGAGAATACAAGCCTGTACGGACCTAAAATTACGCTGAAAAATTACTTATTATATATCACCGTGGGAGAGGATGTGGATCTGCGTGGCAATATTCGCTCCGTAGAGGCTGCTACCGAGAAAACCGCTGACGCAGAGGAAACAGCTACCGAAGAGGAAATGGCTGCCGAGGTGAATCAACTCATCTCCCAAGTACGAATCGAGACAAATCTGGATACGACCACAGCGGGCGTGTATCAGGCGGATTATCGCTTCAAGAATGAATTTGACAGAGAAGCACACGCGGTGCTGACGATCGTTGTGGAGGACAAGGCGGAATGACCAGTACAAAAGAAGATGTAAAAAGCCTGTCCCCCGATCTCTACACGATCCTGCGCGATATGCTCCGCAACGTGTGGTTGGTTGTGCTGGCTTTCGCACTTGGTGTGATGGGAACCTATGTCGTGCTGCAGCGTTCTTATACGCCGACGTATACCAGCTCCGTAACGCTGATCATCCGTTCCCGCTCCGGCACCACGAGCAATTACAACAATCTCTCTGCATCCATGGAGATGACGGAAGTGTTCGCGGAGATGTTTTTGCAGCCGACAATGTTGGAATACGCCGCGCGGGAACTGGGGGAGGACGCCTTCCAAGGGGAAATCACCACAGAGGCGGTGGAGAACACGAATATCCTCTTTGTGCGCGTGACAGGCTCCAACCCGATCGATGCGTTTCACGAACTGTCTGCCGTACTCGATGTGTATCCCGTGATTGCCGAGGCGATTTCCGCCAACGCTGTGGTGGATGTGATCCAGCAGCCAAGCGTACCGAAGACACCGGACAATCCGTTTACCTGGAAGGATGTCGGAATCAAGGCAGGAACTGTCTGCGCGATTCTGACCCTTGCCGCCGTGGTGCTGATGTCGTATTTGCGCGACACGGTGAAGAACGAAGAAGACTACACGAAAAAGATCGGTGAAAAGCTTGTCGGTTCTGTGGTACACGCATCCCGGAACCTCACTGTGCGCGATCGGATTTTAACCGCGATGGGCAGGTCGAAGGCAGGAAAACGTGCGTTGATGATCCGCTCCGATGCTGGTGGGTTCCTCTATACGGAGAATTTCCAGAAGATCGCGACCAAACTGGAATATATGCGGCGGAGTATGGACAAAAAGGTCTTTATGCTCACGAGTGTGGCGGAAAACGAAGGAAAATCGACTGTCACCTCCAACATCGCCCTGTCTCTGGCGGAACGCGGCAATCGGGTTCTGCTCATGGATTTCGACTTCCGTAAGCCAGCGCTTTACAAGATCTTTGAGGTGGAGGTGTCGAAGGAAACAGAGCTTGGAGGACTTTTGTCCGGTCAGATTGACATGCGCGATTTTCGGTTTTTGCAGTACAGACAAAGCTCTCTCTTTCTTTCGATCAACCGCCATACCTACTACGATTACGCCGATTGGATGACGTCCAAGGAGGTGCGCGCCAAGCTCGCCTTGTTCCGGAACATGTTTGATTATATTCTGATCGATACGCCGCCGGTATTTGCCGCGCCGGATGTGGTTTCCATGACGCCGCTTTCGGATGTGACCATGCTCGTAGTACGTACCGATGTGGCGGAGGCGGCGGATATCAACGACACGATTCTTGAGATCCGGTCAAACAAAGGTCATTTCGGTGGCTGTATCCTCAACGATGTACACCACGATTTCAGCCTGTTCGGACAGACCGGCTCCGACGGATCCGGATACTATAAAAAGGGCTATGGCTACAGCAAATACGGAAAATACGGCAAGTATGGGAAATACGGGCGGTACGGCAGCTATGGGAAATACGGCGCGTATGACAAATTCGACCGATTCGACGGCGATTCCGGCGATGACAGATGACAGAGGCAGACAAAGTGATTTTCCCTGCCGCATGCCATGCGAAAGAGAGATTCCGAGGAAAGGATAACGCCTGCTGTATGGGGGCGACGCGATAAACATGAATGAAGAAACCAAATCCGCGCAGACGGAATCGACCGATGGCGAGAGCCTGCTTTTGGCGATCCATTTGAGCGATGTGTGGCGCGGTATCGAGAAATTCTGGATTCTCTGCCTTGCGCTTGTGGTATTGTGCGCCGTGATGGTTGCGTGGATATCCGGGAGGCAGTACATACCGATTTACGAGTGCAGTGCGACCTTCACCGTCGATACGCAGTCTGCGAGCCAGAGCTACAGTCTCGACGCGTATGGGTACTATTACAACCGGATTACGGCAAATCAATTGGCGGAGACGTTCCCGTTCATCATGCGCAGCTCGATTTTGCAGGAGAAAATCTGCGATTCGCTGGGGATCGACTATCTCCCCGGCACCATCGAGGCGTCTGCGCTGTCCGGTACGAATCTCTTTACCCTCCGTGTGCGCGCGAATACGGCCGAGAATGCCTACGCGATTCTGATGGCGGCAATCAACGATTACCCGCAGGTCGCGGAATATGTCATCGGCTCCACACAGCTGCACATTCTCTCGGAACCCGTGATGCCGCAGAATCCGATCAATCCGCTCTCCTATACCAAGCAGGCGATCAGAGGTGCTGTGATCGGAGTGCTGCTGTCGGCAGCGTGGATCGTCTTCTATGCGATGAGCCGGAAAACGATTCGCACGAAGGACGACATCCGCAATACGCTCCATACGGAATGCGTCGGAATCCTGCCGCGGGTTCGCTTTCGGAGATACCGCCGGGAAATCGATGCCTCCATTCTCCTGACCAATCCGCTGATCGGTACAGGCTTTCTCGAATCGCTCCGCGGACTGCGCAATACGGTGCTGCATGGGTTGGGCGACAATGAAAAGGCACTCATGGTGACGTCTACGGCTCCCGGTGAGGGAAAAACGACGGCGACGGTCAACCTGGCCGCTTCTCTCGCGGCGATCCATAAGCGGGTGCTGCTCATCGATGCGGACTTGCGCAATCCCAGTGTGTGCGATCTGCTGGATTCCGGTAGAGAAACCGGATTTGTGCCTGCAACCGAATGCGGAGAAATACCGAAGGACGTGATTCTGCAGTATTCCCCTACGTATCAGCTGACGGTTATGACCTTTAGCGACGAGATGAAGCTGTGGAACGCGATCAACCACCAGTGGCTGCAGAAAATGGTCGCGAAAATGCGTCCCCTGTTCGATTACATTATTATTGATACACCGCCGTGCGGTCTTTTGACGGATGCATCGATCGTTGCGGAGGCAGCGGATGTTGTGCTGTACGTCATCGATCAGGACGGCGTGCGCACGCCCCGGATCCGTGCCGCTATGGATACCGTGCTCGGCAAGAACGCGCGGTTTATGGGATGTATCCTCAACAACGCAGCGTCCGGACTGATCGGCTATGGCGGCAATTACGGTTATGGCTACGGGTACCGTTATGGCAAATACGGAAAATATGGCAAATATGGCGCATACAGTAGGGAAACGCACGACACAGAGCCGGAAAACGGCTATAATACCGGCAAGGCTGGTTCTTGAGAAACGGGTTGTATCCCTTACGTTTTGCATGAAAAGCCCATGGATACGTTGAGAAATCCACCTGAAAGCAGTGTGTCTGAATCGGCAGCTTTCTGGAAATAGGCTTCTTGGTGCAAGAACAACAGGATATCAGCGTTCCCTTGAACGTCTGAATAACGCTATAGGCGCATAAGGCGTTTTAGTGCGACAAAGGAAGTGGAAGTATGAAGCGTATCAACCGGAGAAAAGTGCTGCTCATCTTATTTGATGTTGCCTGTTTCTGTTTTGCAGGACTCGTTTTTCTGTTTCTCTATACAAACGGCGCGCCCGCCAGCCTGACACTGTGGCAGCGTGGAAGTCAGCTCGGTCTGATCGTGCTTTGTGTGTTCTGTGCGAGAGGGCTTTTTCGCTGCTATGCCAATATTTGGCGATATGCGCGGGCGGCGGAATATTTCAGAATGATCCTTGCGGATTTTTGCGGTGGACTGGGGTTTCTCGTTGTGCGGATGTTCGTGCCGTTTCAGATTGAGTTTCTGCGCACCGTCACCATCATCACGCTCGGCTGTCTGAGCTGTCTGGCGGCACGGTTCGTCTATCAGCTGATGCAGGGGCGGATCTGCCAGCGGGAAAGTGAGGCGGAAAACGCGACTGAGAATGTCAATGTGGCGATCGTCGGTGCGGGTCGACTTGGCGCGACACTGGCAAAGGAGCTTGCGGAGGGCAGAGGGATCGTTTACAGCGCAACGGAAAACAAACGCCGCCGCTATACCCCCGCCTGTTTCATCGACAACAATCCGCAGAAGATCGGCAGCTATCTGGAAGGGCTGAAAGTGCTTCCCGAGGGGATGACCGGGATGAAAAACGCCATCGAAAAGCACCATGTTGCGGAGTTTATCATCGCATTGCCTGATATGTCCCCGGCGGCAAAACAGAAGATTTACGAACAGTATGCCGAGACAGGACTGAAGGTCAAGATTTACGACTACCCCTTCTCCGATGCGCAGAGCAATCTGGAGGATACATATGAAACGGATGTCACTAAGCGGAGAAGCGTGCGTGAATTCAAAATCGAGGAGCTGCTGTTTCGCGATTCCCGTTCCATCATCAGTAGTTCTGCTCATGCGTACTACCACGGCAAATCGGTCTTGATTACCGGATGCGGCTCCATTGGCAGCGAACTATGTCGGCAGGTCGCAAAATGCGGCCCGCGCGAAATGATTCTGTTTGATATCTACGAAAACAATGTCTACGAGATTGAGCAGGAGCTGCGCCGCGAATATCCGATCGGCAAGCCGGAGGGCTTCACACTCCACGTGGAGATTGGCTCCGTGCGTGACCGGAAAAGAATCCATGAGGTCATGCGGAAGTACAGCCCACAGATCGTATTCCACACAGCAGCGCACAAGCATGTTCCCCTCATGGAACACAGCAGTGCCGAGGCGGTCAAGAACAATGTGTTCGGCACTTGCAACGTGGCGGACGCGGCGGAAGAGGCGGGTGTTGAAAAGTTCATCCTGATTTCCACCGACAAGGCGGTCAATCCGACCAACATCATGGGTGCGACAAAGCGGATGTGCGAGATGATCCTTCAGTGCCGTAAGGACAGCAAAACGTCTTTTGCCGCTGTGCGGTTCGGGAACGTGCTGGGTTCCAATGGTTCAGTGATTCCCCTGTTCAAAAAACAGATCGAAAGAGGCGGTCCCGTGACATTGACGGACAAGCGGATTATCCGGTACTTCATGACGATCCCGGAGGCAAGCCAGCTTGTGATGACGGCAGGCGCAATGGCAAAAAGCGGAGAACTGTTTGTGCTGGACATGGGCAATCCCGTAAAGATTCTCGATCTCGCGGAGAATATGATCCGTCTGAGCGGATTGCGTCCGTATCAGGACATTAATATTGTGGAGATCGGACTGCGCCCGGGTGAAAAGCTGTACGAGGAGCTGCTCATCAAGACCGAGGAACTTGACAAGACGGAAAACAAGCTGATCTATATAGAGCGGGATACACCGCCAACGCGGGAGACGGTTGCCGAAAAGCTCTCGATCTTGCAAAAAGCTTTGTCCGAAGCCGTGGAGACGGATGAGTCTGCTGTCATTCGGGAAGCTTTGATGCAGGTGGTACCGACTTTCCACGATCCGAATGAGGTCAACAATCGGCACAACGCGGAGTTGAATCTGGGTATGGCGGCAAAAGCGTAGAAACGCCGAGGAACGTTTCCTAAGAAAACGTTGAATCCATCGGAATTTTGTGTCAATAGCCTGGAAAATATGGCCTTGCTGATGCGAAATGAATCTGAAATCAGCATTTTCCTATATCTCCTGCTCCGTATCCCGGGAAAAAACTGCGATAACGGACGACAGATCCGGTGCTTACAGGTGCGAAAAACGCGCGTATGCACCGGAATTTTTGTGCTGAAAAATACCATGCATGGATTTTTTGCGACCCTGCCATATGACGCGATTTCTTTTTACTCAATTTCGTCTTTTTGGCTATTGCAGAATTTTGACCTATGTGATATAATGTTGGCAGATGGGGGCGCATGTCGTTTCCATACCATTTTTGTAATATTGAGAGGTGAGACGCATGGACGGCGGGTGTTGTAATGGACATAAGCGATGGGATAAGCCGCACATACGAACTGCTGCCGTGACCGTGCTCGTCACACCTCTTTTCCCCATTCTCTGAGGTGTAGGGTACCACTCCAATCGGCATATGCTGACCGGCGTTTCTGTGACGGGAGCTGGGCAGTGTTTTCGTGCGTTTTCCAACCGCTCATATCCGGCAACAATTTCCACCAACAGAAGACCCATGAGGTCTTCAGAGGAAGGGATCTGTCATCTCCGCGCTCTGTGGGATGAACCGGGCAAGGCGGTTTTTTTGCTGCCCACGGATCCTTTTGTATCTGAAAAAACAGAACAGGAGGTTGTCATGGAAAAGAAAACAGTAACTGAAGAAATGGAAAACCTGTACCCGGATTACGCAGAGGAACTGACCCGGATCATTCACAGCGGTCGCTCTCCGAAGGCGATGGAGGATGCGATCCTGCAGTTCCACGAGAACGACATCGCCGCAACCATGGAAACATGGAGTCCGGCGGAACGGAAAATTCTATATCAGACGCTGCCGGAGGACGATCTGGCGAGTATTTTCGGCTATTTCGACGATGTGGCACCTTATTTTGCCGAGCTGGGAATCCGCAAAAAGGTCGCGATTCTTGCCGGCATGGAGGCGGATGACGCTGTAAAATGTCTGCGTCAGCTGTCGAAGGACGAACGCAATACCTTGATCGAGCTTATGGACGATCAGTCCCGGCGTGAAATCTGCTTCCTCAGTTCCTTTGACGAGGACGAGGTCGGCAGCATCATGACCACGAACTTTGTCTCGATCCCCGCAGATTCCGGTGTGCGGCAGGCTATGCGCTCCGTGATTGATCAGGCGGCGGAGCACGACAACATCACAACAATCTATGTCACTGCGGAGGACGGCACCTTCTACGGCGCATTGACCCTGCAGGAGCTGATCATCGCGCGCGATGGAGAACCGCTTGAACCGTTGATTGCCACCTCATACCCCTATGTCTACGCGGAGGATCCCGTAGAGGACTGTATTGAGCGGATCAAGGGATATTCGGAAACATCCATTCCTGTGCTGTCCAGCGACAACAGGCTGATCGGCGTGGTCATGGCGACCGATTTTGTATCCGTTGTCGAGGACGCAATGGGGGACGATTACGCCAAGCTCGGCGGTCTGAGTGCGGAGGAGGATCTGAACGAATCCACACAGGTTAGTATGCGGAAACGGCTTCCGTGGCTGATGGTACTTCTCGGACTGGGGCTGGTCGTGTCCCTCGTGGTCGGTTTGTTTGAAAAGGTCGTCGCGCAGCTGACCCTCGTCATTCTCTTCCAGTCTCTGGTGCTGGATATGGCAGGCAACGTCGGGACACAGTCGCTGGCAGTTACGATTCGAGTACTGATGGACGAACAGCTTTCCGCAAAGCAGAAGTGGACACTTGTCTGGAAGGAGAGCAGAATCGGTGCGGCAAACGGTCTGCTCATTGGCGCGCTTTCTTTTGCTTTTGTGGGACTGTATATACACCTGCTCAAGGGGCAGACATGGGGTGTCTCCTACGCGATCTCCGGCTGTATTGGCGCAGCACTTCTTATATCTATGTGGATATCGAGTCTCGCCGGAACCACGATTCCGCTCGCGTTTAAGAAAATGGGTGTCGATCCGGCAGTCGCGTCCGGACCGCTGATCACCACTGTCAACGACCTTGTCGCCGTGGTCGCGTACTACGGATTGACGTGGATCCTGCTCCTCGATGTGCTCGACATTACGAAATATATTGTCTGAAAAATGAATCCGGTGGGGAAGCGTATTGCCTTGTGCTTACGCTTTCTTTTTGCTGTGTAGAAAAAATCGTACCTGATTTTGAAAAATCGATCGCGCTCTCTTGCAAATTTCGGCGATCTATGGTATACTATTCTATATAATGTATGATGCCGTTTTTGTGAGAAATTCCGGCGTGCGCTCGCTCAAAATCGCGAAAGCGCCGTTTTATATCTATGGATGTGCCGCATCCATAAGCGTTACCCTGTATGTTGGGGATCGGAACGAGGAAGCGGCGATGACCTGTACAGTAAATTTCGGAACGGTCTGTAAGACCGTCCGTTTAGAATCGAGAAAAAAATGCCTGACATATCCACACGATTTACCGAGCAAAAGAAAAAATTATTCGACCTCTATTTCAAAAACCTTAACGAAAAACAGCGCGAGGCGGTCTATCAGATCAACGGGCCGCTGCTCATCTTAGCGGGAGCCGGAAGCGGGAAAACCACGGTTCTGGTCAACAGACTGGCGTATCTGACTCGCTACGGCAACGCGTACCACGATCCGGTTGTTCCGCAAAACGCTGGCGTACTCCTGCCGGAGATGGAAAAGGCGGAGTCAATGAGCCGCGAAGAGCTGGGAGAATACCTTACCAAATTCGCTGTGAATCCACCGCCCGCATGGTCCGTGATGGCGATCACCTTCACGAACAAAGCCGCGCGTGAGATCAAGGAACGGATCAAAAAGATTTTCGGCGAGGACAGCAAGGAAGCGGCAGAACTGATGACAGGGACGTTCCATTCGATCTGTCTCCAGTTTCTCCGTCGTTACGGCAGTCAGATCGGCTACGACCGCAACTTCACCATCTGCGACATGGATGATGTGAAAAAGCAGATCACGCAGTGCATGAAGCAGCTCAACATTGACGATAAGACCCTCCCGGTCAAGACGATCATGAACGCCATCAGCCGCGCCAAGGATAAGCTGATCGCACCGCCGGAATTTTCCATGCAGGCGGGCGTGGATGTGAAGAAAAAGCAGATCGCCGCCGTGTACGAGTTGTACTCTGCACGGATGCACGCCCAGAATCTGCTCGATTTTGACGATATTATCATGGAAACGGTTCGCCTTCTGACCCAGTGCGCGGATGTGCGGGAAATGCTCCAGAACCGCTATCGCTATATCTCCGTCGATGAGTATCAGGATACCAACTATGCGCAGCTGACGCTTACCCTGCTTCTCTCTGGCAAGTACCGCAACATCATGGTGGTGGGCGACGACGACCAGAGCATCTACAAGTTCCGTGGAGCCGTCATTGAGAACATCCTAAACTTCGATAAAAACTACGACGATACCCGCGTGATCAAGTTAGAGGAAAATTACCGCTCCACGAAAACGATTCTGGATGCCGCTAACCACGTCATTGCGAACAATTCCGGCAGATTGGGCAAGACCCTGTGGACAAGCGGCGCGGATGGGGACAAGATCACGGTGCGCTGCCTCGGCAATCAGAACGATGAAGCGCGTTATATTGCCGAGACTGTCTCCGATAAGGTGGCGAAAGGCAATACATACAAGGATTTCGCCGTACTGTACCGGATGAATTCGCAGTCCCGCAGCATCGAGCAGACCTTCGCCAAGGCAGGTATCCCGTATCGGATGCTCGGCGGCACTCGGTTCTACGAACGTATGGAGGTCAAGGACATCGTTGCCTATCTTGCGCTCATCTACAATCCGAACGACGATCTCCGGCTCCATCGGATCATCAATACGCCGCGCCGCGGAATCGGCGACAAATCCGTGCAGATTGCGCAGTCGCTGGCTAATGCGGAGGGTTGTCCGCTCATGGAATTTCTCCGCAGCGTGAAGCGGTACAACGCAATCTCCCCGTCCACGGCAAACGCGATGGTGAATTTCGTCTACATGATGGACGGCTTCCGGGAGAGCGCGTCGTCCCTGTCGATTTCCGCCCTCATCGAGCAGGTGATCGAGAAGTCCGGCTATACGGCGATGCTTGCCGAACTGCCCGATCTGACAGAGAGAGAGGAGCGCAAATCAAACCTAGAGGAACTGGTGAACGCAGCGCGGCAGTATGAGGAAGCCAACGAGGAGGCAACGCTGGTAGATTTTCTTGAGGACATCGCGCTGGTGTCCGATGTGGACAAGTACGATGAAACCGCCGACGCTGTGGTGTTTATGACGATTCACAGTGCGAAGGGACTGGAGTTCCCGGTGGTATTCTTGCCAGGTATGGAGGACAACATCTTCCCGAGTTTCCAGACGTTGATGAATCCCGAGGAGATAGAGGAGGAACGGCGGCTGGCATACGTGGCGATCACACGGGCAAAACAGCAGCTGATCGTAACTCATGTGCGCGAACGGATGATGAACGGCAGAACGAGCGCGAATCCCCTGTCCCGGTTCATCACGGAAATTCCAAAGGAGTGTATGGACGTCGTGGACGAGCCGATCCAAAGCAGCGAACTGCGGCAGCGGATGCCGCGTCTGCCGAAAATGAAACCGATCAACCATTTTGTGGAGGAGACGAAAAAGCCGATATCCGCTCTGGAGAAAAAAATTCCCGCGAAGCCGAACGCATCCTTTGCGATTGGTGATAGGGTGCGCCACCAGACCTTCGGTGAGGGAACGGTACTCTCCGCCAAGCCGATGGGAGCGGACGTACTGTACGAAATTGCGTTTGAATCCGCCGGAACAAAGAAGCTCATGGCGACTTACGCGCGGCTGACCAAGGTGGAATAAAGCTTGCAGACATACATTGAACCAAACGGCGGGAAATGCGCCGCAGAAAGGGTATATAACGATGAAAAACGAGAAAAAGCTGGTTGAGGACATCACCTCGATGGAGGTTGACTTTGCCAAATGGTACACGGACATCTGCCGGAAAGCGGACCTCATTGATTATTCGAGCGTCAAAGGCTGCATGATCATCCGCCCCTACGGTTACGCAATCTGGGAAAATATCCAGAAAATTCTGGACGGAAAATTCAAGGAGCTGGGACACGAGAACGTCTACATGCCGCTGTTCATTCCGGAATCTCTGTTGAATAAGGAAAAGGAACACGTCGAGGGATTCGCACCGGAGGTGGCATGGGTCACACACGGCGGCAATGAGCCTTTGCCGGAGCGGCTATGCGTTCGTCCTACATCGGAAACGCTGTTCTGCGAGCATTACGCGAATATCATCCGGTCGTGGCGCGATCTGCCGAAACTGTACAACCAGTGGTGCTCCGTGGTTCGTTGGGAAAAGACGACCCGGCCGTTCCTCCGTTCCCGCGAATTTCTGTGGCAAGAGGGACATACCATGCACGCCACAGCGGAGGAAGCGATTGCCGAAACCGAGCGGATGCTGAACGTCTACGCGGATTTCCACATCCAGGATCTCGCTATCCCGGTCATTAAGGGAAAGAAAACAGAAAGCGATAAATTTGCCGGTGCGGAGGACACGTATTGCATCGAGGCATTGATGCACGACGGTAAGGCACTTCAGGCGGCGACGAGCCACTATTTCGGCGATGGGTTTGCCCGTGCGTTCGACATCACCTATGCGGATCGCGAGAACAAGCTCGTCCATCCGTTCCAGACCTCGTGGGGTTCCACTACCCGTATGATCGGTGGGATCATCATGACGCACGGCGACGACAATGGACTTGTGCTTCCCCCGGCTGTGGCACCGATCCAGGTCGTGATCATCCCGGCGGCGCAGCATAAGGAGGGTGTACTGGAAGCAAACCGTGCGCTTCTTGATAGATTAAAGGGTAAATTCCGCGTGAAGCTGGACGACAGCGAAAACAGCCCCGGATGGAAGTTCGCGGAATATGAGATGAAGGGCGTACCGCTGCGGATTGAGCTTGGCCCGCGTGACATCGCCGCCGGTCAGTGCGTGATGGTGACGCGCCACAACATGGAAAAAGAAATCGTACCGCTCGACCGTGTGGAAGAGGCGGTTGCCGAAAAACTGCAGGCGGTGCGCGATGGTATGTATGAGAAGGCCCTCGCCAACCGTGAAAGAAGGACATATTCCTGCACGACGCTCGATGAGATCCGCGAATCCCTCAAGCAGGGCGACGGTTTTGTCAAGGCGATGTGGTGCGGCGATCCGGAATGTGAGGATCGGGTCAAGGCAGAAACGGGCGTAGGCTCCCGCTGCATCCCGCTGGAAGAGGAGCATATCGCGGATACCTGCGTCTGCTGCGGAAAGCCGGCAAAGCACATGGTATACTGGGGCATCGCGTATTAAGGTATCGTTTGTTTCGGAGAGAACGGGGGAGAGAGAGGCGTTTTATGCATCCTCCCCCACGTGTCTTTCCAGGGTGTATTTCCAATGAAAGTATTTTCGCAAAGCTTCCGCGAGAAGGTCGCCTCCATCGATGGGTGGATGTTCTTTTGTGCGATCTCCATGTCTGTGATGAGCATCGTCACGCTTCTTGCCGCATCGGACGCGTATAAGATCTCGTATGTGCGTAATCAGACGTTCGCACTGCTGCTGGGGCTTGCCTGTGTCGCGGTGATCTCCATGATTGACTATGATGCGCTGATCACCAAAGCGGAATGGCTGTTCTTTGCCGCATCTATCGGACTGCTCATTTTCGTAAAGCTATTTGGCACCGGGGAGTACGGCAACGAAAACTGGATCCATGTGGTGGGTTCGCTGTATATCCAACCGACGGAGTTTGTCAAGATCACGTACATCATTTGTCTGGCGCGCCATCTTGATCGACTGCGCGGAAAAATCAACCATCCGCTGTCCGTGTTGCAGCTCGCGCTCCACGGTGGATTGATCGTTGGATTGGTCATGCTCAGCGGAGACGACGGTATGGCGCTGGTGTATCTCGCGATTTTTGCCGCGATGGTATTTTGTTCCGGAATTTCGCTCTGGTATATTGCCGGAGCGGTTGCTGCGGGGGTGATCGCATTCCCGTTTCTCTGGGAGCATATGGATGAATACCAACGGCTGCGGATTTTGGCTGGCTTCAACCCGGAGTTAGACCCCACATACATCGGATACCAGCAAATCAAGAGTCGGGAGTGCATTATTTCCGGCGGTTTCCGCGGCGCTGGCTTCTCGGGCGGAAGTCGATATTTCTATCTGCCCGCTGGACAGTCTGACTTTCTCTATGCCGTCCATGCGGAAAAATTCGGTTTTCTCGGCGCGTTCGCCTACATTGTATTGATGGTGTTCCTCGTCTGGCGGATCATCCTGCTCGCGAAGAATTGCCGGAAAAACTACGCTGGGTATATCTGTATGGGCATGGCGGGAATGCTGATTGCGCAGACGGTGGAGAACATTGGTATGTGTCTTGCCATGCTGCCCGTCGTCGGGATCACGCTGCCGTTTTTCTCCTATGGCGGATCGTCTATGCTGTCTATGTACATATGTCTCGGCGTTCTCGAAAGCATTTGCGCACACAACCGGAAGTATTATTTTGAACGTGAGGACGGATGAATCCTCACACGTAAAAAATCGAATCATACCGCCGCGATTTCTTTTGGAACACGGCGGCTTTTCATTTCACGTTTTCTCCCGCTCTATTATGCATAAAGGATATGGGGGATGCCCGGCATAAATGCGTCCCACGCATTTTTAGTTGCATATTATGTCAATATACAGAAATATACGATTTTACATCGGATACAGATACTTTCCGAAAAATTTACATTGCAACAATTACCGTTACCAAGCAAATTTACTGTCGCTAAAATACCTAAAAACGGATCTATGTTATTCGATAATATGGTTTAAAAGTCCAAAGCAGAAAATTCATAAAAAATTCATTGACATTGCATTATCAAGGCGCTATAATTTATGTATGGAAAAGTTGTGAGAAAATGTATTTGGCGGTATATTTTTCATGCCGCCGTCCAGTTTTCCGGCGCGCGATCAGACACAGTTTTTCTGACGGCGCATATTGAGGAAACCACTGATTGGAAAGAATGTTGCTTTTGTGCGAAACCCCATAAGAACAAAGCGTATGACAAAAATGTCGATTCGGTCGGTGTTTCCTTTGAAAAGAATCGGCGGCAGAGGATGCCGCGCGGTTTCCATCCCAAAAATCAAATTCTACAATAGGAGAAATTAACCATGACCAATCTCAATCTTAACGGAAAACCGCCCGTGTACGAACCGGAAGCGAAACGGATGAACCGTTCTGCACCGATGATGCTCATCAGCGAAATCACCCGTATGATGAGCGACCGCATCCAACAGAGAAGCAGCGATACCCCCGTACTCCAGAAATCCGCACGTCTCTTGCTTATGGAACTGGCACGGAAGGACGGCAGGACCCAGCTTGATCTCGTAAAGGCTACCCATTTGAAAGCGCCGACCATCAGCGTTGTTCTCCAGAAACTTGAGAAGGAAGGCTATGTCACCAAACGCCCCGATGAGTATGACCTACGCGCCACCCGTGTCACGCTGACGGAAAAGGGCAGAGCGTTGGATGAACAGATGCGCAAGACAATTTACGAGGAAGACGAGGTTGCCATGTCCAATCTGACAGACAGTGAACGGGAAACTCTCATGCGTCTGCTCTCCAAGGTGCGAAATACATTGCTTGAAAGCAATAAGGAGGAGCGTGATTTCTTTTGAACTCTGAAAAGAAAACGCAAAAAGTTCGACTTGCTTCCTATCTGAAGCCATACCTGTTCTTTGCGATTATTTCTCCCATTTTTATGATGGGGGAAGTGGTCGTGGACCTTTTTCAGCCAAAGCTCATGTCGCGGATTGTCAACACAGTCGTGGAATCCGGCAATGTGTCCGCGGTACTGCAAAGCATTCTGAAAACCGGCGTGGAGATGCTTATCCTCGTCATATTCGGCGGGCTGATGGGCTTGCTGTGCTGCTATACGGCAAGCGTGGCATCCCAGGGCTTCGGAAACGATGTGCGTGTGGATGCGTTCAATAAAGTGATGTCTCTCTCCTTAGAGCAGACGGACAAATTTACCACCGGCTCCCTTGTTACCAGACTGACAAACGACATTACCTCCCTGCAGGATCTCGTGCAGTCGATTTTGCGTATGTTCGTACGCGCACCGATTTTCATAGTCGGCGGTCTGATCATGTGCAATTCTCTCGACGTACATTTCGGCTATGTGGTTCTCTTCTCCCTGCCGTTTATGATCATCGTGGTGCTGCTCATGGTCTATAAGGCGTTTCCGCAGTTCTCCAAGGTGCAGAAGAAGCTCGATGTCGTCAATTCCGTGGTACAGGAAAACGTCACCGGCGCACGCGTTATCAAGGCGTACACCAGAGAGGAATACGAAATTGAACGCTTCGGCAAGGCAAATACGGAGTACAGGAATTCCAATATGCATGTGCTGATGCTCATGTCCACGCTTTCCCCCCTTCTTATGATCGTCATGAACATCTCTATCCTCGCCATCTTCTATATCGGCGGCGTGCAGGTGGAGGCGGGCAATATCAATGTCGGCGATGTTATGGCGGCGGTGCAGTATATCTCGCAGGTACTCATGCACATTATGATGGTGTCCATGATGTTTCAGCAGGTTGCGCGCGGCAAAGCGTGCGGCGAACGTGTGCGTGAGATTCTGGAATCCGATCCCACTATCGCAAGCGGCTCTGTGACCAATGGAAACACCGAAAAAGCCGGCGCTGTGCGGTTTGAGAACGTATCGTTCCAGTATCCGGGCGGTCAGGGCAATCTTGTACTCGATCACATCAATCTGGATGTGCAGCCCGGCGAGATCGTGGCGGTCATCGGCGCGACCGGTTCCGGTAAATCGTCTCTCGTCAACCTGATCCCGCGCTTCTACGACACCGTGGATGGCACCGTATATGTGGACGGTGTAGATGTGAAAAAGTGGGATCTCCACGCACTGCGGCAGAAAATCGGCTTTGTACAGCAGAAGAGCGAGCTGTTCTCCGGCACGATCACGGAAAATATTCTGTGGGGTAGGCCGGATGCGACGGCGGAGGAAATCCAGGCGGCAGCTAAGGTCGCACAGGCGGATGAATTCATCTCCACGATGGCGGACGGCTATCAGTCGGCGGTGGCAGAGCGCGGTGCGTCTCTCTCCGGCGGTCAGAAGCAGCGTATGTCTATCACCAGAGCGTTGATTCGCAAGCCGGAAATCATCATTTTCGACGACAGCACCTCTGCTCTCGACCTCGGAACGGAAGCCAAGCTCCGGGAAGCATTACATAAGAACTTCGGCGACACCACAATCATTATGATCGCCCAGCGGATTGCCAGCGTCATGCACTGCGACCGGATTGCCGTCATTGAAAACGGAAAGATCACGGCGTTTGATACGCACGAAAACCTGATGCAGCACAGCGCGGCATACCAGGATATCTACCATTCGCAAATGAAATCGGATACAGACGGAGGTGCGGCATAATGGCGGACGAAAAGAAATTTCCTCAAAACGGACAGCCCATGAACGGTCAGCCTCCAAAAGGCGCACCCATGTCGGGAAATCCACCAAAAGGTGCGCCCGTTCAAAAAGAGATGACTGCCGATGAGCTTCGCGCACTCCAAAAGAGAAATGGCGCAGGCGGCGGACATCGCGGTCCGGGCGGCCCGATGATTCGGGAAAAACCGAAGGATGCGAAGGGTGCGGTCATCAAACTGATGAAGTACATCGGCAAGAGCAAATATCTTGTCGTTGCGATCATGATCACCACCCTGATCACGACCTTCCTCACCCTTCTTGGGCCAAAGTTGCAGGGAAAAGCCATTGACGCGATTACCCTGACCGGCGGACAGCTTCATGTGGATTTCGACGGTCTTATCAAAAATCTCGTGTTGATGGCTGTCGTGTATGTGGCAAGCTCCCTCGTGACGATGCTGCAGGGTTTTGCTTCCGCGAAAATTTCTCAGACGACGGTATTCACCCTGCGCGAAGATCTGTTCCGGAAGATCTCCTACCTCTCGATCCGCTATACGGACAATCACCCCAGCGGCGACATCATGAGCCGTATGACAAACGATGTCGACAATATTTCCAATACGATTTCGCAGTCCATCTCCTCCCTCATTTCGAGTGTGCTGACTCTCATCGGCGCATTTGTGATGCTCCTCTCCTACGATTGGCGTATGGCGATTGTCGCGCTTGTGACCATCCCGTTGACCATCGTCGTTTCGATGAAACTGTCCTCCTTTATGCGGAAATACTTCATCGAAAAGCAGGTGATCCTTGGCGATCTGAACTCCCAGGTGGAGGAAATGGTCACCGGCTATAAGACTGTCATGGCATATGGCAAGGAAAAGGATGCATGTGATGAATTTGCCGTGCTGAGCGAGCAATTCCGCAAGTGCAGCATCAAGGCAAACGTTTGGGGCGGCATCATGGGGCCTGCGAACAACATCATCAACAACTTAAATTACCTGATTGTGGCAGCGTTCGGCGCGTACTTCACGATCACGGGCGCGATTTCCGTCGGTGACATTCAGGCTATTTTACAGTATTCCCGCCAGCTCTCCCAGCCGATCAATCAGATCGCCAACCAGTACGCGAACATTCTGACTGCCATTGCCGGTGCTGAGCGTGTATTCGGTATTCTGGAACAGGATGATGAGCCGGACGATGGCAAGAATCCGATCACCGTGGATGAGATCGCGGGCGACATCGACTTCTCGCACATCGACTTCTCCTACAATCCGGAAAAGCAGATTCTCTTTGATTTCAATCTCGATGTGAAGCACGGACAAAAGATCGCCCTTGTCGGCGCGACCGGCTCCGGCAAAACGACGGTCGTCAACCTGCTGACCCGATTCTATGACGTGGATAAGGGCAGGATTACCATCGATGGCATCGACGTGCAGGACATTCCGAAAAAGATCCTGCGCAACGCGATCGCGATTGTTTTGCAAGATACGGTATTGTTCCAGGATACTATCGCGAACAATATCCGGTACGGAAAGCTGGACGCGACCATGGATGAGATCAAGGCGGCGGCGGAAACGGCGGAGGCGCGGGAATTCATCGAACGGCTTCCGGACGGATACGACACCGTATTGACCGAGGGCGGCAGCAATCTCAGTCAGGGACAGAGACAGCTGCTCTCTATTGCCCGCGCGGTTCTTGCCAATCCGAAGATTCTCATTCTGGACGAAGCAACCTCGTCTGTCGATACGCGGACGGAGATGCACATCCAAGAAGCAATGGTTGCTCTGATGCAGAACCGCACGAGTCTCATCATCGCGCACCGCCTGTCCACGATTCGCGATGCCGACTGTATCATCGTTATGAAGGATGGCACGATCATGGAGTCCGGCAATCACGATGAGCTGTTGGCAAAAGAAGGCGTGTACTACAACCTCTATCAGAACCAGTTCGCCGGATTCGAGACTTGATCTCTGAAAAACGCACGCAAAAAAGCATTCCAGACGCACAGACTCATGTGCGCGGAATGCTTTTTTATTTTGCTACGGTACGAAAAACAGCCTTGCGGCCGCCTGTGTGGCTGTCAATCTGGATTTCAATCCAGCTCTTCCGATTTTGGCAGACTCCAACGGAAGCGCGCGGCGCAGAGACGCAGAACAAGCACCACGGCAAATCCGGCGATCATATCGAGGTTGGTCGGGATCTGCGGCAGAAAACGCCAGGGAAGATAGCACACAACGGCTCCGGCAAGAGCGGCGCAGGCATAAAAGTGCTTGATGAAAATATACGGTCGATCTCCGGCGAATATATCCCGCAGTACGCCGCCGCCGACTCCGGTCAGCACCGCTACAAACAACACGAGGATCGCGTTGTCCCCATGTCCTGCCGTCATGCCTACCTGCACGCCGCAGACCGTGAAGATCCCCAGTCCTGCGGAATCCGTCCAGAGGAGCATACGGTCGAAAAGCTGCCGGTTTGCATACAGCCGCCGCCGAATCCACGGGATAAAGACGAGGATCGACACTCCAAGCGCGACACAGAGGAAAACGGGATCCCGAAACGCGGACGGCGGCGTGATACCGAGCAGCAGATCCCGTGTGATGCCGCCACCGAACGCCGTAGTCAGTCCAAGCACGCACACACCGAGAATGTCCATTCGCTTTTGTAGTCCTGTGATTGCACCGGAAAGGGCAAAGGCGAACGTGCCAATCAGATCAAAACAGAAAATAAAGTACTCCATCTGTGATTCTGCCTCAGATTCTTTGGGGATAGGATAGGAAGTATCTGATTTAAGGTTATGTTTGCGACAAAAAGCCATTATATTTTAACCTTTTATCGCAAAAATCCGATTGATTCAGAGATTCCTTAGATTATTCCGCGTGAAACGCCATGCGCCGGAAGAGGGTGCCGCGCGGATCGGTCGCATCGGCTGTCGTCTGCATATGGAGGTACGAGATTCCCTGCGGCGCGGGACCGTTCCGGCGGATCGCGAACAGTGTCCTGCCGTCCGCGCGTACCAGACCCGTGCCGTCTGCAGCAAAGGTGATCATGACCGTGTGCCATACGCCGGGGGAGAGCACACGCCCATCGAGGGTGAAGTCATATAAGGCGTACCGGAATACATCCGGATCCGAAGGGTTCATCCAATGGTCGCACAGCCGGATCGCCACGCCGGAGCCTTCCACACGCGTTTCCAATGTCAGCGTACCGGCATCCGCCGCTGGAAAATTCCATACCACGCCCTGTACATCGGATACGAGCCGTTCATCGCGTATCCGACAGAGCTGCAGTACCTCGCCGAAGGTCGCGTCCGGATCGGGGACCAGCAGCGCGCCGTTTGTACGATTCCACGCACAGTGTCCGGCAAACGCGGTATCGAGATGGCAGCCGGAAATGCTCTTTACATACAACTGCGTGCTGACATGGCAAAGGCCCTCCTGCCAATCCTCCGTGCGTTCGGCTTCATAGAGCCAATCGACGGAGAAAATCGCGAGCCGCCGGCTGGACGCGTGTTGTCCGTAGGTGACTAGGATCCGTCCGTACGGCAGTTCAACGGCCTGGAACTGATGGACACTCTTGTCCGCGGAGGATAGCTTTCCACCATGTACACGAAAATCGGGCGCGTTGCGGATCTCGTTCAACGCAAGCTCCCGGAAGCCGCGCCAGCGTGTGCAGTCCCCGTCGTTGGTGATCGCGGCATGGCAGGCGTCGCGGTTCGTGAATACATCCTCGCCGTAGCCGAGGATCGTACCCGCGGAGAGCGGCGGAAATTCTGTCTCGTGATTCCGTTCGGCAAGCGGACGCGTGTTGTTCCAGAACAGGACCGTTCTGCCGTCGGATAAGCGGAGCAGATACGGCGTGGTCAGCGTGCAGTGGAAGGGGGATGGCTCGCCGTCGGTCCATGTGGTGCCGAGATCGGCGGAATAATAGACGTAGAGATAATCGAGCGACGTGCGGACAAGCAGCATCAGCCTGCCGTCTGCCAGACGTGTGAACGTCGATTCTGTCCCGGTATTCTGCCAGCGAACACCGAGATGGGGATAAACCGCTTCATGCCGGGGGGTGGAGGAGAGACAGACTGTATTCCACGTGGTGCCGTCGTCGTCGGAATAGATGAATACGGGCATATCCCAGTCGTCCCTTGCGGTGTGACCGCAGCAGACGATGCGCCAGCCCTCGCTCCTTTGATAAAACTCCGGCTGGAACATATCGATCAGGCGATCCGTGATGATTGGGACCCGCGTGGGAGAGGCATCGTCCGGTCCGATCGCGGAGGTGAGCGCGTAGGTGCCCGCATCGTCCGAGCAGACCGTGACCCAACGCGCGCACCATGGCAGATAGGTCGCTGCCCCCATCGTCCGGGCATTGGGTGTGACCAGACGCCAATCCAGACCGCAGTTGTCGGAGGAGAGATAGACCTGACGCCCGGTGCCGAAGGTCTCGGTTTTCCCGGTCACCCCATACGCGCGGATCTCCCCGTCCGGCATCACAACGATGGCGCGGCGGGAATCTTCCGGCGGGATGGCAACGGTCTGCGGCGCGTGAACGGCAAGGAGGCGGTCACGATCAGATCCGGACAGGCGGGCGTTGAGAGATGATAAGAACTGTTCCATAAGACGATCTCCGTTATTCAAAGAGGGACGCACATTTCTCCATATCCCGGCGCGCGGATTTTTCCGCTTTGGCGTAAATGGAACCAATGTCCGTTTTTTTGTCGTTCCACGCGAGCATCACCTTGTGCGGCAGAGAACCCCACATGAAAAAGTGACCAATGTCGTAGTGGACGTTGTCGAAGATGAGTGAGAGCATTTCGGCGGAATCCTCATCACGGGTGGATTTGCCGATGAGGGTCTTATCGTAGAATGCTGGGGTGACCAGCTCCGCGCTCTTTGCGGAAAATGCTTCCAACAGGAGTCCCGTGCGGTCCGAATCGGAGATGGTGATCGGCACGGTCAACATCGTGTGTCCGTAGGCATGGGGTGCTGTGATGTAATTCTGCTGTGTTTCGTCAAATTTCGGGTTCGGGAGAATGCCGAATTCGGTCTCCAGCTCCCGCAGCGTGATTACGGTATAGATGGTAGAGTAACCGTAGAGGATCTGATGGTTGGCGAGAAGGCTGAAAAACGCCCCGTCGATGTTCCAGCCGTACGAATCGGCGTAATCGTAGGTCGCGTAGGTATCGCCGGAGGACAGGAAGGTCATGAGCTTGTTCCAGGTGTCCACGGTGTGGTCGGTGAAGAAGGTCAGTTCCGGCTTGCCGTCGATGATGGAGCCGAAGGAGTTTCCGGTTGCGTAGAGGAGGGAGAACACCGCGTCCTGCCAATAGGCGTATCCGTAGCGGTCGTCCATGCCCATCACGCCGTCACCATCCAGATCTGTGGTTGCGAGGGATGCGTTTTGGAAGAATTTGTCCAGTGTCCACTTTCCGTTGCGCACATCGGCATACGGATCGTCTATGGAAAAATCGGTCGCGAGCTTTTTGTCGAAGATCATAACATGGGTCGCGTAGTTGTCCACGATGGTGATTTCCCCGGTGGCGAGGTAATTCCGGTTGCCGAAGGTCAGAGCCTCCCGAGCGTTCTGGTTCCACCACGGCTTTGTGAAATCGAGATGGGGAATCCCGTCGAGGTCCAGTACGTAGCCGCTGAGCGCGTAGCCGATGGAGTCGTAGGGGGAGGTGAGGATCGCGGCGAATTCCTCATCCCCACTGAGAATGGATTTCTCCACCCGCTTGAACATATCGCTGCCCGTGGTCGCGACGGAGGTGTCTCCGCAGAAAACGGCTGCGACCTGAATGTTGTAGGTGTCTCCCATGTAGGTGTTCCGCGCGTAGATGGCATCGTTGAGGGAATCTCCGGTCAGCTCCTCGACCACAATGTCAACACCGTCCCAGTTTGTGTGTTCGCTCTCGTTTCCGCGCACAGCGAAGGTCATGGTGTATCCGTCGTAATCGGCGGAGGGTAGGTGCGGATCGTAGGGATTTTCGGTTTCGGATGGCTCGGTTTCGGATTCGGTTGCTGTGGTGTCCGCTTGGGTGGATTCCTCTGCGTTTCCGGAACAGGAAGGGAGAACGCAAAGAAGCATGGCGATGAGTACGAGTAGACTGATTCTGCGTTTCATGGTGATCTCCTTCTCATATATCCCTCATGGAGGTGTTTTCTCCATTATACCCGCCCACATCGGAAAAGTCAATGAAAAACGGACATTTTTTTTGCGAAATGTCCGTTATTTTGTTTTGAATCGCCAAAAATGATCGATAATCAGTGTTTTATTTTACTTTTCCACAACAATTTCTGCATGAGAAAGATCGTCGTTGTCCGAACCTATCGTTACCATATTCCAGTCACATCCGGCGGGAACGTAGAGCTTCTCCAGTGTCGGGCAATCCGAGAACGCGAAATCCCCGATTGTGGTGATCACGCCGAGACAGTTCACGCGGCGGAGCTTGTAGCAGCAGCTGAAGAGGTAGCTTGGAAGCTCCGTGATGCCGCGTCCGAGCGTGACGTCGGTCAAAGCGGTACAGCTGTTGAAGGCGCGCAGTCCAATCTTTTCCACGGAGTCCGGGATCGTGATCGATGTGAGCGATACGCAGTTGATGAAGGCGCGCGGGGAGATCGTTTTGAGATTCTTTCCGAACCGTACCTCCGTCAGCGCATCGCAGTTGTAAAAGGTCTGTTCTCCCAAGACCTCAAGACAGTCGGAAAGAACGACGGTCTGGAGATCCTTGCAGTTTAGAAAGAAGTTCCGGTCCAGCTCCCGCACAATGATCCCGTCCACCAGATCCGGTATGACAAATTCCTCCCATGAACCCGTGTAATCGTCCTTGCGCAGGGACAATATTCCGTCCTCCGTGATGGAGAACCACGGGCAGGCATCCGTCGTCACGAGATATACCTCGTCGAGTCCCGTCATGTCCCGCGCTTTCTGATACGTTGCGTCTACTGCACGGGCAGCGGCATCCCGGAACGAACCAAGCTCCGTGAAGCCGGCAATCGCACCGTCAAAATCCCCGTTTGCAAGGGCGGTGTTCGCTTTGCTGTACCGCACAGATGGAATGATGAGCGTAAAAGTGCAGACGATCAGCACGATTGCGGCGGCAAACGAGGCAAGAATAGCGAGCATTTTCCGACGATCCGCACGATCTTTATCGTTGCGATAGTTTACCTTTTTGCCGGGCGTTTTCTTTTCCAGTTCCACATAGGCCGCGTTTTTTTCGGCGAGATAATCCCGGTCGAAATGGGACTCCATCCACGCGCGGCTTCCGTGGCATCGACAGCAGTCCGTTCGGTCGGCGAGGTTGATCTGTCCGCAGGTACACCGCCATCCGCCGTCGATGGTATCGGGCTGGTACACGGGATCAACAATTCCCTCGCACTCCCGCCGCAGCTGTGCGTACAGGGAATCGGTCTGCCATAGCATCGTCTGCTCGGACAGTTGTGCCGGAGCGCGGTCACTGCGTTCCCAGATCGCGCGGTCGCCGTCATACACTGCATCGATGACGGTGTGTACGTACATGGCGGCATCTGGCAGGAGGATCGGAACGGTGCTCTCGGCAGATTGTCCCAGAGCGATCGTGGTGTGTATGGCGGCAAGCGGCTGTCTGCGCGCGTCGATTGGTTCGATGGTGACATGGAGACCGCTGACGCGACCCGCTGTCAGAATGGCGGTTGTGACGGAGAGATATACCTTGCCGTCCGTCTCATATACGGTGTTTTTGCGCACCTGACAGGGACAGAGCGGATACCACTCGTGCGTCTCCTTGTCGCTGCGGATTTTTTTCGTTTCTGTATCCATTTGGTTTCGCTGTCCTTTATACAAATTGATCGTTTTTCCATTAGTATAGCATGATGGCGTGATGGTTTCCACCGTTTTTTGTGAATGGACGCTGATTTTTTCACGGATTGTCATTTTCCTCTTTATAATGGTCGATGAGTATGATATACTGTACATGTGAAAGTTTCCAATGTACGACAACATGGAAAACCAAATGCAAAGGAGAAAACAACAATGGCTGAAAAAAGAAAATTGCGTATCGGTGTATTCGGCGGTTCGCGTGGACAGACGATGATCAGCGTACTTCTGCACCATCCGGACGCGGAGCTTGTGGCGGTTTGCGACAAATATGTGCCGCTTCTTGACGAGGCAAAAAAGGTCGCGGAAGAATGCGGCACGGAGATCGCAGTGTTCGAGAATTTTGACGATTTCATCGAATACGATATGGACGCGGTGGTGCTGGCGAATTATGCAACGGAACACGCAACCTTCGCGATCCGGTGCATGAACAAGGGAAAGCACGTACTGTCTGAGGTGCTGCCGTGCGAAACGATGGCACAGGCGGTGGAGCTGATCGAGACCGTGGAGAGAACGGGACTCGTGTATGCCTACGCGGAAAACTACTGCTACATGACGCACACATTCGAGATGTGGCGCCGGTATCGCTCGGGCGAAATGGGTATGGCACTGTACGGCGAGGGCGAATACATCCACGACTGCTCGTCGATCTGGCCGCAGATCACGTACGGCGAACGGGACCATTGGCGCAACCGGGAATCCCCGACGTTCTACAACACGCATTCCCTCGGTCCGCTGATCACGATCACGGGTCTGCGTCCGGTCAGGGTGGTTGGCTTTGAAACGCCGTACAATAAGGATCTCGCGAAGCTGGGTGGCGGAAGAGGCTCCGGTGTCGAGATGGTGACGCTGGAGAACGGGGCTGTCATGAAGAGTGTCCACGGCAGTCTGAAGCGCGAGCCGGGCAGCATCAACTACGAACTGTACTGCGAGCGCGGCATGATGGAAACCGGACGACTTGCGCCGCTGCAGCCTCTCAATGTCTATAAGGAAGGCGAAAGAAGGTGCCAGGGAGCGTGGGAACAATACGCGCCGGAGCCGCAGATCGCTGTGGAAGCGGCAAAGCACTACAACGGTCACGGCGGCAGCGATTTCTACCCGACCCACTTCTTCATCGAGAAGATCCTCGGCAGACCGGACGGCGAATGGTCCATCGATGTGTACACCGCGATCGACATGGGCATCTGTGGACTGCTCGCGTACAAGTCGATTCTCGCCGGCAATATCCCGATCGACGTGCCGAACCTGCGCAATCCGGAAGAGCGGGACGCGTGGCGGAACGACAATGCCTGCACCACCCCTGAGGTTGCCGGGGATCAGCTTCTGCCGCGCACATCCCATAAGGAGGAGCCGGCGCCGGATTCCGTTTATGCGGAAGTCCGTCGGCTGTGGCTTGCCGGAGAAAACGCATAACCTCGATTGAGAAATACAAGGCTGCTTTCGGAAAAAGCACACGAGGGGAGCACTCCTTTCTGTATTGCAAAAAAATACAATGTTCACGAAAAAAACACGGGAATACCTTGCATAAAACAAAGATATGGTGTATAATAAAAGAAAAAATTAAAAGGAGAGATAGAGATATGCTCGATATCCGTATTGAAAAGACAACAAATCCGAAGAAGAAGCCGAGCGGCAAGCTGGGCTTTGGCAAGATCTTCACGGATCATATGTTTTTAATGAACTACTCCACCGAAGAGGGCTGGCATGACGCACGCATCGTTCCCTACGGCCCCATTTCCCTCGATCCGTCTGCGATGGTATTCCATTACGCACAGGAGCTGTTCGAGGGACTGAAAGCATATCGCCGCGCCGATGGGGAGATCCAGCTCTTCCGTCCGGACTGCAATGTGGAGCGCATGAACAATACGTGCCGCAGACTGTGCGTGCCGCCGATCAATCCTGACGACGCACTGCAGGCGATTGAAGCGATTGTAAATGTGGATCGCGATTGGGTACCCAGTGCGGATGGTGCGTCCCTGTATATTCGTCCGTTCATCATTGCTACCGATGAATTTTTAGGTGTACATCCATCCCACACGTATCTCTTTGCGATCATCCTTTCTCCCTCCGGTGCTTACTACGATGCAGGCTTGGATCCGGTGAAGATTTACGTGGAACGCGAGTATGTCCGTTGTGTCAAGGGCGGTACCGGTATCGCGAAGGCGGGCGGCAACTACGCGGCATCCCTCATTGGACAGCAGAGAGCGGAGGATATGGGCTACGCGCAGGTACTGTGGCTCGATGGCGTACACCGGAAATACATCGACGAGGTCGGCGCGATGAACGTATTCTTTGTAATCGACGGCGTGGTCGTGACTCCGGATCTGACCGATGGCAATATTCTTCCCGGTGTGACCAGACGTTCCTGCGTTGAACTCCTGAAGCACTGGAACATCCCGGTAGAGGAGAGAAAAGTCTCCATCGACGAAATCCATGAGGCGTACAAGGCGGGTAAGCTGGACGAAGTATTCGGCACAGGCACCGCGGCGGTCATCTCCCCGGTAGGCGAACTCTTCGACAATGGAGAAAAGATGATCATCAATAATGGCAAGATCGGTAAAATTTCCCAGAAGCTCTATGATGCCATCACCGGCATCCAGTGGGGCAAGCTGGACGATCCCATGCACTGGACTGTTTTGGTGAAGTGACGCTTTGGTCGGGACGATGTAAGAGCCTTTCCGGAAAAAAAGCTGCGATACCGTCAAAAACTTCTATAAGAAGAAAGGCTCGTTTGTGCGAGTCGATCCGATTTCCTTGTTTTTGCAGCCGGATCTATAGGGAATTCCCTATAGATCCGGCTTCTTTTTTGAAATCTCTCTGTACCTGCCGTGTATATCTTGCATACCCATCCCGATGAAAAACGGAAAAACAATCTGAAATCAGCGTTTCTTTTACAAAAAATTTATACACTTATACAGGATAGGACTTTACTTTTGTGTGTGAAAACGGTATAATAGCAATACAAATACAAAAGGAAACGCTGTGCCATACAGAAGTGTTTCCGAAATAAAGGGAGTGTCTGATTGCATTTTCGTTCCCGTATCGCAGCTTTTCTGCAGGGCAGATACGGTATTGACCAGCTCTACTACGGATTACTGGGACTGTATCTACTCCTCATTCTCCTGCGCGTCTTTATCCATACGCCCCTTTTACCGTGGGGTGGGCTGTTCGTGCTGCTTCTCGCGGTACTGCGCACCTTGTCGAAAAATTTTGTGGCAAGGAGACGGGAGAATGAGATTTTTCTGAAGGTGTGGCGGCCGGTGAAAAACTGGTTCGTCCTCTGCCGCGACCGGATCCGCGACCGCAAAACGTATCGTTACCGCCGCTGCAGCCACTGTCACGCGATTCTCCGGCTCCCGGTGAAAAAAGGAAAGCACACCGCGCGTTGCCCGAAATGCGGCAAGACCACGGATGTGCGCATTCTATTCTGAAGATCGTTTCCCGGGATTCGGGGACGTAAAAAAGGATAAAAAGGAGTGAAGGCCAATGAAAACGATGGAAGTGAGAGAATTTTTGCGCGCAGCAGCCAGTGTCGTACCGTCCGAACGGCAGAAAAACTGGTTTGAAACAGAATTCTACGCGTTTGTTCATTTCACAGTGAACACGTACACGAATCTTGAGTGGGGGCTGGGAGATGAACCGGAGTCCATCTTCAATCCTGTCGATCTCGACTGCGATCAGTGGGTGGAGGCTGTCAAATCCGCTGGGATGAAGGGATTGGTTCTGACCGCCAAGCACCACGACGGATTCTGTCTATGGCCGAGTAAGTACACGGAACACTGCGTCAAGAACAGCCCATGGAAGAACGGCCATGGTGATGTGGTGCGGGAATGTGCCGAAGCCTGCCGTCGCGGCGGAATCAAATTCGGCGTGTACCTCTCCCCGTGGGATCGCAACTCAAAGTATTACGGCACACCGGAATACAACGACTATTATTGCAATCAGTTGACGGAACTGCTCACGGAATATGGTGAGCTGTTCATGGTCTGGTTCGATGGCGCTTGCGGCGAGGGACCGAACGGCAGAAAGCAGGAATACGATTTTCCGCGGTATATCGATCTGATTCGGAAGTATCAGCCAAACGCCGTAATCTTCAACGATTTCGGCCCGGATGTTCGTTGGTGCGGAAACGAGGCGGGACAGAGGCGGCACGCGGAATGGGCGGTCGTCCCGACGGATTTGTGCCATCGCTGCGAGAAGCAGGTGAACGGGCCAATGCTGCCAGGCGATCTCTCCTATATGTACAATCCTGACGACAATATCGGGGAACTGAACACGATTGTTTACGCGAAGGGGTTGGCGTTCTGCGGCGCGGAAATCGATATGTCGATCCGACCGGGCTGGTTCTATCATGAAAACGAGGAACCTCACTCCCTTGAACGGCTGATGAAAACCTACATCAATTCCTGCGGCGGCAATACATCGTTCAATCTGAACATTCCTCCGATGCCGAACGGAAAATTCGATGAACGCGATGTGGTGCGGCTGAAGGAATTCGGGAAGGCTCTGGAGGATGCGTTCGGAGAACAGAAAAAGGTCTACGGTGAGGTCACGTGTACTCCGCTCGGCGACAGCGATACCCAGTGCATCTACCATGTCGAATTGCCTGCAAAGACGAAGCTTGGTTATATCACATTGCGCGAGAATCTTTGTCATGGTCAGCGCATAGAACATTTCACAATCCTTGTAAACGGCGGCGCGGTCTACCACGGCACCACGGTCGGTCACAAACAGATCTGCCCGGTACACGTGGAAACGAAGTCCTTTGACGTGCGGATCGAGAGTGCGCGCGACATGGTGTATATGCGCGACATTACAGCCTATAAGGTTTAAAACGGATAAAAGAAAACGGAAAGAAGGATAAGACAATGCGAATCGGAACCTCACACGGTGCATATGCATATGCGGGAGAGATAGAGGCGGTCTACGCGAAAATGCGCGCACACGGCTATACGGCAGTGGATCATGACCTCTGCAACACGAGCGAGCCGTGGTACAGCAACGCGACGGAAATGGATCGGTATTGTGACCGGGTGCGTAAGGCGGCAGAAGCGAACGATCTGTACATCTCCCAGATTCACGGCCCTTGGCCGACGGACGATACCACGCCGGAGAATCGCGAGCAGATCCGGGAATGGATGCGCCGTGCGGTATATGCCTGCGGCAGAATGGGAAGCCGCCACATGGTACTTCACCCGGTCATGCCGTATGGTTGGGGCAAGGAGGATGACGCAGATTTTGCGGAGAATCTGACAGTGGAGCTGCTTACCGGGCTGATCCCGGAATGCGAAAAAGACGGGGTGATTGTCTGCCTGGAAAATATGCCGATGAAGGCACATCGGATCTCTAGGATCCCGATGATCGTCCGTGCGGTTGAAAAGGTTCACTCTCCCTATGTCGGCATCTGTCTCGATACCGGACACTGCAACGTATACGGTGACGATCTCGGCGAGATGGTGCGGGCAAGTGAAAAGTACCTGCGGGTTCTCCATGTACACGACAACAACGGACAGTCTGATCAGCATCTTGTGCCGTTTGCCGGTACCGCGAACTGGAAGAGCTTTACAGACGCACTGCGGGAGATCCGTTTCACCGGTGTGATGTCGCTGGAATCGAACGGTCCGTCACTAGATCTGCCGCTGCCGATTCGGGAAAGCATGGAGCATCACATTGTAAGCGTTGCCCGGTATCTGGCGGATCAGGCAGAGGGATAACGTGTTTCCTGGAAGCGGATAATAAGGTAACGCAGAATCATATGAGAACCGTTGTGGATCTCAGGTCCATTTTACACCAGAAAGACCGCAAATCCGGAAACTTTAAACAAAAAAACTCGATGTGTTCAATAATATCATAGAAAAAGAGCCTCTTGTGGAGATGCATTGTTCCACAATGGGCTCTTTCTCTGTATTCCAATCAAACAGAAGGAAACGGGTATGAACGAAGCTGTAATAGGGTGCGCTGTGCATATATCTATGGAGTCAAATTCCCATGCCGCGGCGCAGGATATCGAGCTCTTCCAGGTAGATGCAGTGCGGTATCCGGTTTTCCGCGACAGCGCGGACGCATGCGTCTATGGACAGCCACAGGACGGACTCAATCTCCTCCGGCTGCACGCGAATCTCCCCCATCTCCGGTGTATACCAAAGGCCGTAGATCATGGATACCTGATCGTCCCGGAATGTGCGGTCGTGGAAGTTGCCGATATACTTGAACCGTCTAAGCCCGCACGGATGAAGCGCATCTTCCGATACGGTCAGCCCCAATTCTTCCTGTAACTCCCGAATTGCCGAAAAGCCAAACGATTGTCCCGCGGGAATATGTCCAGCACTGGATATATCATAGCATCCGGGAAAAGAATCCTTATCGGTGCACCGTTTTTGCAAGAGAATTTCCGTGTCCCCGCCACACGCGTATGTTCCGCGGCGCAGGAGCCACACGTGTGAGGTGCGGTGTCGGATCCCGTCCCGATGCGCGATCTCGCGGGAGACGGTCTCCCCGGTGGGATTTCCGTCGCTGTCCACGATGTCAAAGATTTCTGCCATTTTCCAACTTCCTCCGATACATCCGCGCAATGGGGCGGAATCCGTACTTCTCATAAAATTGAGCAGCGTTGGTGCCCTCGATGAACTTGATCTCGATCGTGCTGATCCCTGCGGCGGTGAAAGTGTCCATAGCCCAGCCCATGAGGGCTTTGCCGTATTCTCGGAAATAGGTGCCGCCGGATTTGGCGCCGATGCGTGCGGTAGAATTTACAGCTCTCCCTCCGGCACCGGATCGTTTGCGTCGAAGAGCTTGAATCCGGCGGTGGCGGCAACCGGGATCGAGAATGCGATGGTGTGCGCCTTGGAGTCGATTCCAGCCTTCTGCATGATGGAACGCATGATGTCATTCCGTTTTGCCTTGGATGTCACAATGTAGAGCATATCTTTTTCGTCCGCGAGTGAGATACCGAAGAATTTCTGCGCACGTTCGGCAGCTGTACCTTTGGCATGTACCACGGTTCCGCCGCCCGCTCCGCCTTCTCTTGCCGCGTCCATGACCATATCGGTATATCCGGCTTCCAGAATGGCGATGATGAGTTCGTAATCCGATTGCATAGGCTCTCCTTCCACGGCAGACAGCTCTGTGCCGCTTAATAAGTATTGTAACGTGCGGGATCCGCTCACGCTCAGAATCGGGACGGCAATGGCGACGCCGCGGTCGGGCAGATCAATCTGCATTTCGGCAGACAGGTCGCGCAGGATCTCCATCGTGCGGTTGCCCGGGATGACGGCGCAGTGGATCGATTTGTACGATCGCTCCAGGCCAAGCATTGCAAGCGTTTTTTGCCGTGCCGTGCCCTCAGCGACTGCGGAATAGATGCAGGACAAACCGCGGCTGTTGAAGAAATCAACGTATGCCTCGCTGTCCTCACGCCGGGTGATGGTATATAAGAGATGGATGTTTTTCATAGGCGTGCCTCCTCAAATCGCGGTGAGATCAATGACGTCCTCGATCTCTTCGGCAGTTCCGGCAACGGACGCACTGCGGCGCAGACGGAACTTATAAACGAGCCCGAGAATCTGAATGGCGATCAGGGGCGTCATGGCGACAAGGGAGACGATCCCGAACGCGTCTGTGACCACGGAACCGCCGGACGCCTCGCAAACACCCATTGTGAACGGCAAAAGGAAGGTCGCTGTCATTGTACCGGAAGCGACCCCGCCGGAGTCAAAGGCGATCGCGGTGAAGATCGGCGGAACAAAAAACGGTAGGAGCAGCGCGAGTGCATAACCTGGAAGCAGGAACCAGAACAGGGAGATTCCCGTCATGGCGCGCAGCATTCCGATGGCGACCGCTGCCGCCACACCAAAGCTCAACGCCATTTCCAGAGCCTTTTGCGGGATCGCGCCGGCTGTGATGTCCTCCACCTGCTTCTTCAGCACATGAACCGCCGGCTCGGCAGCGACGATGAAGTAACCGATGATTGCTCCGATCGGAACCACGAGCCAGAGATACCCGGTTTCTCCGAGAGACGCGCCGATGGTTTTTCCGGCGGGCATAAAACCGACATTTGCACCTGTCAGGAACAGCACAAGCCCGACATAGGTATAGATAATCCCGGCAATGATGCGCCACATCCGATCCGAGCGGATCTTGGAGTGGAAAAGCTGATAGATAAAGAAGAATACAACGAGCGGACCGACCGCCATGGTGACTTCTTTTATGTAATGCGGTAGCATGCGCATGAAAGAACGGAACATTTCTCCGGAATCAGTGGGAACGGCGTATACCTCTGCGGTATAAGCGGTGCTGTCCGACGGATAGAAGATCCCAAGTACCAATACGGCCAGAATCGGGCCGATGGAGCAGAGTGCGACCAGACCGAAGCTGTCGTCTCCGGCATCCCGGTCGGAACGGATCGCGGATACACCGACGCCCAGTGCCATGATAAACGGCACCGTCATGGGTCCGGTAGTCACACCGCCTGCGTCAAAGGAGACTGCCTGAAACGCGTTACCGACAAAGGCGGATAGAAGAAAGACGATGGGATAGAAGATCCAAAGCAGGGTCCGCAGCGGTATGTGAAATAAGATACGCAAAAGCGCAACCACGAGGAAGAAGCCGACGCCGATCGATACGCTTAAGATTAAGGTGAGATTCGGGATGGTTGGCACCTGTTCGGCAAGAACCTGCAAATCCGGTTCCGAGAGGGTGATCATAATTCCGACAAAGAGCGATATGCCGATGACATTCCAGACTTTACGTGACCGGGTCATTTCCGTGCCGACATATTCGCCCATCGGGGTCATGGCAAGCTCTACACCGAGGGTGAACAGTCCCATACCGAATACGAGCAGTGCCGCGCCGAAGAGGAAGCTCATGAGCATACCGCCGGAGATGGGGGTGATCGTAAAGCAGAGGAGCATGACGATCAGCGTGACCGGCAGGACGGATGACATGGCTTCCCGGCATTTGTCCGCAAGCAGTGTGTGATTTTTACGCAAGGGGGCGTCTCCTTTCGCGTGTGTGGATTGTGGAAGAAATGGGAAATGTGCAGGCTGAAGCGTGTAACGAATAACAAGAGAAAGTCGACCGGCACAATCCCTACCAATTATAGATTATACCAGATTCCGGAAATGCGTGCAAGGGAAGAGGGGGATTTTTTACAGAAAGTTCAAATGGGGGAAGGCTCTTCTGCCATTGCTTCGTAGATGAGCGTCATGTGGGAGGCATGGGAGAGACGGCGTGCATCAATGGCAAGATCGACCGGTTCTATAGGCAGCGGCGCATCTCCGGACAGTGCGATGAGCGCGCGGTTCCGTTCGAGCAACGGCGCGGCATCCTGTAACGCTTTGCGTACCGAGGAATACGGCACTTCGTCGATGTGGGCACAGATTCCGGCAAGATTGCCAAAACGATTGAGAAGGACAGCCGCGCGTTTTGGACCGATTCCGGCAACGCCTGTGATGTTGTCGCTGTGATCGCCGACGAGACATTTGAAATCGGCAAACTTGTCCGGGGATACGCCATATCGCGTGAAAACGGATTCCGGTGTAACAAGAGAACTGTCGTAGCCCTTGTAGAGAAAGACGGACACCCGTCGGTCGATGAGCTGGAAGTAATCGCGATCCGTGGAGCAGATCACCACCTCCCAGTCGTCCGGAGTCTGCCTTGTGTAGGCGGCGATCGCATCGTCTGCTTCACAGCCGTGGATCTCTGCGTAAGGAATGCCGCTGTGGGATAGGGTGCGGTAGAGAAGGGGAAGCTGTGTGAAGGGACAGTCCTCCGGTGCCATCGTACTGTAATCGGGACGATTTGCCTTGTAATCCGCGCAGAGAGAGCGGCGGTCGCCATTGTCGGGGGAATCGAACAGCACAAGCATGCGGGTGGGATAGAGCATCCCGATCGAGCGGAGCAGCGCGCCCATACAGCCTACGACGGCGTGCATATACGTTCCATCTCCGGCGGAGATCGGCGGCATTCCATAAAACATCCGAAACAGCAGATTGTGTCCGTCTACCAAAAAAAGTCTTTCCATCGCCACTCCCGCAAACAAAAACATTTATCCTATACTATCAGATTGTCCCACCGGATTGCAAGGCGGATTTCGTGAATTTTTCGGTAAAAAGGAGGAATTGCCGCGCATCAAATTGATTTCCTATGCAAAACGGATATTGACAAAAGCGGCGATCTGTGGTACAATAAGACAGGCGAAGAAATCGGGGTGTGGCGCAGCTGGTAGCGCGCGACGTTTGGGACGTCGATGCCGCAGGTTCAAATCCTGTCACTCCGATAAAATGGCACGATGGTTTGGGTACGCATGTATCAACGGCTGTCGTGCCGTTTTGGTTATTTTGGAGAAAATGAATTTTGGGAAGAGAAATTATAGGAGAATGGCTGTTGCGGAACAGGATGTAAGACAACGAGGAAAAACGGCAGGAGCTACCCACGAAAATGTTGCGTAACGCAGCAAACGGATAGGAAAAACACTGTGCCTGCCGGTTTTGTATATGTTTCGGATTCTCATAATAGAATCTATTAAAAAATGAAAACCGCTGACCCGAAGCGATATTTCTATCCATCCGGTACAGCGGTTTTTCTGTATGATTTTTTGTGTTTCCGATAGGCGGTCAGATGCTCAGCATACACATCGCCGCGACGCCTAGCGCGATCCCGATCCATTGCGGCAGACGAAGCCGTTCACGGAAAAAGATCACCGCAGAGAGGATCGTCGCGATGATCAGCCCCCCGTTTGCGAGCGGGAAGAAGATGATCGTCGGCATGACCCCAGAAAGGTACAGGTTTACGAGATTCACGATTCCCATGAAAATCCCCGACAAAGCCGCCTGAATGAGTGCGTTTGCCTTGATCGAGAAGGTGGCTGGTTCCTTTTTTTGCCCAATCCGCCAGAAGAGCAGATTGAACAGCACTGCAAACGCAAAAGTCAGAATTAAAAAGCCAGTCAGTTCCGCACTGTGCGTGGAGGTTTGATGCAGCGTCTGCATGATCCCGATCCCTCCGGTGAACAGCATCGACAGCAGTGCGAAAACGAGCCATTTTACCGAAAACGTTTTCTTCTCTCCCCCGTTCGCCTTTTTGTCAAAGACGTCAAGCACCAATGCCATCGAGAACAGAAGGATCGGCAGGGCGATGAGCTGGAGCGTTTTTACCGGGGAGTGGAGAAAGAGTACCCCGAATAACGCCGGGATTACCAGATTGCTCCCCTGGATAAAGGAGGTGTACGCCATCGAGCCGATCGCCAACGCCTTCAGAAGGAAATACTGCGACAGCGCGGTGACGGCGGCAAACAGAAACGCCATTCCCACCGTGTACCACGAGAGCGCGTAATTCCCTGTGCATAAAAGAACCGCTAAAGATCCGATGTAGAGAAACGTGTTGAATTTGTAGATGTCCGTGTCGTTTTTCAGAACGTTCTTGCTGAAATTGTTCGAGAAAACATTCTTTCCTGTCTCCAACAGAATGGAGAGAAACGTGAGTAAATAGTGTACCATGCAATACCTTTCCATGCGAGATTTTTCTGCAGCATAGTATACCAGAAATTAGCCCGCTTGTAAAGAGATAAATCCAACGAAAACCCATCAGAAAAGGAAAGTATCCCCCGGAGAAAACAACCGAAAGCAGCCGCACAATCCAAACCAGACCGGCACAGACTATGTTTCAGCAAAGTGTTTACCGGATTTTTTTCAAGAAGCCGCGTCCCCTTACTTATCTCAATCCTCTGGGAAAAACAGTTCCTGCACGGCTTCAAAATGCTTTTCGACGCTGTTGCGCGATTTTTCCACATAGGTCGGGAGAGCGACGCTGCCCTGCACGAAATCCTTCATTTTGTACATGTAGCCCTTGAATGCGTCGTACATGAAGGCATAGTCCAGATTTCTGCCCGCGAGAATCGTGTCGATCATCGCAATGGATGCCTCATCGCGCGCACCCTTGTATTTGAGCGTCACATCGTAGTACGACGGGATCACCGTTTTCCAGTTTTCCGCAGAAAGCACTGTGAAGCAGGCGGAGATCAGATCGAGATCGGACACCGTGATCGGAATCGCAGAGCAGCTCACACTGCCGCCCGCCACCGTATAGTAGCCGTCCTGCGCCGTGTCATATTTCGGATACGGAATAATGCCGTAGTCAAAATCACAGCTGTCCCGGTATACGCCCACCGATTCGTCGAGTACGCCTGTTACAAACAGCGCGTGCTGTTCGGAAAACATCTGGCTGTAGTCTGCGTCCTTCGGGTAGGAGCCGACAGTGTTGTAGAGCAGTGTGCGCAGTCGATCCATCGCGTCCACACCGCGTTCATCTGTGCCAAGTATGACAGACAGCTTACCCGTATCGTCGATTTCCGCCGTCGGAATCTTAAACGAGTACAGATATGCCACCACGGAATTCGTTTTTTCACCGCAGAAGCCGTAGAGATCGTCCTCGGTTGCCGCGCCGTCGCCGTTTACATCCTGATAAATCGATGCCACGTTCGTCATCAGATAGTCAAGCGTCCAATCCCCGCGGTTCACCACATCGTACATATTCTCCAGTTCATTCATCTCTGCCAAATCCTTGTTGAAGTAGTAGCAGTACGTGTTCGACGAGAGGGACAGACAGATGTCGCTTGCCGTTAGGAACATCTTCCCGTTCAGTGTCAGATTCTGGATTGCGGTCTGTGGAAACCAGGGTTTTGTGAAATCAACCGATGTGTCATACCAGTTGCGGAAGATCCCTTGTACTGCGTATTGCCCTGTATATATGGTATGACCGAGATACAGATCGTATTCATCGTTGCCTGAGAGTGCGGAATTCTTGATGTGCTGCGCCAGAGCTTCCTCTTCGCCCGTGTTGTGGACAAGTTTCACGTTCAGCCTGTCCTCCGCCGTCATGTTCCGGGTGTATACTGCGTCGTTTAAAACATCTCCGGTCAGTTCTTCAGCGTTCTGGAAATGCGCGTACCGCACCTGATAGAGCATCCGGTATTCTTTGCCGCCAAAATCTTTGTCGCCGATACCATCATCCACCAGCTTGCGCGCCTCCAGAGAGTCCGTTTCCGTCTCTGTCTCCACCGTTACTGCCCTATCGACCTCGGATTCCACAGGAGTGCTGTTATCACGCGCACCACATGATGTAAGCAGCATTGCCAATACGAGAATCAGCCATCGTTTCTTTGTCATAATCCAAAACCTCCGTTTTCCGGATCTTCATCCTTTCGCGTCCCGCGTGGGTCGTTAATGGAAAGTATACCGGATTACGGAGGTTTTGTCAATAGAAAATGGATAAAAACTAAGCAAAAAGCATGAAACGTGCTGGTATATACCTCGTAAAAATAGTGTAATTTGTAGTTATTTCTCCCGAATTCCCACATCGCTCATGTCGAAGGGGGAAAATCCCAACTCTGTGATCGCCGGGGAAGCGGGATCCAGCGTGAAATCGCCGTTGTCCGGATCGGCAAATAGCGGATCGGCGATTACTGCATCGTTGAAATATCCGAGCCGCCGTACCTCCGCCGCGGAAATAGTATCCCCGCAGAACGGATCGCCGTCATAATCCCAGATGAGATTGCCATTGTCCACAAAATTGTATTCCTGCGGCGCTTTTGCGTAGATCGGTCTGCCATGCGTGACAAGAATGTTGCCGGTCAGTGTCAGAGAATTGTGTTCCTCCTTGCGCGTGATCGTGAACGCACCGCCATCGCCGAACGCAAATATGTTGTTGCGGACGATATTGTCCTTCCCGTAGTGCTGGTGGAACGGTTGCTCCGTGAAGTTGTAGCAGATGTTGTTCTCGATTAAAATCCCTGTCGAGCCTTCATCCGGATAGATTCCCCAGCCGCCGTATTGCCGGGAGCGGATGTCGTGGATGAGATTGCCGCGCAGGATCGTTCCCGGCTGCAGACCGAGCGTGTAAATGCCGCCCATGTCGGACAGCAATCTCTGACCGATGTTGTATAGATGGTTCTTCTCCACAAGCACATTCCGTGTTGCATGCGGCTCGTATCCCCAGCTCCAGCCGACGGAGATCGCCGTGTAATAGCCATCGTGGATTTCGTTGTGGGAGATCTCGCTGTCGTACAGATACTGCGCCAGGATTCCGACCCCGTTTCGATGGACTCTGCCATAGGATTCGATCAGGCAATCGCGGATCACAATGTCGTGCGGCACCAGAGCAAGATTTGTGTCCGGCTTGTCGTGATTGGCGTTGACTCCGGCGATCTGGATACCGCCGCCGCCGATGTCACGCAGTACGCAGTGGTCGAAGGTGATATGCGCAAGGGCGTTGTGCAGACAGACGGCGTTGTTGCCGATGTGGGCGAATGTACAGTCGTGGAAGGTGATATGCGAGGACGTACGGATGTTGACTGCTGCCGGAATATCGCTTGCCGCCTGACCGGTCTGCCGTGCGACGGTTTTCCAGTCGCTGCCGACAAAAGCGATATTTTCAAAGACCACGGCGGGGGATTCCGCAGTTCCGTCCATTCCCTCGATACAGAGCAGCTCATCGAAATCGGATGCGTAGAGGGTGAAATTCTCGAGCGTCTCCCCCTCTTTCGGAATGTAATAAAGCTTGCCGGTGGTGCGATCGGCGTACACCTCCCCCGGATTCTTGCCCAGCGATTCGTATACGTTGTCGAGATAGTATGCGGCACCCGTACCTGTGCCGCTTTCCTGCAGTGCCATACTGCTTGTTGAAGTAAATGTGATCGTGCGCGAGGACTCATCAATGGAGCGGATGGAAAGCCGCTCATCGTTCCAGTAGTGGAACATACAGACCTGTATGTCTTCGATGTGGGACAAGGTCGGAATGTCGCCCTCTCCGTAGACCATTGCGTTCGCACCGTCATTCCACTGGTGGTTAAACGGATCGTCCAGTCCCGGCACACCTACAGGGTATAGTTCCGTGCCGTCCGCCGGGTAGCGCGGCCGGTTCAGCCGTGTGCCGTCTGCGGCGAAGAACTGATGCGCGTCCAGTCTCTCCCCGCGGACCGTCGGAATATCCGCTTCCCATGCCGTTGTTCCGTTGACAGTCGTCTCCCGGAATCCCGTGACGGGAACCCATGCCGCGAAGGTCGCTGGCGTGGAATCCGTGCAAACAAACCGAAGCCGCACGGAAAAATGGGGGGACAATTCACTCTGTACCAGTGAGATTGGCTCCGATAAGAGATACATTCCGCTGTCAAGATGAACCGTGACCTCTACAGGTTCCTCCTCCGCCGCTGCGGTGATTGCGGAGAGAACTTCCTCCATGGTGAAAAACGGATCCTCGCGTGTGCCTGTGCCGCCCTTGTCTCCGACGCCGGTAGTCATGTAATAGTCGAGAGTGCGGAAGGATGCTTTGCCTTGTAACATAACGGTGTCCTCCTTGATGGATTTTATTTCCAGTGTATCCAGCGCTTCATATAATGCCCGCAATCCGACACTGGCGTTTGTGGCATCCGATGCGCAGATACAGAGATCGTTCTTTTCCGCATCCATGCCGATTTTGTAACCGTCCGCGTCGTCCTCCGTCACAAACAAAAACGCATTTTCCGGATGGTGTCCGGCAGTGCGATAATCCTTTATCTCCAGCTGCACCCCGGCGTTGTCCAAGAGATATTCCTGCAGCCAAGACGCGGCACCGGACAACTCGGCGTTTTCTGTCGGATACTGGATCGTCATCTCCGCGATGGACGTGCCGCCGACAGTCATTTCCGCGAGGGGATAGTCCGTAGTATAGAGGTATTCAAAATCCTCTCCGGTGGTGTACGTGCCGTCTCCGGAGAGCACATTGTCGATGAACCAGTCCACGGCGGCAATGGTGCTGTCGGCACTCCCACCGGTCATGACGTAGCGGTTTCCGATTTTTGCGCATACGTAGTCACCGTAGAGCAGGGCATCCGCGTACTTTTCACTTTCCGGTCGATTGGTGCCGCCGATGAGGATCTCCTTGGTGTCTGTCGGAATCGTCTTGTCGCGATCCACCCAGTCTGTGGTCAGCATGAGATCCAAGCCATGGTCGGAGAACCACTTGCGTATCTGTATGCCGGAGGATACCTCCCAATCGTGCTGTATGTCCGGTCGGACGATTTGGTATTCCGCAAAGACGGAGAGTGCGTCCGGGATAACATCCTCGTTTTCCGCAATACTTTCCGATTCTGTGGTTGATTCTGTCTCCGGCGCAAGCGATTTTTCACAAGCAGTGCAGAACAGGCATAGGATGAGCAGCAGTGCAAGACATCTGTATTTTTTCATATGGCAGTCCCTTTGTCGTTAGCCGATGGTAGAGAAAAAGAAATTTTGACAGACCGCTCAGTTCCGCAGATACTCTGGCAGAAACTGTGCGTCAATCACGTCTTTCGTCATCTGACGCGCTTCATCCGGCGTAAGAGTATAGCCGCTTATTTGGGTACCGTGGGTGGCGGCGATCTCTGCAGTGTAATCCTCCAGATTGTACAGATGGGTGTTGTACCAGTTCATTCCGTAGTAGAATACGGTCGGGAGCCATTCCACCTCCGCTGGGACAAGTCCGCCTTTCCCATCGCTCGCGATGTGGAAGGACAACAGTCCTCCGACGGCGTTCATCGGACGCGCCATTCCGGAGATGAAATTGCCGAGCGAATACGCGCACAGTGTCCGTCCCCGATCCGTTTCAATCCATTCAATCGGCTGGATGCAGTGCGAGTGGTGTCCGAGAATCACATCCGCTCCGGAATCCGCGATCAGCTGTGCGAGATATTCCTGCTCGTCTGTCGGTGTATGCGTGTTTTCCAGTCCCCAGTGGATGGATACAATCACAAAATCCACTTCTTCCCGCGCTGCTTTCACCTCGCGTTTGATCCGCTCCGCATCAATGTAGGGAATATCGATCGGCGAGGATGCCTTTTTCACAATGCCGTTTGTGCCGTAGGTGTAGGAGAGCATCCCTATGGTAATCCCACAGTCGGCGTTGAGCGTGCGCAGATTTGACGCGTCTGCTTCGTCGTAAAAGGCGCCGAGGAGCAGAACGGGCTGGGTGTGCCAGAAATCCATGGTGTCGGACAGTCCCTGCGTGCCCATGTCGAGCATATGGTTGTTTGCGATATTCACAATGTCAAAGCCGACAGTGACGAGATCCAGTCCGAGCTGCTGCGGCGAATTGAAACATGGATAGCCGGAATAACCGTAGGACGCGCCCGCCATGACCGTCTCCTGATTGATAAAGGCGTAATCGGCGGCGGCAATCTGATCCGCTACATCACTGTAAACAGGGAGAAAGTCGTACTCTTTGTCGGCACCCCCACGGGCTTCCGCATCAATGTAGATATTCGGATGGATGAGATTGTCCCCGGCGGCGATAAAGGATACATCCACGCCGAGATACGGATCGGTTTGCTCTGCCGTCTCCAACGGCGCGCTCGTCTGATCGGGGATCGCCGTCTCATTCGGCATGGGAATCCCGCCGTCGGAATACGCTGCAGTCTCCCGCGCTACACCGTCAGACGGTCTGGCAGGCTCTGTTTCAAGCGGTGTGCCGTCTGCGTTCCGAAAATGGAAGCAGCCGGAGAAAACAAGCGCAGAGAGGCAGAAGAGGGCGGCAATCCGCAGAGGGGATTTGTGTTCAGCTGTCATGGCGGGTATCCTTTGCGCTGTCGTTTTTCAGCTCGGAAATCTCCTTGACAAACGCATCGATGTCTTTGAATTCGCGGTGGACGGAGGCGAAACGCACATATGCCACAGTGTCCAGTTCCCGGAGTCGTTCCATCGCCATTTCTCCGATTTTTTGGGACGAGATTTCACGCTTCATACTGTTGTAGAGCGCGGATTCAATGTCGTTTGCAACCGCTTCCGCATTGACGGGACGTTTTTGACACGCTTTCAAAAGACCGGAGAGCAACTTGTTTTTGTCAAACAGCTCCTTGGTGCCGTCTTTTTTCAGAACTACAGGCTGATACACATCGATGACCTCATACGTAGTAAAGCGCATATGGCAGTCAAGGCATTCCCGGCGGCGTCGGATCGAGTTGTTTTCCTCCACGGGACGGGAATCGATGACCTTGCTTTCATGAGAACCGCAGGAAGGGCATTTCATAGGCGAACTCCTTTGTATTCCGTATTGTTTTGGAATACGGTGTTAATATATATATATAGGAAAAGTATAGCATGAATACCGGGGGATGTCAAGCGATTTCCAAAAGAAAACAATACCCGTCCCGCCATCGACGATTTGTGTGCGCGCTGCCGACAGGATGTGTCCGCACTATGAACGGTACGGCGGCAGTCACTTCCGATTTGCCGAAAATGTCTATTGCACTTTGTCGGATTATGTGGTATACTCTATAGTAACATATTATACCTATATCAAAAGAGAACCATACATGACTACGAATCTTGTCTCCCGCGCATATTGTCCCGTCTATGACGAGGCCGACGTGCGGTTTGCGCTGACCGGACTGCTCGCGGCGATTTCTGTCGGAGAAGCGGATATACGCGGGAAAAAAGTCCTCATCAAGCCGAATCTTGTGATGGCAAAAAAACCGGAATTTGCGGCGACGACCCACCCGATTCTGCTCACAGCACTGGCGAAAATTCTGCTGGACTGGCATGCCGCGTCAATCGTGGTGGCGGAGAGCTGCGGCGGACCGTATAACAGCGCGAATATGCACGCCGTCTATCACGCCTGTGGCCTGGACGGACTGCGCGCGATTCCCGGCGTGACGCTGAATGAGGATTTTTCATTCGAGAGTGTGACTTTTCCCGGCAAACGACTCCATGGCTGCAACATCATAAAGCCCGCACTGGAGTGTGATGTATGCATCGATCTCTGCAAGCTGAAAACGCACGGGCTGGTCGGACTTTCCGCAGCGACAAAGAATCTTTTTGGATTGATCCCCGGTGTGGAAAAATTCTCCCTGCATGCCGCCAATCCGCATCTCGATGATTTCTCTGCCATGCTGATCGATCTGAATGAGATGCTTTACAGCCGCTGCCGGGTGATCGCGATTTGCGACGGTATTGTCGGAATGGAGGGAGACGGACCGACCCACGGCACTCCGGTACCGGGCGGGATCCTGCTCGCATCGGAATCCACATATGCGCTGGATGTGGCGGCGGAACACTGTATTGGATGCACGACCCCGGTGCTGTATCTCGATGAGGCGGCGGCGCGCGGACTGGTGGAACGGGACTATAACAGGCTGACCATTGTCACCGTGACGGAACGAGTACCGGAAAACGTTCCATTCACGCCCCCGGCGGCATCGTCCAATCGATTTCTCAAAAATCTATCGGGCATTGGCGGCGGCAGGTTCGCGGAATTTTTCGCGTCTAAGCCGCGGATTATGCGAGACAAATGTGTCGGCTGTGGTGTATGTGTGCGCTCCTGTCCGGCGAAAACGATCGTCCTGCGGGAGAAAAACGGCAGAAAAACGGCGCATATTGCGAAAAAAAACTGCATCCGGTGCTATTGCTGTCAGGAGCTTTGCCCGATTGGTGCAGTGGAAATACATGAGAACCCGATCATTGGGCATATCCATTGAGGAGATGTGCTGCGCGTTCCTACGGGACAGACGCGGCCTATAGATAATCATATATGAAGAGTACGAAAAAAGCATATGCCAAGATCAATCTCTATCTCGACGTGATGGCGAAACGGGAGGACGGATACCACGACATCAAAAGCGTGATGCTTCAGGTCGGACTGTACGACGAGGTGACGGTGGAGCGTGACGGCGGAGAGGACATTCGCCTACTCGATTTGTGCGGAGAACTGCCGGACGGAGAGGAAAACATCGCTTATCGCTGCGCCGATGCGTTTCTGCGGTATTACGATCTGCGCGAGGGGGTATCGATCCGGATCCAAAAGCGGATTCCCATCGCGGCGGGATTGGGCGGCGGAAGCTCGGATGGCGCGGCTGTGCTGTCTGCCATGGCGGAGCTGTTTGCAGATACGATCCCGACCGATCTCGATACCTTATGTGCCATCGGAAGCACGGTCGGTGCGGATATTCCGTTCTGCATCGTGGGCGGATGCGCGAAAACACTCGGGATCGGTGACCGGATCACGCCGCTTGCGTATCACCCGAATTACACGATCGTTCTGGCGCGCGGTGGAGAGGGCGTGTCGACCCCGCAGGCGTATCGGCTCTTAGATAAGCGCTACGGTGATTCTCTTGCGTCGGATTTCGGCGATTTTGAAGGTTTTCTGTCCTCCCTTACGCACGGCGACCGTTTGCCGCAGCATATGCACAATACCTTTGAAAGCGTGATCCTTCCGCTCCATCCGGAGGCTGCGCATATCCATCGGCTCTTGCGGGATAAGGGCGGCGTTCCGCTGATGAGCGGAAGCGGTCCCACTGTATTTGGACTGTTTGATGATCCGGATAAAGCGCGCGCGGCATACGAAACGCTTGTGGCAGAGGGGACGGAGACGTATCTCACAAACGCCATTTCACGTATTTAGTCACATCATTCCGAAAGGGGTTTGTATGATATGGAAATGAAAATCTACAAGGGCAGAGGAAACGGGATCGACCGGGAGGACTATCTTGATTTCATCAACTACGTATTCGGATTCAACGGTAACGATGAAGATTTTCTGAAACTCCTCCCCAAGCTCTACAAGCCGGAATATCAGCCGTGTGAGAACAGCTATGTCGTGACCGAGGACAGCAAACTGAAGGCTGCAATCGGTGTGTTCGTCCGAGAACAGTCCGTCTGCGGCGAAACGCTGTCCGTACATGGAATCGGCAACGTGGCGGTTCATCCGTATGCACGGTCGCGCGGGTATATGCGGGATCTGATGCGCATGGCAGTGGACGACATGATCGCGTCCGGCGCAGATTACTCCGATCTCGGCGGCAGACGGCAGCGGTACGGCTATTTCTCCTATGAGTCTGCGGAGCCGATGTGGGAATTTACCATCGACCAGACAAACGCGCGCCACTGCTTCCGGGATATGCCGCCGCGCGAGATCGCTTTTCGCGAGGTGACGGAGCCGGACGATCCTGCGGTGGACAAAATGCTCGCTCTCCACGAAAAACAGCCGCTCTATATGAGAAGGGATCGCACGGCGTTTTTCGACATATGCCGGTCGTGGAACAGAAAACTCTACGAGATCACGGATGGCAAATACGGCTTCGCTGGCTACAGAGTTGGGGAAATGGATGAGCTGGTTTTGGCAGATGAGAGCGATTTTTATGCCGTGGTACGCGCGTATCTGGAGAATCACCAGGACATGCATCTCAACGTACCGCTGTACAACGTGGATCGAATCACGGCGGCGTCCCTCATCTGCGAGCACTCCTCCCTTCATGACGGTGCGAAATGTACGATATTCCATTTCGAAAAGGTCGTGCGTGCGTTCTTAAACCTGAAGGCACAGTCTCTGCCGAACACGATGTGCAACGGCGAATTGACGGTGCTGGTTCACGGAATCGCGGGGGATGAGCAGTTCACGATTGCGATGCAGGACGGCATTCCGGCAGTGACAAAAACGGACAAAACACCGGATATGGTGCTGGCGCACCGGGAGGCGGTCGCATTCTTCTTTGGCGCGATGTCCCCGGAGCGGATGAAAAACGCTTACGCCGCTGCATGGTTTCCACTCCCCCTGTACGAGGACAGCGCGGATCATGTCTGATGCGCGGCGCAGATCATGTCTGATACAAGGTGCGGGTCACATTGAAGGTACGAGGGGCTTTGACTGCTGCGGAAATGCGCAGTTTGATCAAAATTATATCCAAACTTTACGAACATGTGTTGACAAACGCGAAGAAGTGTAGTATATTGTATCCAAATCAATCTGTGCGAATTGACACGGATTCAGAAATGGAGATCAGACGGCATGAAAAAGCACATTTCCATCGTACTTATCGTCGCGATGCTTGCGGGAATGCTGGTGTCCTGCTCCGGCGGCGAAACGGAAGTCGAACAGAACGGCGAGAACGCACCGATCACAGATACCCAGACGGAAACGGAAACCAAATCGGAAACACTATACACGCCGGACGATCTGCCTGCGGATCTGCGCTATGACGGCGTGACGGCGACGGTGTTTGGCTGGAGCGATCCGGCGGCGATCGAGTTCTACGCGGACGAGCTGAACGGGGAACTGGTGAACGATGCGATCTACGCGCGCAATCTCACCGTGGAGGACAGACTTGGTTTGAAGCTGAACTACGTTCTGGAACCCGGTTCCAACCCGAATCAGGGTACGTGGGTAAAGTCGATCGAGAACAGCATACGCGCCGGAGATCAGGCATACGATGTGGCGGCTGGCTACTCGATGGCGGGCGCGACACTGGCGTATGATCACATGCTCCTCGACTTAGCCGATCAGCCATATCTCAACTTTGATAAGCCTTGGTGGCCGAAATCTCTAATGGAGGAAGCAACCTGCGGCGGCAAGCTATACTTCTGCTCCGGCGACATTTCGACATACATGATCTACTATATGTATGCGACCTATTTCAACAAGCAGATGGTGGAGGATCACGGGCTTACCGATCCGTATACGCTGGTACACGAGGGAAAATGGACGCTGGATACGATGCTTTCCATGGCTTCCGGTGTGTATGAGGACGTAAACGGCGACGGCAAGAAGGACGATGGTGACCGCTACGGCATGGTACTCCACACCACCTACAGCGATCCGTTCTTCTTCGGTGTCGGACTGCGCACCACGGAAAAGAACGCGGACGATATCCCGGTGCTTGCGGCGTCCTTCGGCGGAGAACGGACGCATTGGCTTCTCCAGACATTGGTTGGCTTTTTTGATACGAACGACGGTCTCATGGTTTCCGGCCTCGACGGCTACACGATCGGGGACAATCTGTTCAAGGAAGGCAGAGCGCTCTTCACCGTCAACGAATTCCAGTATGTCGCCATCAAGATCCGTGACGCGGAGATTGACTACGGGATCCTCCCGATCCCGAAATACGACGAGGCGCAGCAGGAGTATTCCACCGTCATGTCCTTCCCGTATTCCCTCTACGGCATTCCCGCGGACGCGAAGGATCCGGCTATGTCCGCGGCACTCATGGAATGTCTCGCCTCCGAGAGCTACCGCACCGTCACGCCAGCGCTCTTTGAAACGGGTATGAAGGTGAAGTACGCCACGGACAACGAGTCGGCGCAGATGTTCGACATCATCCGCGAAACGATCGTGTTCGACTTTGGCCGCGTGTTCACAAACAGCATGAACAGCATGACGTTCAGTCTGTTCCGCGACGCCTTATCGTCGAAGAAGGACAACTGGATCTCTATCTATGAAAAGAACGAGAACAAGCTGACCGCGGCACTGGACAAGGTAGTCGCGTCTCTGACAAGCGAGGAATGACGGTACAGTCGTTCACTGCGTTTACACAAAAACAAAAACGCCGCCGTATCGTTTGGCTTTCCGATACGACGGCGTTTTGTGTATACAAAAAGAGAGACTGCATATGCAGTCTCTCCGATTTTGATTTGGATATAGCACCCAATCAGCCGAGTCTCTTGTCGAGAGCATCCAGCTCTGTACGCAGCTCCGCGGGAACTCTTTCGCCGATGAGGTCATAGAATTCGCGGATGTTCGTGATGTCTGCTTTCCAGCTGTCGTGATCCACGGAAACAAGTTCACGGATGGTGTCGGTCGTAACACCGTTCAGACCCTCTACATTGATGTCTTCCGGCTTCGGCACATAACCGATCGCGGTTTCGTCAGCGCCCACGGTGCCTTCGCAACGGGCGAGGATCCAGAGCAGGACACGGAAGTTGTCGCCGTAGCCCGGCCAGATGAAGTTGCCGTCGTCGTCGGTGCGGAACCAGTTGACGTGGAAGATCTTCGGTGCGTGCGGAATCTTCTTGCCCATCTCAAGCCAATGTGCGAAGTAATCGCCCATGTTGTAGCCGGTGAACGGACGCATAGCCATCGGGTCGCGACGGACAACGCCTACAGCGCCGGAAGCGGCAGCGGTCGTCTCGGAAGCCATGATGGAGCCAACAAAGGTACCGTGCTGCCAGTTGAAGGACTGGTACACCAGCGGAGCGGTCTTAGCACGTCTGCCGCCGAACACGATTGCGGACAGCGGTACGCCGGTCGGATTGTTGAATTCAGAGGACAGGCACGGGCAGTTTGTTGCCTTTGCGGTGAACCGAGAGTTCGGATGCGCACCGCAGGTGGACTTGTCCTTCTTGTCGTACTTGGTGTAATCCCACTTGTTGCCCTTCCAGTCGATCGCATTCTTCGGCGGATTGTTGTCCAGACCTTCCCACCAAACGGTGTTGTTGTCGAGGTCATGCACAACGTTCGTGAAGATGGTGTCCTTCTTTGTAGTGGCGAGGGCGTTCGGGTTGGAATGCTCGTTGGTGCCGGGAGCCACGCCGAAGAAACCGTTCTCCGGGTTCATAGCCCACAGTCTGCCGTCCTTGCCAATACGAATCCACGCGATGTCGTCGCCGACACACCATACTTTGTAACCCTTGTTCCGGTAGATTTCCGGCGGGATCAGCATGGCGAGGTTGGTCTTGCCGCAGGCAGACGGGAACGCGGCGGAGATGTACTTGATCTCGCCGTTCGGGAATTCTACGCCGAGAATGAGCATATGCTCAGCCATCCAGCCTTCTTTTCTGCCGAGGTAGGATGCGATACGAAGTGCGAAGCACTTCTTGCCGAGCAGCACGTTTCCGCCGTAGCCGGAGTTGATGGACCAGATGGTGTTGTCCTCCGGGAAGTGTACGATGTAGCGGTTTTCTTCATCCAGATCTGCTTTTGCGTGGAGACCTTTTACGTAGTCCGGGCTGTCGCCGAGAGCTTCAAGAACGGCAGTTCCCACACGGGTCATAATGAGCATGTTGAGAACAACATAGATGGAGTCGGTCAGCTCGATGCCGTACTTTGCAAAATCGGAGCCAACGATACCCATGGAGTAGGGAATGACGTACATGGTCTTGCCCTTCATTGCGCCCTTGTAGAGCTTGGAGAGCTTGGCGTAGCATTCCTGCGGATCCATCCAGTTGTTGATATTGCCTGCGTCTTCCTTCTTGGAAGTGCAGATGAAGGTTCTGCCCTCTACGCGCGCTACGTCGTTGACGGCGGTGCGGTGCAGATAGCAGCCCGGAAGCAGCTCTTCGTTGAGCTTGATCATTTCGCCGGTGGAGCAAGCCTCAGCGCGGAGAGCGTTTGCCTGTTCTTCGGTGCCATCGATCCAGACGATTTTTTCCGGCTGTGTCATAGCAGCCATCTCGTCGATCCAGCTGAGAACGTATTTATTCTGTGTCATGAATAGAATCTCCTTTTCTGGAATACAATTTTTTCTATTCTATAT
>CAVIKO010000012.1:0-51414 GCA_963643035.1 bacterium
TTCCTTTGGGTACGAATTGGAAAAAGCGTATCGACGAGGACTACAAGTCCAGAAAATAAAAATAAGTAAGCGGATTTTTTATTTCATGAACGTTTCATTTCATGAATCTATGGACGGCTCCGAGCCTATCGTGCCTTCGCATCAAAAACCATGGAGCAGTGGCACTCTTATTCCTCTTCTGTTTGCCCGCCCTCAAGGATTTCCGCCTCCTCCAGGGCTTCCTCGATTGTGGTCGGCTCCATCTGCCAGACAGCTTCCAGCACCTCCGGCTCGATGGTGTAAACGATGGTCGATTTCTGCGGCGTGTAGTAGTACGTGCTGCCGTCCTCAGACTTGTCACCCGTGTACAGGATGTAGGTCGTGTCCATGAGGGTGGTTCCCTGCGTGCTTTGTCCGTCAGAAGTCGTCTCTGTACTTGCCACCGTTACCGATTTCTTATAGTCGATGCAGATTCCGGCGGATTTCGTAATTCCGTATGTCGCCATTTCTGTATCATCGGCGTAATAGTCCGCGTATCTCGTACAGTCGAATTCGCAGAACAGGTCGTATACAGCTGCGATGTCCTCCTCTGTGGTGAACACACGCTCCTCACCGGTCGGCAGGGTCACGGTGATGGCGTTGATATACTCCGTTTGGATATCGGACACCGGACTGTCCAGTGCGATGAGATCGTCCATGGTGTACTGGAAATACGGCAGAAGCCCGGACGCGATCATATAAAATTTGCCGTCATCGTTTTGGAAGTAGTATTCGCCGTTGAAGGTATTCTTGTCCCCAATGGCGTAGCGATACGTCGTGTCCTCATTGTATGTGATCTCGATCTGCACCGCGGGATCGTCCAATCCGTAATCTGCCGCGCTCCCCTCATCCACGGAACGGTTTGCTGCAATAGAGGAAATCGCCGATACCATAGACGCCACGCGGTCGGTGTTCAGCGGAAACTGCGAATCCTCTGCCTGCCACGTATCACCGGATTTTGTGAACGTGATCCATTCACCCGACAGATCGCGGTTTTTATACCGGATCTTTGTCGCCGTAGACGCGTCCAGTTCCGCGAGAAGGATCGTTGTGTCCTCCGCAGCATTCTCCTCCGCTTCCCGGCGATCATTGGCGTCCGACAATGCGAGATACGCGATAAGGATCACCGCGAACACGGCGAGCAAAATAAAGATGGGAGCGAGCTTATTCTTGCGCTTTTTCGTCATGGATTATGCCTTCCTTCTGCGGAACCACACCGCAAATCCGATGGCAAGGACAGCTACCGGGAGAATCACTGTAACCATAGCCGCCCAGAAGGTCTGCTGTCCCGCTGTAACAGTCAATGCTTCCACCTGGAGCTGCTTGGCAAGGATAGAGAGCGATACCGGATTCTCCGCCATCCAGCCGACCGACGCCATGAATACCGCCGAGTTGCCGCCGGAAACGTACTGATCCGTCGAATCATCCATAATGGACGGAGAGGAATACCATACGAATTTGTAGGTATCCGACCGGGTGCCGTCCGCCTCTCCCGATACGCCGATCCCTACGTAGCAGGCACCGGAGATGTCGCCGTCTTCCTTCTCAAAAGTGGTAATCCCCGCGCCGGAAATGGATTTCACATATGCCTGTGAGGAGGTGGTGAGGATTGGATACACGCTGGCTGTCCCGGTGGAAACAATCCCATGCGACGCGTTCATGAGCGCATACTGCACACCATCCGACAAATCCTCCATAGGTCCCGATGTACCGATGGACGGAAGGAGCGAATACGGATACCCCGTATACCGGTCGCGAGAGCCTTCAATCACCAGTCCGTCCACGGATTCCAGTCCCATCTCTGCACACAGCGCCGCCAGATTGGGCATCCCGGTCTCTGTATAGTGGTCATAACCGGTGACAAGGAGGATGCTGCCGCCCTCCACGAGGAATTTCGAGAGCATAGCCCGCTCATCCGTATTGATGTCAGACGTTGGGTTCGCGATGAGGATCGCCGTGCAGTCTGCCGGAATCTCGTCCACGGTGAGCAGAGACAGAGACGCCATGCCGATGTTCTCGCTTGTGATATAGCCCTGATACGTGGAAGACAATTCCGTCTCGCCGTGTCCGGTCAGGCTGTAGAGCATCGGCAGGTCGGCACGGGTCACGTAATCGATCGCCGAGGTAAACGCCAGTTCGCCGTTAAAGTACTTTGTCCCGGTAGGCATCACGCCGGTATACATGTAGCTGTAGTAATCCTCCTCGGAATACTGCGTCTGGAAGATGTCGCTGTAGTTCACAATCGTATAGCGGAGCGCGGACTCCACAATCACGCTGTTCTCGGATAAGGTATCCTCCGTATACTGGGAGATAAAGGTCGGGCGGGTCGCCGGGTCCACGGTTTCCACCTTGATGTGGCGATTCATTGCCTCATACCGTTCAAGCAGAGTCAGAATCGTCGTGTTCTCCATCCCCCGTTCGGCAAGGACATAGAGATGCACATCGGTATCTACCCCCGCAAGGATCGTTTCCGTTTCCTCGCCGACAGTATACAATTCCAGTGCGCTCTGGTCGAGTTTTGTAACCGTCGCGGGCAGCTCACCAACCAGAAGATTGAGTACCACGACCACCGCGATCACCACCGCCGTTGTGGTCAGGCTGATGGAGCCGAGCTTCAATACCCGTTTTCCGCCGGGTGTGCGCGTTTTTTTCTGTTTTTCCTTCGTCTGATTCATATTGCACACCCCCTTACGCAAAACGTTTCTTTTCCATGGACTGCACCGTCAAATAGCAGAACAGTCCCGTTACGCTGATATAATACACGATCGCCGTCAGATCGAATATGCCGTTTGTGAAATCGCTCATCCGGTCGAACAGAGCAAGCGCGGACAGCAGATTCGGCAAGGTTCCGGCGAACAGATCGCTCTTCCAGAAGTAGAGGAGCGCGATAACTAGCACCAATACCCCGGTCGTGGTCAGTGCTGCCGTAGCGTTTTTCGTCACTGACTGCACGATCAGACCAAGCACACATGAAAGCAGGAGAAAGCCGACAAAGGAGGCCTGCGCCGTGGTCGGGATCAGTCCCGCGATGCCGTTCATGAGGTAACAGAAGAGCATTGCCGCCACCCCAAGCACCGCCGCGATCACCTGGCTCTCGGTGAGGGACGAGAGAAACATCCCAATGGATACAAGCGTGCAGCCGAGCAGGAAGAAAGCGAGGATCGCGCCATACGCACTGCCAAGCGATACCGTACCAAACGTCGCAAGCAGCAGCGGGTAGAGAGAAATCACCACGATCGGCAGAAAGAGGATCGTTACCATTGCCAGAAATTTCGCCATCACGATAGAGGTCATCGACAGCGGCAGAGCATAGAGCAACTGATCGGTTCGCGCGTGCTTTTCTTCCGAGAAGGAACGCATCGTCAACACCGGTACCGCAATGAGGTATACAAACACCATTCCGGACAGAGCCGTTTCAAAACTCGGATAACCGCCCATCAGATTGTATACCGTCATGTATATGCCTGTCATACATAGCAAAAACGCCATAAAAATCGTGCCCGTCATACCGCAGAGGTACGAGCGCACCTCGCGTCTATAAATCGCACCCAAAATCCGTTCCTCCTATTCCTCATCGACCGCCAAACAGCGGTGTATACTCATCGTTCGTGTCGGATTTTTTCTCCGCCGCAGGCTTGTCCGTATCCGTCGCATCGGTGTCCGATGGATCGGTGTCCGATACTTCCTCCGTCGCGGGCAAATCCTCTTCGGTATCGGGATATGCCTCCCGATCCGCCTCCGCCTTCTCCTCGACGGCAGAAGCGTGAAGCGCGGCGAACACATCCACCGTACCGTCCGGCTTTGTTGCCTCCTCCGGCTTCTTTTCCTCGGTGAGGGATAGGAACACCTTCTCAAGAGTTACTTCCTCATACTGCATCGATAGGATCGGCAGCCTTGCGTCGGCAAAACGATAGAAGAGACTCTCGCGAATGTCCTCATTGCCGGGTAAGGTCAGGCGCAGGTGGGTCAGTCCCCCTGCACCGTCCGTGATTTCACGCGCCGTGATCTCCGAATAGGAATTCAGCAGGGGCAGAATCGCATTCCGGTTGCCGCGTACATCGAGATCGATGGTGCTTTTCCCGGCGTACAGGGTGGTGAGATTTTCAATGGTATCGGACGCAACGATCTCCCCGTGGGCGATGATGATGACGTAATCGCAGACCGCGCTGATCTCGGACAGAATGTGGCTCGACAGAATGACGGTATGATTCTGTCCCAGCTCCCGCACCAGTTCACGGATTTCGATGATCTGGAGCGGATCCAGACCAACGGTCGGCTCGTCTAAGATGATGATCTCCGGATCTCCGAGAATCGCCTGGGCGATTCCAACCCGCTGCCGGTAGCCCTTCGAGAGATTTTTGATCAGGCGCGACCGCATCTCGGTCAATCCGGTGCGTTTTTCCACGCGATCGACATCTTTATAGAGCGCGTCCCCCCGCAATCCCTTCGCGCGTCCGACAAAGAGCAAATATTCGTCCGGTGTCATATCGGTGTACAGCGGCGGCAGCTCGGGCAGATACCCGATTTTCTTTTTCGCGTCCACGGCATCCTCATAGATGTCCAGTCCGTCGATGGAGACAGAGCCGGAGGTCGAGGCAAGGCACCCGGTGATGATGTTCATCGTGGTAGATTTTCCCGCGCCGTTCGGGCCGAGAAAACCGTATACGCAACCCTTCTCCATCGTAAAGCTCACATCGCGCACCGCGGTAAAATCGCCGTATTTTTTGGTCAGATTCTTGACTGCAATCAAGGCATATCCTCCTAAATCCGCGACAGAATGCCGCGGGAGTGGTTTATGAGATTCTACTGGAGTATAGTATAGCACACGATTCTGAAAATTGGCTGAAAACTACGCGAAAATTTTTATTTTTTCCAGAGTCATTTCCCGACGCGTTTCCGGCAAAGCGGCAGACAGCCTTCTGAAGAAAGGCGGGCCTGCTCCGTGATATCCGGTCTATCACAAGCAGTCTGAAGAATAGTTATGTTGCCCCCTCATTTCCTGCCTACAAGCAGCGTCGATCCGGTCAGCATGATGTGTGCGGCTTCTTTTTTAGACATAAACTTGCCGTCGGTCGTGTCGATCAACGCAACACGCTCATATCCCATAGCCTTGAGTTTTTCGACAAATGCCTGCATATCGCCGTAGCGGCGGGGTGACATCAGATCATGGATGGCAAAACAACCGCCCTTTTTGAGTACGCGCAGCGTTTCCAGCAGAAGCTCCTGCTTGTCTTTTCCGGTGATGTTGTGATAGACATAGTTGCTGGTCACGGCATCGAAGCTCTCGTCCGGAAAATCCAGTTTCGTGGCATCACCGCGCCGGAACTCCGTATTGGACACACCCTCCGCCTTTGCGTTATTTTGGCAAAGCGGCAGACTGAAGGAAGCGTATTCCTTACCCCAGCGGTCGACGCCGATCATTTTCCCCTGTGGATTGCGCTTGGCGCAGGCAATGGTCAGCGCGCCGCTGCCGCAGCCGATATCCAGCCCCACACCGTCCTCCGGCAGCGTGACATACTCCGCCGTGCCGTCGATGATCTGCTTGGAAAGCTTCCGTTCACCGTCATAAGAAAAACTCCTGTAGGCGTATACGCACCACTCCGTGAATTTAGCGCACACGACAAAAGCGATAGCAAATATCACGCCCAGTGCGGTACGCAGGCTGCCCCTGACACCAAGGCCGAATACGCCGAAAACGAGCAGCAGCACAAGGGACAGCGCCGTTCCCATGATGAGCGAAAATAACATTCCCTTCGGAATCCAGTTTTTATAGTCAGGTTTCATATTCATTACCTCCCACATTCTTTTTCCAGCGCACACCATACCGGATATTCCGCGCCGTTTACGTCAAAGAACCGTTTCAGACCGCGGTTCAGCGCACTCATTTCATCAACTGCATTCATGGCGTGATCTGCGGCGCAGAGTTTGCCCAGCGAGGTGGCGCACATAAGCCTGTAAAAGCGCAGACAGAGCTTCCGATACGCTTCGCTCTCAAAAGCCGTGTCCGACTTTGGCAGAATCTCGTGTCCTGCGTTCCGTATGGCACGATAGCCCTCTATATTCGCGTCGATCAGCCGATTCAGATACACCGTATCGCCCCTGAGCTTTTTCAAGTTTCCATCCGTTTTGTAGCAGGCAAACGCCGCCGGAACCACAAATGCGGCATGGCACAGGAGATAGTCCTCCATATTCGGCTCATAGACAACCCTGTACCTTGCGCCTTCAAAAATCTGGTCAATCAGCCTTTCATTTGAAGGCGAATCTCGAAGCTGCCCGATGGTGATTTTTTTGAGATCTATGGACACCACACGGTCACTCTCCCTATGCCCTGCCGAGAGCGCAAAGGCAAACATCACGTTTTTCTCCGGCAGTACAGCGGCAAGTTCCGATGCGCACACATTGTTACCGACAAAGACGATATTTTTTGTTTTATTGGCTCGCAGTATTTCTAAGACAGCACCGAGCTGTGTATATCGCAGCACCACAAAAATCACATCGTATGTATCCTCCGGTTCCAATTCCATCACCACCGGAATATGGCTGACCGATGTGCTAAACGAAAATTTGTCCTTGATCCGCAAGCCGCTCTTTTTTATTTCATCCGCCCAGTTTCCACGCGCAAGGAGCGTTACATCCTTACCGGCACGGAACAAATTTCTCGCCAGATTGCAGCCCAGCACCCCTGCGCCAAATACAAGGATTCTCATGACTTTGCCTCCTTCCTCTCGTTCCTCGTGTTCATTATCTGTCTCCAAATCCGCTCTTCACAATCTGTATTTCAATTCCGTCCACCCCCCTGTCGAAAAAAAGGTGTTTTTCTCGATTCTGTATTTCACAGACACCTCACTCAGCGAACAAGTATCGTCATGATCCCCGCCAGCGCCGCCGCAATGGCCGTCATGCCGACTGCACCCCTGCGGATGTTGACAAGACAAATCCGTATCATAAGGATGCCGAGAATAAGTCCCTACAGAATCGTTTGGAAAAGCATTATTTATTTCTCCTGTACCCCGCCTCATCGCGGTATTCGGGATGTTCCTTTACATATGGATCATGATCGCCGCAGATGGTGTAATCGCATCGGCAGCCGTCCACGCAGGTGGTGGTGCGCACAAGGCGGGCGTGAATCAGTTCCATGGATGCATAGTCCACGTTGCACAGCGCGGGCATGATCTCCGTCAGTCCGAACTTATTTGCGAACTCTGCCGCAGGGCACGCCGTAAATTCATAATAGATGGGTCGGTTTTTATCAAACGGGGCAACATCAATCTCGTAATCGTGCCATGCTTCACAGCGTTTTTTGGCAGTGGAGAACGCCCGATACATCAGCTTTTTCCAAAACGGCTTGTTGATGTCAACAAAGCTCAGCTTCCGGAACGCAGGCAGAATCAGATTTTCCTCCATTTCTTCGATCTCACGAAACGTGGCAACATCTTTGCAGATGGCATAATAGCACATAATGGCGATGCAGTCGTAGGTACCGCCCGCGCCGTTGTGAAAATTCTCTTTGCCACCGAGATCGGTGCGCCAATCGGCAAGATACGCCGCGTACTGCCGCTGCACCCGCTCCCAGACCGCATCGCGCTCATCCTCCGGATAGTGCAGAGCGATTTTGGCCAGAATTTCCTTTTTGCACGGTTTGGAATACAGCACGTGGCAGGTGCGGTCAAACACCAATTCTTTGTCCTTCATGATTGTATCTCCTATCTATCGCGGCAGTGCGCCGCCTGTACTTCCTTGAAAATTCTCCGGATGACCGACCATCCGCTCCAGATTCTCCTCTCTGTATGTATAGTTTTTTCTACCATGTGCGCCGCTCCTTATTTCCTCAGAATGTCCGCTATTCTGGCAAAATCCTCTTTTGCTTCCTTGAAGTACGGCAGCATACAGTAGCAGTGAACCATTCCCGGTCTTGCAAAAGCAGTATACGGAACGCCCGCACGCTTACAGGCATCCACAAAATCCGGCAGCGCGCCGTAGAGTACCTCGTCCGCAGAGTAGAGGAAATGAATATCGCCCACACCGGAGAAATTGCCGCGTGAGCCGGAGAGCATATAATCCGGCACATTTTCCTGTCCGTGGCGCATGAATTTTTCGACCGTCACCATAAAAGTGTAGTCAATGGCGACATCCTGCTCGTTCAATGTCTGCATACGCGCCTTTTCGGCATCGTTCCACGGCACCTCTCCGGGGGACACGGCAACGATATGCCTCGGCTGCGGCAAAGGCTCCGGCTGGGCATTGTTGTGTGCGGCAACGCCCAGGGCAAGCGCACCGCCGGAGGAAAAACCACAGGTGCTGACATTTCCGCCGCCGTACAGTTCGATCATTCTGCGATAGCACGTATAGACCATCGCGTAGGTTTCCGTGATGCAGTGTTCCATGCAAAGGGGATAAAACGGGAACCACACGTCGCAGCCGGTGTCCCGCATCAGCTTGCGCATAACGGGCAGGTCACCCTTATCGGGACCGATGACCATTCCACCGCCGAACAGGTAGAGAATTGCACGTGCAGACGGCTGTGGCCGTTCACGGACAATCAGGCATGGAAAATCGTTCACCATGATCGTTTTATAATACGCCTTGCGGTCGGTGGGTGCAAAAACGCCTCGTCTGCGGTTTTCCTTCTCGATAATCTTTTTGATCTCGTTCTCCGGCAGACGGAACGCCTTTTTCGCGCCGGAGAGCCTGTAGAACCCGCGCAGCAGGGATGCAAATATGCTGATCCGTTTATCATCCGCAACAACAACGCGGCTTGTTTTCTTTTCCTCCATGTCTGTTTTCTTCTCCTTTTCTCCTGTTTATTTGCTTCCAGATCGCGCGAGCATCAGAAATATCCAAACGTACCGAGCAGCGTATTCCTTCTGTACATCTTCAGCTTTCCGAGATCCATTTCCGTGTGCCTCCTTCCGCTTCAGTTAGCAAAGACTAACCGCATTGCTATTATAGCATGCTTTTTTTGCTTTTGCAAGAGGTTGGAACGGAAATATCAGAGAAAGAGCATTTCCCAAAAAAGATATAATCCCCACAGAGTAGCCATATGATAAACAAGAAGCTTCTCAAAGCTACACTATGGAGATTATATCCGTTTGTGGATCCCTTTTCTTCCACTACTTTGTGAACCGTTTTACGTATTTTGTCAATATCCTCTGATATTCGACGGCGTTTCAATATCGTCTGCATAGAAGTGTCCGGTGAAGTTCATGCAGCAGTATATCTCTTAGGAACCTCTGAATCAATCGGATTTTTGCGATAAAAGACTGAAATATAGGGGCTTTTATCTGTCGGACGACCGAGAGGCGGATTTTTGTGTGGGGTAAAGACGTCCGTGTTCCCGCTGCTCCTTCGTGTTTGCGGTGAATCAATGGGTTTCCTGCATTTTTCCGATCGCTCTGTCGCGCGTTCTCCCATTCTCTATTCCTGCGTTCCTGCTTCGGACAGCCACTTGCGAAAAAGCGTACACCGTGCGGTTTGTCGATTGTTTTCGATCATCCGGGAGAGTACCGCGGATTTGCCCACCAGGATCACCATCCGCGACGCGCGGGTGACGGCGGTGTAGAGCAGGTTGCGCGTTTGGAGCATCGGGGCGCAGTCGTACAGCGGGATCACCACCACCGGATATTCGCTGCCTTGGCTTTTGTGAACCGTCACGGCATATGCGTGATCCAGCTCCTCCAGCATCCCGTAGTCGTAGCGGCAGATCCGGTCGTCCATGCGTACCACGACGCACTCGTTTTCCCTGTCGATCTCTGTGATCACGCCGATGTCTCCGTTGAATACGCCGAGTCCCTCCTTGCCATGCTCCGTTTCCCATTCCATCGCGTAATTGTTTTTTGTCTGCATCACCCGGTCGCCCGTCCGATAGACCCGGTCGCGCCAGAGTTGTTCCGGTTTCTCCGGCTCTGGGGGATTGAGCGCGCTCTGCAGCGCGACGTTCAGATTCTCTGTTCCCGAAAATCCCTTTCGAGAGGGGGTGATCACCTGGATCTTCTCGACAATATCCGCGCCATACGTACGCGGCAGTCTGTTTTTCACGAGATCGATCACGGTTCCGGCGATGGATTCCTCCGTGTCGCGCCGCAGATAAAAGAAATCGCCGTCCGCGCGCGGGGTCAGATCGGGCATCTCACCATCGTGGATCCGGTGGGCATTCAGAATGATCCGGCTTGTTTCCGATTGGCGGAATACCTCCGTCAGCCGCACCACATTGAATATGCCGCAGTCGCACAGATCGCGCAGCACGTTTCCCGCGCCGACGGAGGGGAGCTGATCGCTATCGCCGATGAGGATGAGCCGTGCGCCCGGTTTGACCGCCTTGAGCAGTGCCTCCATGAGCAGAATATCGATCATAGATGCCTCGTCCACGATCAGCACATCCTCCTCCAACCGATTGTTCTCATCGCGTACAAAACTTGAATTGTCCTCGTCTCCGGTGAATTCCATTTCAAGGAGACGATGGATTGTTTTCGCTTCATGGGATGTCGCCTCGCTCATCCGTTTGGCAGCTCGCCCGGTCGGTGCACAGAGAGAAATCTGCATATCGAGCGACTTAAAAATGGAGAGCAGTCCCTTGATAATCGTTGTTTTGCCGGTACCGGGACCGCCGGTCAGAATCATCACGCCGTCTGTCAGCGCATCCGCGATGGCCTGCCGCTGCATTTTCGCATACGTGAAGCCGCACTGTGCTTCGCTTTTTTCGATCATGGACGGGATGTCGCGCACATCGAGTCTCGCGCACCGTCCGGAGAGAAATGCCAGCTTTTCGGCAACATATTTTTCGGCTCTGTAAAAATAGGGAAGATATAAATAGCTCTTTCCTTCGTGTATCACGGATACGAGACGGCTGTCGGCACACGCGTTCCGGCACGCGGCGTAGAGCTTTGCGGTTGCCTCCTCAGGGGACAGGGACGCTCCGGCGAACAACAGATCCTTTGCCATGCGCAATACGTCTGCCTCCGGGAGACACGTATGACCACCGCGCTGGGATTCCGTGGTCAGGATGTGGCAGATGCCCTCTGTCAATCGCTCCGGAGAATCGGAGGAAAGTCCAAGCTGTACGGCGATCTGATCGGCGCGCCGGAATCCGATCCCGTTGAAGCTGCGGCACAGGGCGTAGGGATTGTTCCGGATTCGATCCACCGCGCCGCTGCCCCATTTTTTGTAGATGCGCATGGCGGTCGCGGACGGGAAGAAATCACGGCAGAAGAGCATAACGGCGCGGGAGCCTGCCATGTTGCGGAACTGTTCGCTGATGGACTGCGCCTTTTTTTTCGTGATTCCGGGTACATCGCAGAGCCAGTCCGGATGCTCCTCAATGACGGTGAACGTATCGGTACCGAACAGCTCCACCATTTTCTGCGCTGTCCGGGGGCCGATCCCCTTGATGTTGCCGCCCGCGAGGTAGCGGAGGATGTCGCCCTGGTCGGCGGGCAGTTCCTTGTCGTAGGATACTGCCTTGAACTGCCTTCCATAGGTGGGATGATTGACCCATTCGCCCTGCACCGTGATCCGGTCTCCCTCGGAGAGATAGGGGATCGTCCCTACCACAGTGATGGGTTCCCCAGTCGCCGCATCCTCGATCACGCAGACTACATACCCGCTCTCCTCGCTCTGGTACACGATGTCGTCCACGATACCGGCGATGGATTGCTGTGCATTGCCCTGCGCTGCGTCCTGAGGCATATTCGATTGGTATCCCTGCTCTGCCATGGTTTCCTCCCGGGTAAATAGATACAAATATTGTAGCACAATCAGTGGGGAAAGTCAATTGCGGGATTTGAAAAGAGAAAAACCTCGCCGCAGCACGCAACGAGGTATATTCTTGCGGGAAAGTCACGCGGAAACGGAGCCATGCAGGAGCTTCTGCGGTACCGGTGCGCAGAACCAGGGTACATGCGGCAGCGGAAACTCCCGATGCGGCTGGACGGCTTCTTTTTGTAGATACGCCAGATATCCCGGCTCGTCCGAGCGGATCTCCCGGATGTAAAATTCCTCCTCCGTGAAGGCAGAATTCAGCCATATCGTGAAGTTGTTCCATTCCATCGGCAGATACGAATCCTCGCTCCAGTATTCAATTGTTACGTCAAAGCTGATGCCGTCGTTGTCAATGGAGGCAAGGTGTGTGTCGATGTTGTAAAACGCCCAATCGCCTCTTTTCTGGCATTTTTGTATGTCGTCGGCGAGATAGGCTGCGTAGGCATGCGTTCTTTGCCCTTTCAGAATCCCGTCTGCAGAAAACGGCAGGGTGCCGCAGCGCGCATCGCAAGCACGAATGAGCAGCGCACGGAGATATTGCTCGGTGACGTCTAAGATATTGTAGGCGGCTGCGGTGGTTGGAAGTTCTGCGGGTTCCTGTAAAGAAGCGAACAAACGGTTAAAACGTCCAAAAGTGGACCACCATACGGTATTTCGTATGGAACTATACAGTTCCTTCAATTCCTTGTCTGTGGAAATAGGGTAGTCTAAACAAGATATATATGTGTGGAACTTATCCAGAAGATCATCCAGTGGCAGATTTGGAAATAACTCTTCAAGCGTTTCAGAAGTGTTCTCCAGCGAATCGAATATGTTGTAATAACACATTTCATATAGAAAGAAACCGTTGTCGTTGGAGGTTATATTACAATTCGGTATCCATCCTCTGTTTTGAAAATCGTTAGATTGTACTGTATAGTGTCAATACCCATCGAACTTGTGAAACCTGCTTCATCAGGGAAATTCTCGACACGTACCAAATAGGATGTGTCCTCCGGATCGTCTTCATTCGCATAGGAAATTTTGTATTTATACGCATACCACTTCGGTAGGTCTCCACTCCGATAGCTATATGTATTAGTAAGGAGATATTGTTTATAATGTGCAGTACCGGGTGTGTCTGTAAAAAGAGCATCCCATTCACCCGGCAATCCGGTACATCTGGCGGTATACTCTTTCTGCAGGAGCAAGTCAAGCAGATGCTTTCCTGCCTCTTTTGGTGTCATCACGTTGGAATTGCCGTTCACAAACATCAGCATGTCGTTGTAGATCGCCAGATTTGTGATCCCGCGCGTTGACAAATCCGGTGCAGTTCCTGCCGCTTGTTCAAACTTGTATTTGAAAAGGTCAAAGCTTGACTCATTCGTGTCGATTGCTGTGATACGCCGATCATTGCTATCTGTATTCAGCTGTATCGTGTACAGAATACCAGACTGCCCAAGGGCTTCACCGTCATTGGCATACCAATAGGAAAGATCAACGGTGTATTGCAGCTTATTCCCCTCCGCACGGACAAAGGACAGACTGTATTCATACCTGTACCAGGGCAGTTCCCCGCGAATATAAGTTTCGCAGTCCCACCAGAGGTATTCGCGGTACAGCAGCGTTTCCTCTGTCTCAGCGAGAATATCCGCTGTATAGACATTTTTCCCGGCGCAGAATGCGTCAAATTGTCTGGTAAGGAGTCTGTCAAGAAGTGCTTCTCCCTTTTTTCCCATTGCAAGAACGGCGGCGGGCGTATCCGCGGCAGAGGCATACATGGCAAGCGGCAAAAGCATTGCGAGAGTCAGAAACAACGCGAGAATGGGTTTCATGCGTGGTACCTCCTGAGACGTCAGATATGAAATTGTAATTTTGCAGAATATTCTAAGATAATTTCATTAGTAGACGTTGCGGAATCCAAAAAGTTCCGGAAAATCCGAAGGAAATTCCGACTTTTTTTTGTTGTACCGTCATCGTTGCCGTGTCATTCACTCCGTCGACGTGTGCGTGCGAGGGAAAATATACCGCCTGCGCTATTGCAACATGGGAAATTTTGTGGTATACTTACGGAAAGACCATAGAGGAGCGGCAACGGTATCCTTGTGGAAGCTTTCCCCCCTCCTATCCTTCAAAAAGGAGTATTCCATGACTGCTATTTTCACTGCGGAATCCGCGCGCGTCGCCGAACGGATTTCCGCTATACGGCGCGCCGATTCACTTGTTTTCCCGATTTTCACCGATCCGCATACGCATACGCTGACCGAGGCGGGAATCGATAGTCTCTTTTCCGCACTTGCCTCCCTTGCGGATACCACAGCTCCGGACGGCGTAATCGCGCTGGGGGACAATCTTGCCATGCTCGGCAGGGAACGGCACGCGTCAAACGATGAGATTGCCGGACTGCTCAGTGGGATTTTCAACCGCTGTGCGGATATGTTCGCCTGTCCCGTCTATCCCGTAAACGGCAACCACGACGGCATCGGCACCGACTTTTTCAAGCCCGATTTCTGGTATACGGTCAGCCACGGCTATGATAAAAATACGGCGGTCAGATCGGGTGAGAGTGCGTATTACTATGTCGATTTTCCCGGTTTTCGCATGGTTTGCCTGTCCCTGCCGTCCGATTCCGAGCTTGCGGCGGCGCATCCGACTCCCGCGTGGGAATATGGGAAGGCGCAGCTTTGCTGGCTTGCCCATACCGCCCTTCGCTGCGATTGTCCGGTGTTGCTGGTGATGCACGTGCCGTTTTACTACGAATACCGCGGAGAGCGCACGGCGCTGCTCGGCACCTGGAACGGAGAGTGTGCCACAGAATCCACCATCGCCGCCCTGTGTGGTTGGATCGCCGATCGGGATGTGGCGGAGAAAATTTTCGCCGCGTTCCAGAGCCATACAGCCTACGACAATGCGGAGATGGGAATCCATATGGCGCCGTCTGGAGAACACGCCTGCCTTATCGCGGCCTTGAGCGGACATATGCACAACGATTCTTTCTGGCTCCCGGGCGAGGAAAGAATCACCGGAGATGCGGAATCCGGCGGCAAAAACGCGCTGCCCTGCGCCCAATTCGTCACCGCGTCCTCTAACCCTGCTGTCAATCCTGAGCTGCGCGGCCGGGCGAATGTCCCGGCGACCATCGATGTCGCGGTGGTCACGCCGTCGGAGCGAACGATCACCCTTGTGCGGTACGGGGACGGAGAGGATCGCACATGGCGTTGGTGAGTTCGCTGCCCCCGAAATTTCCCCATTGTATGGGCAAGCACGCGTACAAACGGTATACTATTCCACAAATTTTCATAGAATATGAGGTACAGAGATGTTTACACTTGAACGATTTGCATTTTTGACATACGAAACAGATACCGGTTACAGTATGCCCTATGCACTGTCTCTGCCGGACGACTACGATCCCGCACAATCCTATCCGATGATCTTTTTCCTCCACGGCGCCGGGGAGCGCGGACGGGACAAAGCCATCCTCATGCGTCAATGCATCCCGGATTTGTTCGAAACGCGCCCGAAATATTGCAGCAATGCGATTGTGTTGTGCCCGCAGTGTCCGGACGAGGAGCAATGGGTGAACACATCGTGGCTGGAGGGGACGTATTCGGTCAAGGCGGTTCCGGAATCGCGTGCGCTGTCGACGGCTTGGGCGATTTTTGAAAAGATCACCACAGAATACGCCGTCGATCGGAGCCGGATCTACGTGATCGGACTGTCGATGGGCGGATACGCCACGTGGGATGTGCTGGCGCGTCATGGTGAGGTATTCGCGGCGGCAATTCCCCTCTGCGGCGGCGGGGATCCCGATATGGCGGACGTACTCAAAGAGATCCCGATCTGGGCATGGCATAGCCGGGACGATGCGGTACTCTTCTCCGGCACGGCGGATACCGTGGACGCGATTCGGAGAGCGGGCGGCACGAAAATCAATTTCACCGACCTGAACGGCTTCGGACACAATGTCTGGCACGCCGCGAGCGCGTCCGGTCCTGTACTCGACTGGCTGTTTGCGCAGAAGAAAAACGGCTGAGAAAACGCTGATATACGGTTGATTTTGGTTCAAAAAGCTCTTCAATCGCAGGCTTTTGACGCAAAATCCCGATGTATTTGACGTATCCTTGCATTGTCCGAAGGAAACGTTCATTTTATAATTACCGTGAAAATCAATCGAACAGCAGGAGGAAACTCATGAACGATCTGCAAAGACTGCAAAATCTATCCGTCCCGACCGGGTGCGTGGACTGCGTACTCGATACGGATACCTACAACGAAATCGACGACCAATATGCGCTGTCGCTGATGATGAAGTCGCCGAAATGCAATGTCCGCGCCATCTACGCCGCCCCGTTTTTCAACAACAATTCCACCTCTCCCGAGGACGGCATGGAGAGGAGCTATGACGAGATTCTGAATCTCCTCACGCTGATGGGCAGGGAAGCGGACAAGGCAAATGTGTACCGCGGCTCCCGGACGTATCTGCCGGATGAAAAGACACCGGTCGAAAGTCCTGCCGCCGCGCATCTTGCCGCTCTTGCAATGGAGTACACCATAGAACATCCGCTGTACGTAGTGGCGATCGGTGCAATCACAAACGTAGCGTCCGCGCTTCTGAAAAATCCGGAAATCGCGGAGCGGATTGTACTCATCTGGCTCGGCGGTCACGACATCCATTGGGTCGACACCAGGGAATTCAATATGGTGCAGGATATCGCGGCGGCAAGGATCGTGTTCGGCTGCGGCTGTCCCCTTGTGCAGCTACCCTGTATGGGCGTGGTATCGGCGTTCTACACCACAGAACCGGAGCTGAAATACTGGCTCGGCGGCAAAAACGCGCTGTGCGAGTATCTCGTGCGCCATACCGTGGCGGAAGCGGAAACCTACGCGAAGGATCACGTGTGGAGCCGGGTCATCTGGGACGTATGCGCTGCGGCATGGCTCCTCAACGACGGCAACCGCTTTATGGACGCCGTGATCGATCACGCGCCGATGCCGACCTACGACGGCACGTATTCCTTTAATGATCACCGCCACCTCTATCTCCGCGTGACCGCCATCCATCGCGACGCTCTGTTCGGTGAGCTGTTCCGGATCTTGGCAGAGTGACGCGAACACCTGCATGGAAATGCTTAAGAGCGCTGGATCGTCTCCATCGTTTCGTTTTGTGTCGTACAATACCGGATTACTTTGCATACGCTGGATAAATTGAGTTATTTTTACGCAAAAACTTGATTTATCCGGCGTTTCTACATCAGATAATATCTTGCATAAAATGCCTGTATCGTGTATAATATGAATAGTAAAAAAAGAGGTATGCAGAAACGGCAAAATGGCGCAAAAAACGGCAAAATACGCTGGGAAAAAGCAGAAACCGAATATCTCACGCTAAGCGGCATCGTTGTACAGAAGCTCTACTGGTGTATAAATATACATATAAAGAGCAAAAAACGGTATGAATAAACGGATCGTTTCCCTGCTTGTCATCAGGGGATTGCTGTTTATGCTGATTGCCTGTCATGCGAAGGAGCGGGAGGACGCTTCCGCTGCAGCACAATCGTCAGCAAGCGTAAAAACGGCTTCAACAGGAGAGGTGGATATGGACTATATTGTGTTCGGAAACGGGGAGAAAGCCTTTGTGATCCTTCCAGGCTTATCCATACACAGCGTGATGGGGGCAGCCGACGCGATTGCGGCGGCCTATGCGGATTTCACCGAGAAATATACGGTTTATGTTTTCGACAGAGCCCGGGATATTGAGGAGGGGTATACGGTCAGGAACATGGCGGAGGATACCGCGACGGCTATGCAGTCGCTGCAGATCACGGATGCGGATGTGTTTGGCGCGTCTCAGGGCGGGATGATCGCCATGTACCTCGCCATCGATCATCCGGAGCTGGTGCATACGCTGATTCTCGGCTCCACGCTTGCCAAACCAAACGATACATTCGAGCAGGTTTTGGAGGAATGGATCCATCTGGCGGAGAAGAAGGAGGAGGTCGGACTTCTGGAGAGCTTCGCGGATAAGGTATATTCCGCAACCACGTTGGAGAGCTATCGCGAATCCCTGATCTCCTCGAATCTGGGCATCAGCGACGAGGAATACCGCCGGTTTATCATTCTGGCGGAGGCGTGCAGAACTTTTGACTGCTATGACGAACTGTCCTCTATCCGGTGTCCCGTTCTGGTGATCGGCTCTGCAGGAGATCGCGTTGTGACGGCAGAAGGTTCGGAGCAGATCGCCGAGGCGTTGGACTGTGAGATCTATCTCTATGACGACAGTTACGGACACGGCGTATATGACGAGGCGGCGGATTACAAACAGCGATGCCTGGATTTCCTCCCGCCGCACTGAGGCAGTGCGGCGAGCGCACCGAGGCAGTGCGGTGCATACTGAGGCAGTGCGGCGAGCGTACTGAGGCAGTGCGGTGCATACTTTGTGAAAACTCGTGGAGAGGTAAGATAAACAGGAAAAAATGGATTTGGCTCCGGTCGCTTTGCGCATTTCTGCTTTGCGTATTGTGTGTTGTGTCTTCCTGTTTTGCGGCGATGATGCTTCCGCAGATATAGAGGCGGAGACGATGGCACTGCTTGCGGCAAGGTCGGACGAGCCGAAGCTATAGGCGAACTGATGACCCGTTTCATAAGCTGAAAGAATGACTGCTGTCAGAAATGATAGCGGTCTTTCTTTTTGGAAGCAAGTGTACGAATAACAAACTTAAAATACGAAAAAGAACAAATTATTTCGATAATCATACTTCACGATTGAGTAGTAGCGTGTTTGGTGCTATAATAAAAATGATAATATGAAATTTGCAGGTATGGAGGTTCGCCATGGCAGTCAGCTACAAAAAACTTTGGAAGCTCTTAATAGATAAAGACATGAATAAAAGTCAATTAGAGAAAAAAGCGGAAATAACGCATTATTCCATGACAAAGCTTTCCAAGGGGTTAGATGTTTCAACCGATGTTCTACGAAAGATTTGTGATGCATTGGACTGCACAATAGATGACATTATGGAATTTACTTCCGATGACTCCAAGATTTAAAGTGATCCCGACTGTCAATCGACAAATTCAAAAATTGAGGTGCTTACGCACCTGCTCTCGATGGTGGATACACTGCTCTTCTGAACGAATATCCCACCCTAATATTGTATCTGCCTGAAAGGTTTCCCAGAAAGTTCTGGAAAATTTTCTTGACAAATCTGTCCCATTGTGCTATCCTATGAAAAAATGTATCGGATACGAAAGGAGCTATCTTATGAAACCTGCAAGAATGGATCGCGCAAAGCTGCAAATCGGCGCGTATATCCTGCAGCCTTACGCACAGACCGAGCGGCATGTCCGGGAGATTGCGGAATGCGCCATCGACTTTATCACCTGCCTGAGCCCGAAAAAGCCCGGCATCCTCGATGCGTTCGCAAAATACGGCGTCGGTGCGATCGTGACCGATGTGGTTCCCGGCTGGTGGGGCGGTGACGGCAACAACGCAGGCAAGCTGTCGGAAAGCAATCCGCTATCTAAATACGCGGAAGCGGCAGCAAAATTTGCGGATCATCCCGCCGTCTGGGGCATTGATGTGGGAGACGAACCCTCCGCACTCGATTTCCCCTACTATGGGCGTGTGATCGATACCGTGAACCGCGTGTTCCCGAATCAGTTTGCGTACCTCAATCTCTATCCGAATTATGCATCGGTTGCGAAAAACAACGCCGTAGAGACGGTCAACCAGCTCGGCACTGCCACCTACGCGGAGCATATCGAGCGGTATATCGAGAACGTCCCGACCGACTACATCTGCTACGATTACTATATGTATTCCGCATCCGTGGCGGGCGCGTATGAGAATCTGCGGATCGTCTCCGATGCCTGCCTGCGCACCGGTCGGAGTATGTGGATCGTGCTGCAGGTCAATTCCAACAAGCCGGAACACTGGATCAGCGAAAATGAACTGCGTGTACAGGCGTATTCCGCTATGGCGTTCGGTGCGGAAAGTATCATCTGGGCGTGCTATACCGCAGGCTGGTGGCACAATCAGGTACTGGACGACCACGGGGAAAAAACGGAGCAGTACGAGAAGCTGCGCTGCGTCAACACGGAGCTGAAGGCGATCGGCGCACCGTATATGCGCTATCGTCGAACCGCCACTCACTTTGTCGGGTACACGGAGGACGATCCGGAGCTTATAAAGCTGCAGCAAAAGCCGGTCTCCACGGCGAACAACGGATTTATTTTCGACCTCCACGCAAACGGCGGCAAGCTGATCTGCGGCGATATGGTCTCCCGGAATCCGCTGAACGATTCCTCTCGTGCGATGTTTATCTGCAACGCCACCGACCCAATGGATACCGTTCCGGCATCCCACACCGTGTCCTTTGTCGCCCACGACCGCAAAATCACCCTCTGCGATAAAAACGGCACGCGTGTGTTGACTCCGGATGCGGACGATCGGTATTCGTTCCTTCTCGAAAACTGCCACGGCGCACTGCTCATCGTGGAATAACCGAATCCCCAAACGGAAAACAGATCGGATACGCAAAAATATCCGATCTGTTTTGTTTTCTACATTGTGGAAAACCGTTTACCGCAGCATAAACCCTTCGCCCATTTTCCCTGTGGCGGTTTCTGCAAGCGCGGTGTATTGTTCGTCGGAAAGCGGCAAAAACGGTGCGCGGCAGGATCCGTAGTCGAGTCCACCGATCCGGAGGAGTGCCTTGCACGCCGGAAGCACGCCGTATGCGAGCACCGCCTCGATCATGGCATTTGCCTGCCGTTGATTCTCGAGTGCCTCCGCCATTTTGCCCTCGTGATAGAGCCGATAGATCGAAAGCATCCGCGCGGGCTGGAAGTTGTATGTGGTACCGATCCCGCCGTGCGCGCCTGCCGCCAGACCGGATAAGAGCATCTCGTCGCTTCCGTTGTAGAAGATCTTGTCCGGATGCGCCGTTACAAGCCGTTCGAGCAGATAGAAGTCGGACGAGGTGAACTTCATTCCGGCGACATTGGGGATCGACAGCAGCGTGTCGAGCTGGGTAGCGTTCAAGGTCATACCGGTGCGTGCGGGAATGTTATAGATCACCACGGGCAGCTCCGTGGCATCGGCGATCTCCTCATAGAAGCGGCGCACTTCGGCGAATCCATAGGCGAAATAGAGCGGTGTGACGGAGGATACCGCGTCCGCACCGGCTTTCGCGGCGTGTCGTGCGAGGGCAAGGGTTTCTCTTGTCCCCGTAGAGCCGACATGGGCGATCACGGCGACTTTTCTGTCCGCACTTTTCGTCACGTCGAGAACGGTTTCCAAAAGCTCCATCCGTTCCTCCGTCGAGCAGAGGAGCATCTCCCCGGATGAACCGCCTACGTACAATCCGTGTACGCCGGAGTTGATGAGGTGGTGCACCAGAGTGCGGATCCTTGAGGGATCGATATGCGCCCCGTCGTCGGTGAATGCCGTCATCAGGGCAGGCAGAATGCCGTACAGATTTTCGTATGCCATCGTTAAAGCTCCCATCTTGTGTAAAGTATGCTGTCCTGTCTGTCTCCGGGGATGCGCTGGTAATAGACGGTGAGGAGACTGCCGTCCGACAGTTCCACGGTCGCCGGATATCCGAGATCGCCGTCTACGCCATCATCGCGCAGAACATATTCGGTATCCCACGTCAAACCGTTGTCATAGCTGACCACGGCACGTTCACCGAATGGTTTCTCTCGTCTGCCGAACGTCATGATGACTGCACCGGAGGAGTGTACGAGCAGATGCGGCGGAGAGCCGAGTACACCCATCTGTTCCGGCATAGACCACGTTCTGCCCCCGTCCGCGGAGCGGGTCAGGAATACGGTGAAATACGGTTTGTGGGCGCGGATGGTCCCGAGAATCGTTCCGTCCGGTAACTCTATGGCATGCGGTTCGTAGAAATCCGTCCAGGCGTATCCGTCCGGTAAGGGAACGGTGCCGAGATCCGTGAATGTTCTGCCGCCGTCTGTCGATGTCATGGTGCGGATCACATGATCGGCCTCTCGGTTTTCGTGACACCACAGCTCCTTACCGATATACAGGAGGGAGCCGTTCTGCAAAACGGTCGGACCGTGCGGGGAGGAGATCGGCAGCTTCGAGATCTCGCCCCATGTATCACCGCCGTCCTCGGAGATTCGGTAATACGAACCGCCGCCGCGATACGCCGCGGGTGCTTGGGGGTACAGAACATCGGTCAGCGGCTGTGACGGTTTCCAAACACCGAATGCACCGCCGGATACATAGGTGTCCGCCGGATTGGTGAACCATGTGATCATCAGCCTCTTTCCGCCGAGGGAGACGATCCCCGCGTCCCGGTCATCGAGCCAGGTGTCGTTCACGACGGACGGGATCGACCAGGTTTTACCGCCGTCGCGACTGTGTGTGAGACAGGTTTTCCCAAACGGACAGACATGACTGGCGCGAAAACCGGAATAGGCGGTGTAGAGGACATCGTCCTCAGTGAGACAAACGGACGGCCAGCCGCAATAGCCGAAAAAGGAATCGGGGTTCCGGTACACAATCCCGTCTGTTTTCTTCGGGTATTTTTCCATGGTTTGCTCCTTTTTATTGTTGTAAATTGGCGTACAGATCGTCGAATTTCGCTTCGATGGTCGGTTCCAGAGAGGCGTAGAGGGACGCGAAATCCGTGCTCTTTTTCTGCGTCAGCGTCTGTAGGATGCCGACGAGCTTGCCGCTCGGGTCGAGATTGAAGCCGAAATCGAACGTCTTGCCCTCGTGCATGATGGTGATCATCTCATAGGAATCCGCGTCGCGCACCGCCTTGTTTTCCAGAACGATGTCGAAGAATACGGGGCGCTGGTACTCGTAGCTGTAGTAGCTGAGCGCCTCAAGGATCACGCTGGTCCGCTCCGGATCCTCAATGTTGATCGGCACGCCCTCGATGCCGGCGCCGCAGAAGGTCTTGTAGCCGTCCTGCGCTTCGTCGAACTTGGGGAAGGGAACGATGCCGAAATCAAACTCGATGTCCCGCAGCGTGGCGTACAGACCGCCGATGTCCAGCGCGGCAAAGAGGGTGCGTCCCTCGGTGAAGATCTTCTTGAAGTCGCTCGAATCGTAGGTCGCGTAGCTGTAGCTGGTGACAAAGCAGGCGTCGCTCGTCGCCATCTGACAGCACAGCTCCACGATTTTCTGCATCCGTTCCGTTTTCATCGCGGCGCGTGGGTATCCGTCCGCGTCCTTCGCGGTAAACGGCTGTCCCATCCCGATCTGCCAACAGTAGCCGATGTTGTTCGGCAAAATGCCAAACTGGTCGTCCGCGGTCATCTTGCCGTCGCCGTTCAGATCCACGGGGGCTGTTTCCACAAGGGGCAGAAACGCATCCATGGTCCATTTGCCCTCGCGCACCAGCTCATAGAGGTTCGCCGTGATGCCGAGATTGGTCATGAGTTCCTTGTTGAACAAAATTCCCTGCATTCCCTGACAGGTCAGGCTGTAATCCCCGGACGCGAGATACGCCGTGGCGCCGATCGAGAGGGTCTGCCGCGCGTTGTCGTTCCACCACGGCTTGTCCCAGTCCACGATGGGCAGATCGTTCTGGTTGTAGAGCAGTCCCGCCGATACCATTTTGAGCAGTCCCACCTCCGCGTTCGGATGCGGCAGGATCATGCTGAACGTGGTATCCCCGGACGCGACGGCGTTTTGCAGGGCGGATGCGGTATTGTCATCCTCATAGGTGGCGACCTCCACACCGAGCCGTTCGTAGATTTTGTTGTTCCGCTCGTAGGTCGCGTCGTTGAGGGGTTCTCCAGTCGTCTCATCCGCGGTCAGATGGTAACGGCTGCTGTAATCCTTCAGCGTGAGGATCGTGAACGTGTAGCCGTCGTAGTGGACGTCCGGCAGATCGGCGGTGAGAACAGTTTCCGTGGCCTCCTCCGCTGCTGTCTCCGTGGATGGAGCGGCGGCGCTGTCGGAGGGGGCGTTTGCCGGTTCAACAGGCGTGTTTCCCGAACCGCAGCCGGTCGCGAGAAGAAGCATGCAGAGAATTGCGCAAAGGCTTCGTTTCATAAGGCATTCTGTCTCCTTTTTCGATAGTGTCAGCAACATCACCAATGAGATGCTACCCAATTCTAACCCATATCGGCAGAAAAGACAATACGCCTGTACGCCATATTTTGCGCAAATGATGTCCCATTATCGGAAAAAACGCGGGAAAGCGGCGCTTTATCGGAAAAATCACACCTCCGCCGTACGCTCTGCTGCGGAGACGTCTCTTTTGTCGCGGCGATACGCTCCGGCGGAGACGGAAAACTTCTTCCGGAACGCGGCATAGAAGCCGGAGAGCGAGCTGTAGCCGACCATGGAGGCGATCTCCTCGATGGGATGATCCGTGCCTGTGAGCAGATGAACCGCCTGCTGGAGCCGGGTGTTGACAAGGATCTCCCGGAAGCTGCGGCGGTAGATCTCGGTAAGGATCCGGCTGAGCTGCCGTTTGGAGAGATGCAGATCACGTGCCATATCTTCCGCCGTGATCGGCTCGGCATAATGCGCGGTGAAATACTCGTCGATCTGGAGCTGCCGGATGGCCGGATCCTCCTTCTCGCGACGGGTATCCGGAAGAGAACGCGGCAGATCCTGTGAGAGGGAGCGGACGAGCCGGATATAGAATGTGCCGAGCAGAAACGACGCGTAGGTTTTCCCACCCAGCCGGTGCGCGGAGAGCTCGTCCCGGATGGTGAGCAGCAGCCGGCACAGGGAATCGCTGTCGGCGTCGGTGCGGATCTGCGGTGTGCGGATGGCGGAGAGGAGCGCTGTGCACGCGTTGTAGAACGGTTCCGTGTCCGTATCCGTTTCGCATACCCGCGGCAGCACATGGAACCGGATGGCGAGCTTGTCCCCGGCGCGGACGCGGTGGAAAAATTCCGGCGGGATCAGGCAGACCGACCCGGCGGGCAGCGTCCAGTGCGCACCGTCGGCGCCCTCCAGGGATAACGCGGAATCCACGGCGGCGAACAGCTCATAGTACGAATGGGAGTGGAGATACGAGGTGATGGAGTAATCGCGCACAAATCCGTTGTCGAGAATGGACGGAATGGACGCGTCGCCGATCTCCACGGTCACAACGGGCGCGGTGTACTGTTTTTTCACAGGTGTATCCATGCGGTGCCCTCCTTTCGCGTGCTCTTTCCGACAGTATACCATATCGATGCACGTTTGACAACGATTTTACAAAAAGTTCGCATTTTTTGCGCGAAAAACACGGCTTTTCCTCTTGACTTTGAGTAAACTCCATGGTGTATAATACGCTATGAGATACGTACAAGGGAGAGATCACATGACCATCAAGGAAGTAAGCGAAGCATACGGGATCACAGCGGATACGCTGCGGTATTACGAACGGATCGGGATGCTGCCCCCGGTGACACGGACGAGCGGTGGAATCCGGAACTATACGGAGGAGGATCGCGCGTGGCTGGAGCTGGTGCTCTGTATGCGCAGCGCGGGACTGGCGATCGAGGCGATCACGGAATACGTGCGGCTCTATCGCGAGGGAGATGAGACAATGCGGGCGCGTTTAGACCTGTTGCGGAGCCAACGGGACGAGTTGGTGGCGCAAAAGGCAAAAATCGAATCCGCGCTGACCCGGCTCAATCATAAGATAGCCCGTTATGAAACGGCAGTGGAGACAGGGGTGCTGTCATGGGAAAAGGGTGGCTGCGATGTCGTATCGGATACGGACGAACGAAAAGAACAATGAATGAACAACGATGGGAGAAAAAGGAGATACGAATATGAAAAGCATGGACAAAGCGGCGTTTGAAAGAGAAAATCTTTTCGGTTTGGGCAGGGAGAATACGGCATACGCACAGTATTTTGACGGTATGTCCTATCTCAATGGACTGACCTCTCCGACGTGCGGATTGGCAATGGCGAACGTGACGTTTGAACCGGGCTGCCGGAACCACTGGCACATCCATCATGCGAAAACGGGCGGTGGTCAGATGCTTATCTGCACGGCGGGCGAGGGCTGGTATCAGGCGGCAGGCGAGGATCCGGTGCGCCTTGTTCCGGGAACGGTGATTGCGATCCCGGCGAATGTCAAGCATTGGCACGGCGCGGCAAGGGACAGCTGGTTTTCTCACATCGCCTTTGAGATTCCCGGTACAGAGACCGCTACGGAATGGTGTGAGCCGGTGGACAAGGCGTTTTATGAAAGTCTGTGAAAACGAACGGAATGCAGATGATAGAAAGGAACAGAGAAACCATGACGACTTTTCCGGAGATCCATAAAAATTTCGGTTTTGGCTGTATGCGCCTGCCCATGAACGGAGAAGAGGTGGACATTCCGCGGTTTTCCGCGATGGTGGACGCGTTTTTGAACCGCGGATTCAACTATTTTGACACCGCGCACGGCTATCTTGGCGGCAAAAGCGAGACGGCGATCCGAGCAGGGCTGACCAGTCGATATCCGCGGGAGAAATATATTCTCACCGATAAGCTGACAGCCCCCTTTTTTACAAAGGAAGCGGATATTCGCCCGTTTTTCGAGAGCCAGCTTGCGGCATGCGGCGTGGATTTCTTCGATTTCTACCTGATGCATGCGCAGTCGGCGGAGATTTTCGCGAAATTCAAGGAGTGCCGCGCGTATGAAACAGCACTCGCGTTGCGGGACGAGGGGAAAATCCGCCATTTCGGCATATCCTTTCACGATCGCGCCGAGGTACTCGACCAGATTTTGACGGAATATCCGCAGGTGGAGATTGTGCAGCTTCAGCTCAACTATGTGGATTACGACGATCCGGCGGTGCAGGCGGGAAAATGTCTCGCGGTATGCCGCAGGCACGGCAAACCTGTGATTGTGATGGAGCCGGTCAAGGGCGGCAATCTAGTCCGTCTGCCGGAGAAGGCGCAGGAGATTTTTGACACGCTTCACGACGGCAGCAACGCAAGCTATGCGATCCGGTACGCGGCAGGTTTTGATGAGGTGGTGATGGTTCTCTCCGGCATGAGCGATCTGGCGCAGATGGAGGACAACCTGTCCTATATGGAGAACTACAAACCGCTCGATGAGAGGGAAATGGCGGCGGTAGAGGCGGTATGCGATGTGTTCCGTTCTATGCATCTGATCCCATGTACAGCGTGCCGTTACTGCACCGACGGATGTCCGCGCCACATCTCCATACCGGATTTGTTCTCCTGCATGAACACGAAGAAGATCTACAACGATTGGAATGCGGATTACTACTACACGAACGTCCACACGAAGGACCACGGCAAGGCGTCGGACTGCATCGGCTGCGGAAAATGTGAAAAAGCCTGTCCGCAGCACTTGCCGATCCGGGAATTGCTGAAAGATGTGGCAAAGGAGTTTGAAAAATGATGGAATATCGCAAATTGCCGCACGGCAGTGAAAAAATCGGTACGCTCGGACTGGGCATGGGCGGCATCCAGTCCTCCCCGGCGGAGGAGATCGAGGTGGTTATCCGGGAGGCCATCGACCACGGGATCAACTTTTTTGACCTGTGTGCAGGCGGCAGCAGCGTGTACGCACCGTTCGGGCGCGCCATCGCCGGACGGCGGGACAAAGTGTATTTCCAGCTCCATTTCGGAGCCGTCTACAATGAAAAGGGCGAATACGGCTGGTCGCGGGATCTGGATACCATAAAAAAGACGTTCCATTGGGAGCTGAACACGCTCGGCACGGATTACGTGGATTTCGGTTTTTTCCACTGCGTGGATGCCATGGACGACATCGACGCGCTGGAGAACAATGGGATTTTCGCGTACGTGGAGGAATTACAGCGACAGGGCATCGTGCGGCATATCGGCTTCTCGTCCCATACCCCGGCGGTGGCAGAAGCACTGCTCGACCGCGGCGGGATTGATATGATGATGTTCTCGATCAACCCGGCGTATGACCTCGAATGCGGCGATGAATACGGCATCGGCAGCACCGCGGAGCGAGCATCTCTGTTCCGCCGGTGTGAGAAGGAGGGCGTGGTGATCTCTGTGATGAAACCGTTCCATGGCGGACAGCTGCTCGCCGAGAGTACCTCGCCGTTCCATACCGCGCTGACAAAGAACCAGTGTCTCCAATATGCCCTAGACAGACCCGGGGTGGCGACGGTGGTGCCCGGCGTGCGCTCCCTCGACGATCTGCACGCGCTGCTCCCGTTCCTCACCGCGGCCAGGGAGGAGAACGACTACGCGGCGATCGGCTCGTTTACTCCACAGGCGGCGCGCGGTCACTGCGTCTATTGCAATCACTGCCAGCCATGTCCCGCCGGGATCGACGTAGGCCTTGTGAACAAGTACTACGACCTTTCACGCGCCGGGGACAAAATGGCGCACGATCACTACAGCAAGCTTGAGATCCGCGCGGACGACTGCCTCCACTGCGGCCACTGCGACGAAAGATGTCCGTTCGGCGTGGCGCAAAGCGAGCGGATGGAAGAGATCGCGGCGTATTTTGGGTGAGAAAAAGACGCACCGTATGCGGTAGACTCTGCATACAGCGCGTCGGTGTTTCATAATTCTGTGACTTTTCCCATTTGTTGAAAACAGGAACGCTTTATCTTATAAACAATAAAGAATGCACACAAAAAGGAAGTCTGCTTGGAACAGACTTCCTTTTCTTTGATTCAGTCGAATCAGGAAAAGCGCTGATTTTATTCAGTGCATCCTTAGTTATTCTTCATCGCTTCTTCGACAGCGACGGCGACCGCGACGGTAGCGCCTACCATCGGGTTGTTGCCCATGCCGATGAGACCCATCATTTCCACGTGTGCGGGAACGGAGGAGGAGCCGGCAAACTGTGCATCGGAGTGCATTCTGCCCATGGTGTCGGTCATGCCGTAAGAGGACGGGCCGGCTGCCATATTGTCCGGGTGCAGGGTACGACCGGTACCGCCGCCGGATGCAACGGAGAAGTACTTCACGCCGTTTTCAACACACCACTTCTTGTAGGTGCCGGCAACGGGATGCTGGAATCTGGTCGGGTTGGTGGAGTTACCGGTGATGGAAACGCCGACCTTCTCGAGCTTCATGATGGCAACGCCTTCCGGAACGTTGTCCGCGCCGTAGCAGCGAACCTTGGCACGCGGGCCGTCGGAGTACGCGGTTTCGGAAACGATCGTGACTTCCTCGGTGTACGGGTCAAATTCTGTCTTGACGTAGGTGAAGCCGTTGATACGGGAGATGATGAACGCGGCGTCCTTGCCGAGACCGTTCAGGATAACGCGAAGGGGCTTTACACGAACCTTGTTGGCGTTCAGCGCGATCTTGATCGCACCTTCTGCGGCTGCAAAGGATTCGTGACCGGCGAGGAAGCAGAAGCAGTCCGTTTCCTCAGAGAGGAGCATTGCGCCCAGATTGCCGTGGCCGAGACCGACCTTGCGGTTTTCCGCGACGGAGCCGGGAATGCAGAACGACTGGAGACCGATACCGATGGCAGCAGCAGCTTCGTTTGCTTTCTTGCAGCCTTTCTTGATGGCGATAGCGGCGCCGACGGTGTATGCCCAAACCGCATTTTCAAAGCAGATCGGCTGGGTTTCGCGAACGATCTTGTCGCAGTCGATGCCAGCGGCGAGGGTGATGTCCTTGCACTCTTCAATGGAGGAGATACCGTATTCGGCAAGAACGCCCATGATCTTGTCAACACGTCTTTCGTAGCTTTCAAATAATGCCATTCTCGTATCCTCCCAAATTATTCCTTACGGGGGTCAATGTACTTGACCGCACCGTCGAATCTGCCGTATGTACCCATAGCCTTCTGGTACGCTTCACCGGGTTCTACACCCTTCTTGATGAAGTCGGTCATTTTGCCCAGAGATACGAATTCATAGCCGATGACCTGATCGTCCGCGTCCAATGCGAGACGGGTGACATAGCCCTCTGCCATTTCCAGATAGCGAACGCCCTTTGCCTTGGTGCCGTACATGGTGCCGACCTGGGAACGGGTACCCTTGCCGAGATCCTCAAGCCCTGCGCCGATGGTCAGACCGCCCTCAGAGAACGCGGACTGGGTTCTACCGTATACGATCTGTAAGAACAGTTCACGCATAGCGGTATTGATTGCGTCGCACACCAGGTCCGTATTCAGAGCCTCAAGGATCGTCTTGCCCGGGAGGATTTCGGCTGCCATAGCAGCGGAATGCGTCATGCCGGAACATCCGATGGTCTCTACGAGAGCCTCCTCGATGACGCCGTCCTTGACGTTTAAGGTCAGCTTGCACGCGCCCTGCTGCGGAGCACACCAGCCCACACCGTGGGTCAGACCGGAAATGTCCTTGATCTCATATGCCTTTACCCATTTGCCTTCTTCAGGGATGGGAGCAGGACCATGGTTGGGTCCTTTGGCAACGGTACACATGGTTTCGACTTCATGTGAGTAAGCAATATTGCCCATTTTGAAAAACTCCTTTGCGATTCACTTTTCGATGGAGAAAAGAGTGTTCTGCGCCCGACAGCGTGACAAACCGCGTCATCGTATGCGGACAGCACATTCTCGTCAACCTATATTATAATACAAAACTGTCCGCCCGTCAACGGGTTTGCTCTCCCGCGGCGCAAAATTTACGTTTTTTTTGCATTTTTCACGAGTGGTGTGCTGTGTGACGGACATCCCCTTGACGCGTGAGGGGCGATATGATACAATACATATATAATACAGCAGTAGAAATTACCGGAGGAAGTATGAAAAGTCCGTCGATCCGCGCCGCATGGTCGCTTGCCCTGTCTCTGGCTCTGTCCATTGGGATCACGTGCCTTGCCTTATATACGGTACACCGCCTTGCCGATGGATTGCCGGAGCCGTTTCCCTCCATTTTCGCACAGCTTTCGGATGCGGATTGCGTGCCATCTGCGCCGGCGGGCGTATGCTGTCTGGTTATCGGATATGTGTTGTGGCGCCGTGTGTGGACGGTTCGGAAAACGGCACGTATCGTCTGCGTGATTCTGTATCTGCCGCTCTGGTATGCCGCCGTGCTTGTCAGCATGCGGGTCAACGCGATCCCGCTCTATACGGCGATGGATGTGGTGGTGCAAATCGTGAACAGCGGGATATTATAAAAAGGAGGGGAATGCGATGGTGCGGCAGATTCTTGGCATTTTACTTGCCGTAATGCTTGTGTTTTGTTCTCTTGCTGGGTGTGCCGCGACGTCGGATACACTTTGGCTCGGTGCGGGGGAAGCGGAGATCACACTGGCGGAGAACGAGACGCACTATGTCGCCGGGTATCAGGGAGGGCTGGCGGCGGACGGTGTACTCGATGTACCGCGGGTGAAGGCGGCGTTTCTCCAGTATGGGAATCGGTCGTATCTGCTTTTGTCCGTGGACTGTGTGGGATTGGCTGCCGGAACGGTTGAGAGGATCCGCGAGAGGGTAGGGGAGCTTTATCCCAAAACGGAGATTCACGTCATTTCTACGCATAGTCACGCCGGAGCGGATACACTTGGACTGTGGGGCGAAACGGGGATCGACGGCAAAAATCCGCACGATATGGAATCTCTGCTCTCCGCCGCTTTCGCCGCCGCCGATACCGCCTATTCCGATATGCGCCCGGGACAGTTCTATTTCTCCGCCGTGGACTGCGCCGATCTTATCGAGGATACGCGTGCACCTGTGGTCTATGACGGCAACGCCTACGTTTTCCGTTTTGTGCCGGACGATGGCGGAGCGGATACGCGGCTGCTCCTGTTCCCGTCTCATGCGGAAGCACTGGGCGGCGGCAATACGAAGATCAGTGCGGATTTCCCGGCATACATTGCACAGACAATCGCGGCAGAGACGGGCGGACGGACGCTCTATTTTTCCGGAGCGATCGGGGGATTGCTGCGTACCGTCACCCTCTCCGAAGATCCCGTTGAGAATTGCCGCCTGACCGGGGAGACGATCGCACGCCGGATTCTCGCCTGTGAGACGGAGATGCTGTTGGACAAAACAGTGTCGATCGTCACGGAAAAAGTCGGAATTTCCTGCGACAACGTATTGTTCCGTGGGATGAAGTTTCTCGGGGTGCTGGAAAACGACGTGAAAGCGGCGTGGGGACAGGTAACGATCCATACCACGGTGTCCCTTATGCAAATCGGCAACAAGCGGATCCTGCTCCTCCCCGGCGAGATCTTCCCGGAACTGGTCTACGGCACGGATCCCGCGTTCACGCCGGTAAACCCGGATAAAGAAGACCCAACGCCGCTTATCGATATTCTCGGCTCCGACATACTGGTGATTGGACTGTGCGACGACGAGATCGGCTATATTGTCCCCCCGTCGGACTATCTGCTCGATGAGAATGCCCCGTATCTCACAACGCCTCCGCGCGATCACAACGGGGAGAACCACTACGAGGAGACCAATTCCGCAGGTATGGATACGGCATGGGCAATCGAGAAAGCAGTGCGGAAGCTGGCAAAGCAAATCGGATAGACAATGTGAAAAAACGCAAAAATTCTCGCCAAACCCCTTGACAAAAGCATAGGCTCGTGGTATAATACTATCGTTCGCCGGGGTGTGGCTCAGTTTGGTAGAGTGCTTGGTTCGGGACCAAGAGGCCGCTGGTTCAAGTCCAGTCACTCCGATGCGAAAAAGAGACATCTAAAATGGATGTCTCTTTTGTTTTTTGCTGCGATGAAGCGAACGACTGCGTATCCTGCGGGGTGATCGTTCCCGCTTTTGGCACAAAAAATGTATTTTTCCCGGAAGAAAATCGCGCCATCCTCTTGCAAATCGGGTGAAGCTGTGGTATACTACCTGCATATGCAAATCCGGTGTGTTTGTAAACGGCAATAAAAGGGAGTAACCGGCGGGATTTTTTGGTTCCGTGTCCCCGGCGTCAATCACGGCGTATCCGTTTTTGTGGGATCCGCCCGCTTGGGACTGAAACGGTAAGACTTTTATCGAAAAATGGCGGCTTGGGCTGTGCGTTGATCGATAGGGGTCTATTTTTTGTGGCCGGAGGGAATGCACGGGGGACGCAAATCATCCATAAGGAGAAAGCGGGACATACGCGCCTGTGCGGGGATTGCGCACGGTCGGCGGTTTCGCAACGTTATGCTGGAGTTATTTTCCAATGCCACAAACATCACATGGCAAATGGTCGTCATGTGGGCGATCGGTGCGCTCCTCATCTATCTGGCAATCAAAAAGGATATGGAGCCAACTCTGCTTCTGCCGCTCGGATTCGGTACGATTCTCGTGAACCTGCCGCTGTCGGGTGCGGTGACGCAGATCTACGAAAACGTGCCGGAGGTCGGCGTAATCGACGTGCTGTTTGACGCGGGGATCGCGAACGAGCTGTTCCCGCTGCTCCTGTTCGTCGGAATCGGCGCGATGATCGACTTTGAACCGCTTTTAACCAATCCGAAGCTCATGATTTTCGGTGCGGCGGCGCAGTTCGGTATCTTCTTCACGTTCTCCATGGCGGCACTGTTCGGCTTTGATATCAAGGACGCGGCGGCCATCGGCATCATCGGCGCTGCGGACGGCCCGACCTCCATCTTTGTGGCGAATTACCTCGGCTCGAAATACCTTGGTGCGATCATGGTGGCGGCGTATTCCTATATGGCGCTGGTTCCGATCGTGCAGCCTCCGGTGATCCGGCTGCTGACGACAAAGAACGAACGGCTCATTCGGATGCCGTACCAGCAGAAGAAGATCTCGAAGCGCACAAAGATTCTCTTCCCGATCCTCATCACCATGATCACGGGGATCGTTTCCCCGCGCAGTGTCGCGCTGATCGGCTTTTTGATGTTCGGCAACCTGATCCGGGAATGCGGGGTGCTGGATTCGCTGTCGGAGACGGCGCAGAAGGTGCTGTCGAATCTTGTGACCCTCTTCTTGGGAATCACCATCGCTACGAAGATGCAGGCGGCGTACTTCCTGACGACGGATACACTGCTCATTCTTGCGCTCGGTCTGGTCGCGTTCATCTTTGATACGGCGGGCGGCGTGATTGTGGCGAAGATCATCAACCTGTTCCTGCCGAAGGAGAAGAAGCTGAACCCGATGATCGGCGCGGCGGGAATTTCGGCGTTCCCGATGTCGGCGCGCGTGGTACATAAGATGGGACTGAAGGAGGATCCGCAGAACTTCCTCCTGATGCACTCGATCGGCGTAAACGTATCGGGGCAGATCGCGTCCGTGATCGCGGGCGGACTGCTTTTGAATCTGCTCAGCTGAAAAGGGGGAGAGAACAATGACGATAGATGTAGCGGAATTTCTGGAAACACTGCCGATCGTGCTGAAGGGCATGGGCGGCATCTACATTGTGACGGCGGTGATCGTCCTGATGATGGCACTGCTTGTCCGTCTGGCGGCAGATCGTGACAACAAAAACGAGAACGATACATAATTGCGGTGTGCGGCAGAACAATACAAAAAACGCTTGTTCCGGATTCGGGCAGGCGTTTTCTGTTTTTGCGGGTGTGTACATCGGATAGAGAAGATTTGTTCACGGACGGGACGGTGCGGAGAAGAGAATTCCGGAAAATATACGAAAGAATACGGCAGGAAAAGCGGAAATTTTGCGTATATCGGCAGTTTAATTTTGCAAAAAAGCTTGCGCGGCGGGGAGAATTGTAGTATAATATTAAGCGTAAAGCTATTTGTATTTTCCCGTGTGCGCGCACGCAACGATGGCGGTGAAAAGGATGCGCCGCCTGCCGCCCGCAACGGAAAGAAAAGGAGCAATATATGAAGCATAAGACATTGCGTACATTACTATGTGTGATCCTGACGGTCTGCTTCTGCTTCTCCGCCATTGTGCCTGCCTCTGCGGCGGGACTGTTCAGCGGAGATACCGGCGCGGCAACCGGCTGGGATGAATGGATCCGGAGCCTGAAGGATCTGTTCACCGACAAGGGTGAAATCGAAACAGAAGACACCACGGCGACCGATACGAACGCAGAAAATACGGAATTTCTGCGTATTTTCCACCTCGACTGCGGGCGGATTTATTTCTCCAAGGACGATATACTCGAAATCATCGATGTACTTTCGGCAAATAACTATACCCATCTCGAGCTTGCGTTTGGCAACGGAGGCCTTCGCTTCCTTCTTGACGATATGGAGTTGTCTTACGAAGCGAACGGTGAAACAAAAACACATACCAGCGATGCCGTAAAGACTGCCATTCAAAACGGCAACACGGCATTTGTTGGCAATGACGGGCACAAAAACAGCAGTGCTGCAAACACCTGTCTGACCGAGACGGAAATGGATGAGATTATTGCCCATGCGGGAAATATGGGCATCAAAATCATTCCGCTTCTGAACTCCCCCGGTCACGCGAATGCCATTGTCAGCGCATACAATGCATTGAATGATACTACTGTTGGCGGCTATTCTGTAAACGGAAATCGCGCGAACAGTACCATCGACATCACGAACACATCGGTTGTGAATTTCACAAAGGCCCTGATTCAGAAATATGTTGACTATTTCGCAGAAAAAGGCTGCACATATTTCAACCTCGGCGCGGATGAATTCGCGAATGACCCCTCGGATATAAATGCCGGTTATCTCACGAATGGTGTTACCGATTTAAATAATACAATGAAGGGTAACTTCGTGAATTATGTAAACGCCATTGCGGGAATCATCACCGGAAAGAACATGACTCCGATGATGTTCAATGACGGCTATGCATGGACCGAGGCTGGCTTTGATCCTAACCTCGTTGTGTGTTTCTGGACAGACGGCGGTGTAAATAGCGCGACTATTGCCGGCGAGGAACACAAGATCATCAACACCAATAAGGATTGGTACTACGTGCTTGGTTCTCCGTTCGGCGAAGCGGGAAGCGATTGGTGCAGCTATGCCTCGGCGACAAATGGTGTGACAAATACCAAAGTCACCACCATGAAGGACGGCGGCAGTATCAGTAGTGATAAGCTTGCAGGCGCCATGATCTGCCTGTGGTGCGACTTTACGGACGAAACGTACACGGATACGGAAAAGACAAATGTCACAACGCTTCTGCAAACCCTCGCGACAAATAACACCAACGAGTTCGGTACCATTGCGACAGAACAGCGCACCATCTCTATGGCTGTGGGAGAGACAAAGGAAGTAACCATTGACGAGGTCGATGCGCAGACCCTGAATACAGAGAAACTCAATGCAGCTGTTGCAACGGTGACGGCAGGGGATACGACTGTTATCAGTTATACAACAAATGAAGTATCTTCGTTGACGGCTGGCACACAGTATCTGATTCAGAACAAACGATCCCAGCAGCTTTTAACAACCGCGACAGCTAAGACAAATCAAGACACCAATGGCTTGAAGACGGAGGGCACTGCATCCGGCGACAGTGAAGAACTGTGGACATTAGAATATTATAGCGGTAATAATAACTATTCTGGATACACTTTGTCGCGTACCATTGATGGCAAAACGATGTATTTGGCGATTGGAGAGAACACCGCGACGCTGAGTGAAGAAAAAACAGCTTTGACTTTTTACCGAAATACTAGCCAAGGCACGTATGAAATTTATAGCACAGTCAATTCTACTAAATATTATCTGAACGACTTTGGCAATAAAAAAGGTGTTGCCGCCGGTTGGGCCGACAGTACCGCAGCGAATGATGAAGGCAGCCAATGGAGTCTTCATACACGTACAGAGATAAGCCAATCCTTAGGTACAAAACTGACCTTCACCGGCGTTTCTGTTGGTACGACGCAGGTGTGCATCGGCGATATCTGCTACACCATCTATGTTACAGCACCGTCGCTGACATATTACCCGTATATTTCCAGCTTTCCCGTACATGTATCAGGAACAACTGAAAACAACTGTAAATTGGATGGGGATGCAAATCCGATGGAGATTTCCCCGACATTGAGCGGCATTCAAACGGAAGAAGGTGTCGCTCTGGCGGATATTACTTGGGCAGCAGGAACATGGAAATATGCATCTGCCAGTGTCCAAACGGTATATTGGAAGGGAATGCTGCACGGTACAACCAATAAACAGAATGGTAATAAAAACGATATGTCCATGGAAGGTACGGAATTTAAGTACGTACGGTATGGGACGGAAGGTTGGCAGGTTTCAGCGGACAGAAATGAATGGACTACCATTGACATGGAAAATAATGAAGTCTGTGCATACTATCTGCAAAAAACGAATATTACCGAGGAAGTTTCCACCTATGTAAAAGACTGGGCATATACCACAAGTGAGTATAATACATATATAAATAGTGGTGAAGAGACATCCCATCAGGGACATAAAGCGCTTTCTTTTGCAACAGTTTATCCGAATGGCGAACTGAAACCAACAGAAGATGAAATCTACTCGAATTCTACCATTATATATTGGGCAGATACCGGTGTAATTGAGAGCAACCCCACGCTATTTATTCGTGTGGGCGTAAACGATGTGTATGAGGTAGAAAAAATCACCTGGACGAAAGGCAACATTCAGGAAGAAAGCGCAACTGGAGGTACATTAAATTGGGAAAAGGTAGACACGGATTCCGGCGCTAAGTGGTATAAGGAGACCGAGTGCTGGAATGTAAGCTCCGGCACAGAGCCGACAGTGCGAACCGCTGATTTCTTTGGCAAGGATAGAGACTATACCTATAATAAAGCTAAAGATGCTGTGCTGATTCTCATCTACCTGAAGCCTGTTGAAAAAGAGGATTCCCTGAGTGTGGTATACTGGGACGACAATGAAAACAGTCAGATTTTCCAGTATCCGATCAATGTAAAAAATGTTTCCACGGAAGCTGTAAAGACGTTCCTGAACAGCCTTAACCAGAAAAGTGATGTGAGTGCCGGTGAATTCACGCTGGATGATGATGCGTATATCACAAACGTGAAAAATCAAAATGAACCCATCAGCAAGGATATCACCAAACTGACACACGTACAAAATAAGTACAGGAGCGGCCTGTACAATTACGTGAAAGCAGAGATTTCCGCAGACGGCAAGACGCTGACCCTGCACTATAACCTGAAGAATGCAGACTATTCTGCAACGTACGTTGTCGACTTTGGTCTCCCGATCGTACTGAACGGTGCAGACTTCAATGTAGACAATCTTGATTCCGTGACGGATATGTCTCTTGCAAAGATGACCGGTAAATTGGAGAATACCGGTAACTACGGTACAGCAAAAATCGATATAGAGAAAAAGACAATCACATACACCCTCTCCAAGCCTCTGGATAAAGCAATCGAAATTTCCTTCTATGTCTGGTTTGGTAAGGACGATCAGAAAGTCTTTACCGCCTACATCATCCCCGCCACCAACGTGTACTACGAAGAAAGCTTTATGACGGAGGAGAAGTTCAGTCTCAGTGGAACGGATACAAAGCCCACAAGTGACATTTGGACGGCAGACGGCACGGCTGACACAACAACGACGCAAGCTGCGCAGACAGCATCCAAGCAGAACTATCCCTACGGCTACGATCCGGCATACGCAGAAAGCACTTCGAATCACTCTATGGGTTCTGCGCAGAAAGCTACACTCAACATAACAGCAAGCCAGCGTGATGTGTATACGGAAAACGCACTCACATTTACATTCAAGGGCAATGGCTACGATATCATATCCGATTGCGGCACGGACGCAGGTCTTCTCATTGCATATACGTACCTTGTGGATGGTGACACGGAAACGCTCAAGGCGATAGATGTCATTGACAACTATTTCTGCGGGGACGAATCGTATATCACCGGAACGGGAACGCTTGCTTATCAGGTGCCTGTTCTCCGGAAGCTGAACATGGATTACGGTACCTATAAGGTTAAGGTAATAGGATATCTGAGACAGACCGCCGGCACCATGACCGCTGACGCATCCACAAACAGCTCCCTTATGACCGCGTCTCTGGATTCTCCAGTTACCTATGCATATACGGACAATAACACCGTAGTCAATGAGATTCTCGCAGACCTCGGCATCACGGATCTCTCTGGCGTAGAGGTAAACGTTTCCTATGTGGATGACAACAGTATCTTAAACGGCGGTACCGGCGTGTTCACAAACGCGGCCTCCGACAGCAGAAGCAAACTGTTCTCGAACAGCGTCAACGCTGTATCGAATTCCACTCAGACCACATGGAAGAGCGGCAGCGCAGTTGTATCCGTAGATGCATTCCGCGTGTACAATCCGCTGGGTAATCTGATAGATGCAAACTCTATTGCATATACTGCGTACGCATTGGAACAAGAATCAGGTCTGACATACGGTTTCATGTATGACTACCTGGCAAAGAGCGGTACCGCTGTAACAGATAGTGAAGCGGTAGAAAACTCTCTCATCTATGTAGAATACGATGGAGATACAGGCGTTGCAGCCATCAAAGACTACAAAAAGCAAGGTCCTAACAACGAGATTTACATTACCGCAGAAATTGACAAAACGAATTCCGTTGGTATTATTCTCAAAGATTGGGCTCCGGGCAATAGCAAGCTGATGGTGAGTGCAAAATCCGTTCTGGGCAGTCCCGCTATTTATACAAAGTCAGAAAACAGTCAGGATGTAAAAGTTGCAGGCATTTCATCCAAAACGGAACTGTACTATGACTTGTCTAACTATGTGAAGTATGATTCAACACTTAACGCGTATGTTCTTGTAATCAGCAATCAGTCAAAGGACAAATCCATTCTGTCTATAAGTGGAATAAAGATCACCTCTACTATTTCTGCAGGTGAAAGCACGTACTTTGCGCAAAGACTGCAGGATTACATGAACAGCACTGGCGAATCTACTTACAATCCGAGTCCGTTCAATGTGACAAGCGTAGACAATGTTTGTTCAGGCGAAGAAACTTCGTTAGTTGTTTGGATAGATGGAAGCGTAGACAGCTTCAAGCTATATGATAAGGACAACAAAGAGGTCAAACTTACTACCTCTTGGATGAACAAAAAGGCTTATAACAAGAAGAAGACGACCAATAAGAGCTATACTCTGTATTTCACTGTTCCTGACGTTACTACGGAAACAACGTTCCAGTATAAACTTGTTGCGGTAAATACAGAAAAGGTCGAAAGCAACCCGATTGAAATCTCCGTAACTGTGAAGCCGTAAAGAAAGGAGGCACTAGCATAAAAATGAAAGCAGTTTATGAAAAACCATCCCTTCAAGTTGTAGAACTGACCATCAATGCTGCTATAGCCGATTGTGCAGCATCCTATTATAACTCGGTAGATGCGAAAAATTGTGCTCCAAGCGGAACAGGCTCAAACTCTGAACTTTTTCCAAGCGGCTCCTTTGGACCTGAAAACGATTGCACGGTACAGGTTAGCGATAAATGCTATTTTTCTGCCGCTGATGCCGGCAATGAATCCAACATTTTCGCTTCCTAATTAAAAACCTCACAACCCCCGGAATTTGCGCCCGCGCGACCCATCGTGTGGGCGCATTTCCCATATAGGAATGCCTCATGACGTACAACTATTGCATTGCCGGTGTGCCCGTGCGCTTTCTACCCGACCGACCGCTCGTTGAGAACCGCGACACCCTCCTCTTCACCGCCGATCCCGCGCCGGACGCCGTTTCCTTCCCCCTCCTCTCCGCCGATTCCCTCGAAATCCCCACCGGGCAGACGTTCCCCTTCGCGGATGGCGAGGTCATCCTCTCCGGCGAGACATACACACGTGTCCTCCGCCATCGCGCCAACCACACCCCCCTCGTCACCGTCACCCGCAAAATCGGCTCCCCCGGCGGCACCATCCGCTCCCGCATCGACGGGATGCCTTACACCATCCGCACGCAGGTGCTCTGGTCCGCCATCGATCTCCCCTACACTCTCCTCCCCTACGATACCCTGACCATCCACGCCGCCGTCATACAGGCAGCCGGCGAGGCAATCCTGTTCACCGCCTCCTCCGGCACTGGAAAATCCACGCAGGCGGCTCTCTGGGAAAAATACCGGGGCGCTGTGGTGGTAAACGGCGACAAGGGCGCGATCTCTGTGCGAAACGGCGAGATCCATGCCCACGGTCTGCCCTTCTGCGGCACCAGCGGCATATGCTCCCGATACGATCTCCCCGTCCGCGCCATCGTTAGCTTGACGCAAGCCCCCGAAAACACCGCAGTCCGGCTCCGCGGCGCGTCCGCAGTCCAGGCAATCGTGCAAAACAGCTTCGGCTGCAAAGCCCTTTGTTTTCAGAAAATCATCGCGCTTACTTCCGCGATCCTCGATGAAATCCCGGTCTACCGCCTGTCCTGTACCCCCGACGAACGCGCCGTGGACGTCCTCTGGCAAGCGATATACCATTGAATCTGTTACGGAAAATGGTGCAATATGCCGAATTATCAACAGTTCATCGACAGACTATTTGCCAAAAGTACAAATACCGGAATCCCACTGTCCGGTACATTTGAGCTGACCTCCCGCTGCAATCTCGATTGCCGGATGTGCTATATCCACAAACGCGCTAACGATCAGTCCGCGATCCGGGACGAGCTATCCGCCGCCGATTGGATTCGCCTTGCCGGAGACGCACAGAAAGCCGGGATGCTGCTTCTCCTCTTAACCGGGGGGGAACCACTCCTTCGTTCCGATTTTCCGGAAATCTACACTGCCTGCCGCCGTTTGGGCCTTCTTGTTTCCATCAACACAAACGGCACCCGTATCGATGAGGAAGTGATTGCACTCTGGAAGCATTTGCCACCGCTGCGGGTCAATCTCACCCTGTATGGCGCGAAACCGGAATCCTATCGCCGCCTGTGCGGCCATGAAGATGCGTACACCCGTGCCTATCGCGCCGTCGATCTCCTGTGCGAAGCCGGGATCCGCTGCAAGCTCAACTTTTCAGCTACACCGGAAAATCTCGAAGACCTGCCGCAGATTTTCGCGTATGCAAAAGAGCGGAATCTCCCCCTGCAGGTCGCGTCCTATATGTTCCCGCCGTTACGTGCCGATGAAGCCGCAGGAGAACGGTGCGGAAAGCACGAAGAGATATGCGGCGTCCCCCCGCTGTTCAGAGATGAAAAGGCACATATGTCCGCGCGAATGACCCCGGAAACGGCGGGAAACGTCCGGTTTGCCTATGACCGATTCCGATTTGATGAGGAAACGCTCGCGAAACGTATGCGCGGAATGCTTGCCGGCAAACCGGTACCCGATCCGGACGACGAATGTCAGGAATTGCCAACCGAGCGGATTCGCTGCCGTGCCGGATCTACCACTTTCTGGATAACGTACAATGGGGAGATGCGCCCGTGCGGGATGATGACCACGCCGGGATTTACCGTACGTGACGGTTTTGATGCTGCCTGGCAGCGGATTCGCGCCGCGCGTACCGAGATTTTGCTTCCGGCAAAATGCTCCGCGTGTCCGAAAAAGGAGATTTGCGAATTCTGTCCTGCCGCGTGCTATGCCGAAAATGGAGATTTCACTGTCCCGCCGACCTATCTATGCCGCAAGCTCGATGCATATCTGAATGCGGGAAAGCGATGGTTGACGGAGTGGGAGAAACGTGCAGCCGAACAGTGAAGCGATCCATCCCACTCTCGAGAATTTCCTAAAAGGAAATTCTCCAAAGAATAGATGGTACAGTTGAGAGGGAGAAACGTGCAGCCGAACAGTGAAGCGATCCATCCCACTCTCCAATGAATAGATGGTACGGTTGGGTGGGAGGAAAACGGACAAGCATCCCTTTAAGAGGCCGCGCCAATAGTATAAATCGACCGTTTTCATCGAACGGTTACTGCATTGCGCAATTCTAATACCAATACGGAAACCGTTTCAACAATGCTATCCCGCTGCCAAAAGCATATGTGGGAATTCCCCTGATCCCGGTTTCCTGAAAGAAGGAGCGAACCATGAAGCTCACCGAAAATTTCATCCTGCGCACCATCGCCGGGGAGGATATGCTCATCCCACTTGGCGAAACCTCCGCAGATTTGTCCGGCATCGTCACACTGAATGGTACCGCGGCAGTGATTTGGAAAGCACTCACGGAAAACTGTACGAAAGCACACGCCGTTGACGTGGTATTACAGACCTATGAGATTGACAGAGAGACTGCCCAAACGGATGTAGACGCATTCTGGGATCGTCTTGCTGCACTGGGACTACTTGAGAATGAATAAATATTCAACGGAGACAGCGTATCCGTTATCCCTTGCGCAAAAGCGCGACCATTCCCGGGCATCCCAAATAAGAAAATACCGAAACCTATGTAGGTTTCGGTATTTTCTGTATCCGTTCGTTTATTTCCGGTAAAGTCGCCGATTTTCCTCGAGGATTCGGTCGCGTTCCATATCCCAGATCCGCGCCACTCCCTCCTCGAACCTTCTATAGGCTAGTTCTGCGTTCTGCGCGCCGTAGTCGTTCGAGATTCCCGCGTAATAGCTCCATCCAAGGATTGTGCGGGCGCTTGCATCGTATGCAGCTTCTATTGCTAAAACGATCTCCTCTTCCTTGCCGCGCGGCGTGCCGTATGCTTGAATCCAGATGTTATGATCCTTCTCATACTTCGAGGATATTTCCAGAGTCCGTTTCGTTCCGTTGTATACATATTCATACGGATGCAGATCGTCCCGGTAGTTCCAATACGGATCCGATCCGATGTTATCAAGATGCGGCAGATTTCCCAGTACGCCGCTTGACTCCAGATTGATTCCGATATTGTTGCCAAGCATCACGCAGACTGCGTTTTGCAGACCGCATTCCGCCGCGTAATCCGTTACCAGTCGCAGATATTCCGTGATCGTGTACAACTGGAAGTCTTCCAATTGCCGATCGTCTGCGTCTGCCATCGGCTTTCCGTACCGTTCGGCAAAGAGCTTTTGACAGCGTGGGCAGGCACACGAAAAAATCCGGCTTCCATCCTCGCGCTTATGGACAGGCAGCCGTGGCTCATCCCAGAAGATCGTCTCTGCACCCATGTCCGCCACCGTCTCGATCCAGCTGCGCATGAAGGCATGAAAGTCCGGTGAATGCAGGCAGACCGTTACCGGATCCATCGTGCCGTCCGTCATGATCACATGGCTGTCTGGATGATAGGAGAGGAAGTGCGATTTGTCGCCGGGAGGACCGCCGAGCCCCCAATTGTCCACCCATACCTCTAACCCCGCTTCCTTCGAGAGGTCGAACATACGCCGCATGACCTCGTGGTGCCGTTCCCAGTCGTTGTGCGAGAACATGTGTACCACTACGTTCATGTTATGCGCTGCGATGTTCCGCAGATCCGCCTCCGCGTGATGGAGCATCCGGTTGCCATGATACGCTACACCTGTTTTGAGAGGTTTCATATCATACTCCTTTCATGGATAAAAATTACTATTAAGTGAAAAAAGATACAAGCAAGCGCATATAGAAACGCCGGATAGATACAGAAGCGTCCATCCGGTATTTTCGTGTGTGGAAAAGGAAAGTGAAAGAGAGGGATAGGGAAGAAGGAAGGAAAAAATCAAAACCGATAGAGAAAGCCTCCATTTTCATGATAGCTTCTGCCCAACCGAAGCTTCCTGTCCCTCCGTTCTCCCCCTCTCACTTCCCGCGTCACTTATTTGGAGCCGTAGGTTCCCTCAGTGGAGAATACAACACCGGCATCTTCCTTGGCTTTGGAGGTTGCGATCTTTTCCTGGAGAGCCGCCCAGAATTCCTCACCGTCATTCTTGACTTCGACCCACTTGTTTTTCCAGGAAGAGAGCATCATTGCGTTGGAAATCGACAGACCGTTTACGCCTTCCATGCCCGGAGCCAAAAGCGGCTCGCCATGGAGCAGGTGATTCGTGAAGTTCTTCAGGATACCGACATGCTGCTCGCCGTGTCCCTCAACATTCAATTCAACCGTTTCGCACGGAATGCTGTCAAACCCTTTCTGGCTGTTCGCTGTTACATCACGCTCGTCTACGGAGAGCTTCGTGTACATGAGATGTCCGTCTTCGTAGACCAGCTTGCCCTTAGAGCCCGTGATCTCCAGACGGTTCGTACCCGGATATTCACCCGTCGTTGTGATGAACACGCCCGTCGCGCCGTTTGCGTATTCCGCCATCGCCGTCACGTCGTCCTCGACCTCGATGTCGTGATACTTGCCGATCGCGCAGTTTGCGAAAATCCGCTGCGGCATACCGAAAATCCACTGCCACAGGTCGAGATTGTGCGGGCATTGATTCAGCAGTACGCCGCCGCCTTCGCCAGCCCAAGTTGCGCGCCATCCGCCGCTGTTGTAATATGCCTGTGTCCGGTACCAGTTCGTGATGATCCAGATGCACCGCTTCAGTTCACCCAGCTCTCCGTTCTGTACCATCTCGCGCATCTTCTGATAGAATTTGTCCGTTCTCTGGTTGTACATGATCCCGAATGCCAGACCGCTCTTTTCTGCTTTGTCCATGAATTCGTAGACCTTTTTCGTGTATACGCCGATCGGCTTTTCGCTCAGCACGTGGATTCCTGCGTCAAAGGCGTCCATGCCGATGATGGGGTGCCAGTAGTGCGGTGTTGCGATCATCACAGCGTCGATTTTGCCTGAGGCGAGCAGTTCCTTGTAATCGGTGTAATATGCCACTGCGTCTCCGCAGACAGTCCTTGCCCAGTCGAGCCGCGCTGGCTTGATATCACAAACCGCCGTTAGAACCGCACCCGGTACCTTGCCGCCGAAAAGGTTGGTCACGTGCGACGAACCCATGTTGCCGAGTCCGACCACGCCAAAACGTACCTGTTCCATATGTCCTCCATGGGGATAATTTGTGGATCGGCTGCGGAGTCTGCCGCGCACCGATCGCTTATACATATTGTAGCATAACCTTGTTGGAAAAGCAACGGTATTCGTAAAAATATCTCTCTTTTTACAGTTTTTCCGTAGACACACCCAACATGGATTTTCGTATACAGTTTTACAAACGTTTTTGCCGTGATTTTTCACACAGATTCTATTGCATTCCGGCGACGAATATGGTATACTAATTTCATACAGGCAGAACCTCGGCAAACGACAAGCGACCCGGGGTTTTGCTCTACTTTCACAGCAGAAACGCGCGGTACCCGGCAAACGGCCAGAACGCGCAAGGAGGACAAAATATGGAAAACAATAAAAGACCAGAAAACATGGAGCGGATCACGACCACGGCTCTGGCACAGGCGTTTATCGACGAGCAACTTGCCGCGATCCACGCACAGGTTGGCGACAAGAAAGTGCTGCTCGCGTTGTCCGGCGGTGTGGATTCGTCGGTGGTGGCGGCGCTGCTCATCCGTGCGATCGGGCAGAATCTGGTGTGTGTTCACGTGAATCACGGTTTACTGCGCAAGGGAGAACCGGAGCAGGTGATCGAGGTGTTCCGCCATCAGATGAACGCGAATCTTGTGTATGTGGATGCCGTGGATCGCTTCCTTGATAAGCTGGCGGGCGTTGCGGAGCCGGAGAAAAAACGGAAGATCATCGGCGCAGAGTTCATCCGTGTATTTGAGGAAGAGGCGAGAAAGCAGGACGGTATCGAATTCTTGGCACAGGGAACGATCTATCCGGATATCCTCGAATCCGGACCGGTCAAGGCGCATCACAACGTAGGCGGTCTGCCGGAGGATCTGAAATTCGAGCTGGTAGAGCCCCTGAAGTTCCTTTTCAAGGATGAGGTGCGTGTGGTCGGCAAAACCCTCGGTCTGCCGGACAATATGGTCTATCGTCAGCCGTTTCCGGGACCGGGATTGGGCGTGCGTTGTCTTGGTGCGATTACGAGAGACAGACTGGAAGCCGTGCGCGAATCCGACGCTATTCTGCGGGAAGAATTTGCCGCTGCAGGTCTTGCCGGAAAGGTGTGGCAGTACTTCACCGTTGTGCCGGACTTCAAGTCGGTCGGCGTCCGTGACAATAAGCGTACCTTTGAATATCCAGTCATCCTGCGCGCCGTCAACACCAAGGACGCTATGACTGCTACGGTAGAAGATGTTCCGTTCGCACTGCTGCAGAAGATCACCGCAAGGATTACAAACGAGGTAAAAGGCGTCAACCGTGTGCTGTACGACCTGACCCCGAAGCCGTGCGGGACTATCGAGTGGGAATAATGTGCAGCTGAACAGTGGCGCGATCTGTCCCACTCTCGAGAATTTCCTTGACAGGAAATTCTCCGAAGGCAGGCTTATATCGTTAAGTGGGAATAATGTGCAGCTGAACAGTGGCGCGATCTGTCCCACTCTCGAGAATTTCCTTGACAGGAAATTCTCCGAAGGCAGGCTTATATCGTTAAGTGGGAATAATGTGCAGCTGAACAGTGGCGCGATCTGTCCCACTCTCGAGAATTTCCTTGACAGGAAATTCTCCGAAGGCAGGCTTATATCGTTAAGTGGGAATAATGTGCAGCTGAACAGTGGCGCGATCTGTCCCACTCTCGAGAATTTCCTTGACAGGAAATTCTCCGAAGGCAGGCTTATATCGTTAAGTGGGAATACTGTGCAGCTGATTGGATTGTTCCCATCACACAAAAAAGAGCTATTCGATTGCATAACGCATTCCGATAGCTCTTTTTCTCTTGTTTCAACCGTCTGTATATACCATTTTTGTTGGCGAAGTCCAGCATCCTCTCATCCTGGCCATCCCGCACCGATTCCCTCTTGCATACCGCCGCAGCGTGTGGTATACTTCTATACACTACAAGAAAAAAGGACGGTGTACCATAATGCGCAGACGGGACAGAGAGATAACGGATCCGGCGGCGATTCTGGCTATCGTAGACGAATGCGAAATTCTGCGGCTGGGACTGGCGGACGGCGACTATCCGTACATTGTGCCGGTTAACTTTGCTTATCGTATGGAGGACGGTGTGCTGTGCTTCTACATTCACGGGGCGATGGCGGGGCGAAAATACGCGCTGCTTACGGAAAATCCGGTGTGCAGCTTTGAGATGGACGTGCCGCTTGGGATTGAGTGCATCTCAGAAAAGGGAGACGCCACCATGCGGTATCGTTCCGTGATGGGCAGAGCAAGCGTGACATTTCTGACCGGAGACGACCGGGAGCGCGCTCTTGATGAGGTGATCATGGTAAGGAGTGAGAAAACCCGCGATTTTCCCTACAACCGGGCGGCGATCGGACGGACGATGGTGGCAAGGTTGGCGGTCACGGAGATCACGGCAAAGGCAAACAACCCCGGTGGCGGTGCAGACTAACGAAAAAGGCTGCATATACATGGAAACGATTTCCACGCATATGCAGCCTTTTTTTCCTGTGGTTTATTCGTGCGTATTTGCGAGCCTTCCCGCAATGTAAGCCGGAACCTCCTCCGGTGTGATAGACAATACATGCGCAAGTTCCGCATTCATCTGTACCTCGGCATCCCGCAACAGCCGTTCATCGGCAATGTGGAGTTTTTTGCCGCGTTTGGCAATGCTCTCGCGGTGCATATACAATGCGCGGATCATCCGGAAGATCCGCTGACGGTCACCACTTTGCAGGATTCCATTGTAGGCTTGTTTCCGTTCGACATCGTTTGTAATCCAGTCCGGGGATTCGCCGCTTTTATCATCCGCGGCAGCGCACGCCGTAAGGATTCCGTCGATCTCCTCTTTGGTCATGAGCCGCCGCATTTTTTCGACCAGTGCCGGATTGTCCGCAGGTACATAGACGGTGCCATTCGGATCCGCGTTCGGTTTCAGTATGTAATACTCCCGCACATTGCCGAAAAAATCCCGCATTCCGTGATCTGCAATTGTACAAACGCCGTCCGTTCCGTAAAGCACATTGTCTCCAACCGCAAACATATTCTTCCTCCATTGTGTATAATACTATATATGGAATAATAAGTTTATAGATAGCTATATATAGTATATCACAAAACAACTGAAAAATCAAATGGACAAAATCCCCAACTTTCACCGCCATAAAAACGCTGAAATAATGGGAGAAATGCCCAGTAGGAGAACCTGTGTATAACCGAATGTCTTCACGTCAAAAAGCCCGCGATCAGTATCGCAGGCTTTTCTGTATGTATTGTGCCTATGTCAAGCGTCAAAATGCTGCCAGAGGGATCAGCAATCTCAGTCGTCGTACCTGTCGTACGGCAGACCGTTAAGCATGTTCGCTATATCAGAAAGTTTTTCCATCGTTCCGTCCCAGGCGAAATACGGCTTGCCGAGAATGCCTGCCGGACGGATCGCCATGTAAGTCGAGAAGTGGTCGCACACTGCGTTTGCCAGCGTATTCTGCACCTCGATTACAAGCTCGTTTTCACCGTCTTGCAGCGCGAGTGTGAGCAGATACCGATACGGCGGATTGACGCACAAACCGAGATCTTCGCCGTTCAGCCATACCCGCGCGCTTTCACCAACGTAGGGCAGCACGAGGTACAGCATCTCACTTTCCACCGGCAGCTCCGCTTCGTCAAAGGATGCAGTATAGCGGATCGTGCCGGAGAAATCGGGTCGTTCGCGGGTGATGTTTGGCAGTTCTGTCACGTTCTCCGCGATCGTTTCCCACTGGTTCGGCTTGTCGTAGGGCGAGAGGGAAACAGTGAACGATAATTTTGCGTCTTCCGTGTCCGTGAGATGAAGCGACGGCATGGTGTTTTCGTATATGTATTTCGACATATGCGGATCATACACCCAGATCACAGACTGGTACGGCTCCAGATGGAGTATCGAACCCGTTTCATACGTTTCCACATCGTGCGGCTCTCTGCCGTCGTGCAGAAGATCCAGGGAGAGCATATTGCCGTCAGGATGGATGGCAGACAGCTTTACGGTGGTGTCCACGGTCTGAGATGCAGATTCATTCACGAACATATAGTAGTGAACGTTTTCGCGCTTGTAGTGGCAGTACCGCAGCTCCGGATATCCAAAGCCGATCTGCACATCCGGGGTGAACTGTTTCTGGAGCTTTGCCACGAGTGTACTTTCCTCTGTGTCCACCCCCATCCGATACACGCGCAGCCCCTTTTTCTCTAATTTTTTGATGGCGGCGAGGAACGCTTTCGGATACTCCGGGGCATAGGGCAGAATCAGGCAGCGGTAGCTTTCCTTACCGACTGCGAGGAAGCCGTCGCGTGTCACTTTTGCCGGATATACGGACGCATCGCGGTTGTCCTTTGCGGAGAGGAAGCAGTCGATGGGGAGAATGTCGTAGTCGATGTGGGCATCGGAGAGCAGCTTTGCCGGGACACTGGTTGTCATCGCGGTACCGATCGGACTCATCCATTCCGCTTCTCCGTGGTAGAGGATCGCGGCGTCAGCGCAGTGGACGGTACCTTCAAAGAGATGTACGACATCGTTTCCGTACCGCATTAGGGTGGAGAACGCATCATACTGCGGATCTACACCGCCTGCACCGAAATGAGGCGGACAATCGGGATCCGGGAAAGACGGCGAAAAAGCGTGCGGTACGAAGCGGTTGATTCCGCGCACGAGCATATGGTCGAGGAGATACCGCATACAGGATGCACCTTCCGCCCAGCCATACGCGCCGAAGATTTCGCACATTGCACGTCCCTCCATCTGCGGATTGATATGCGCGAACGAGGAGGCAAGCTTGGCAAGTACACAGTCAAAGAAAGCGGGATCGCACCGGTTCCAGGCGGCGGATGCAGTGTGGATGTACTGTCCCATGCCGGGTAGAATCTGGTGGAGAACCACATCGATACCGCTCATGTCCTGCCCATCGAGGGAACGGAAATAGTGTGCCGCGCTACATCCGAGCCGGGCGTGTGATTCGTTATCCTCGATGATGTGACCAATGTATTCTACACCATGCGCCCGACACCAATCGCCGAGTTGACGGGTAAAGCTGTCGCGGTACAGGCTCGATACGGCGTCCATGTAGGCGTGGCGGATCTCGGCGGTTTTTTTACCCATATCGCACCAGAGCGCGGCGATATACGGCATGGGGTCGTATCCTGTCACTTCTGTCATGCGCCGCACCAATTCACCCTCGCGCCACGGATACGCCATACCTGCCAATCCCACGCGCGTTTCGTAATACTGGTACTCGCAGGCATGCTGGCTGAACCACGTGTTGCCGATGCGCGGCTCATCCGAGAAAAAACCGCGAATCGTTTTGCCGAATTCGTTTTTATAATGCGCGTAATGCGGCTCGTATACCGCATCGATGAGGAGCCGTACGGATTCCGGGTTCATCATATCGATGTATTCCTGGGACATTGCCCCGCGCCGCGTCTGGTAGAGGAAATAGATCCGGTAACATCCGTCCGGGATGTCGAAACGCAGGTACCTGCCCTGTACATTTGCGGTCAGATCGATCGGCTCCGGGGCGATCTCCTCCGCGTTCCCGGTGCGCGGATAGGCGTAAATGCCGATGATACGGTTCTCCTCATCCGGGATCCGGCGCAGTAAGATCGTTGCGGAGGAGAGCGGCCCCACTACGTCGAGATGCTCCTCGCCGATCTGCCACGGACGCAACTCGGGATGGGCTTTGACCGCGCCGTTCGCGTGTCCGGTCGGAAAGTGATCGTCGTCGAGGATCCACACGCCCATTTGACGCTTTTTCGCTTCGCGCAGGATTATGTCCATATCGCGCCACCATCCGTCTCCCGCAAAATCACGGTGCGGACGGGATTCCACACAGAACGCACGGCAGCCGCTGTTGTAGATCCGCGCAACTTCAGCGGGGATCGAATCGGTATGATCACCGTGCTGCCAGTAAAAGGGAAGCATGTAGTTGCCTGCATTGCCGGCAAGAACGTCATTGAAGTTTTTGTCCATAGAATTGCCCCTTGTTTTATGGTTTGATGTGTCCGGAAATACTAAGGAACCTCTGAATAAATCGGATTTTTTG
>CAVIKO010000013.1:0-36731 GCA_963643035.1 bacterium
ATTTCGGGACTTCACCGTATCCTACTTAATTACTTCGCTATTGGCCCGCGGCATTTGGGTGCCTTCGCTTTTTTGCTTCTAAATATTTGTTTTCCCTCTCGGCTGTGCAGACGGTTGATTCGGGACAGCATCCATAATCGCAGCGATTATGGATATTCGGCATCAGAAAATGGCGACTTGACCGGTAAATGTCATGATACCGGAACCAACGCAGGAACGCAGCAAAAACGAAGATACCGGATCCCACCACAAACAGTCTTTCGCGGCCTGTTTTACTCCTTCCTGCCACTATGGTGAGGATTCCTTTTTACGATACCGGCGGCTGGTTTTGTACCGCATACACAAACAGAATGGTCAGTCCGATATAAACGGCGCTTGCCACCGCCAACAGGATGCAGAGGATGACGCAGACGATTTGAACAGGTTTCCGCAAGCAGCGGCGTGAGAAGACGATCCCCAGCAATGACAGCACCAGCAGCACCACAGCAAACCAAAGGGGCATTTTACCCACCTTCTTTACACACTGCGGAATGTGTCGAGCATATCCGTGAACCAGCGCAATTCACAAGCAAAGCGCTGGCGCAGCTGCGCCGAATGTTCATCCGCCATGTTCATGTTCTTTTCTTCCATATTTTTCTCCTTGGGAAACTCTGAATGAATCGGATTTTTGCGATAAAAGGCTGAAATATAGGGGCCTTTATCGCAAAAATAACCTTAAATCAGAGGTCCCCTTATTCTGCCGCGCCGATCAGGGCGGGGCTTTCCGTTATCAGATCCAGCAGGTTGCCCATACCGGTCAGCGAGGCGGTGAACCATTTGCGGATGCCATCGATGTCCCGTAAATCATGCTCCTCCGGAACACCCGCAAACACATACCGGGTGTTCAGGGCCAGTGTCAGATCGCCGTCATGAAGGATAAGACCGCATAGCTTGCTGGTGCGAGAAGCTGCCTCCAGCTTCTGCACCAGGTCACGAAGCTGTGGCGTGACCTGATCGTCTGCCTCCCGGCCATCCGCCGTGTGAGCGGCAAAGTACTTCCGGAAGGCGGCAGGTTCGGTGATGTCGTCCTTCTTCCGCTCCTGGAACATGTCATTCAGGGCGATGTCCAGCGCCGGGTCACAGATGTCCTTGCAGCGGACCACGATACCGCGGAACAGCGTCTCGGTTCGGGTCATCCAGTTTTCGTTGCCGGGACCGGATTTTTCATCCACGGTGCGGCACAGCTCCACGTTGGCCGCGGAGAACCGCAGCCCCTTGTGCTCTCCCTCGTGGAAGTCCGTCACGGTGCACTCCGTAAAGGAGACCGTCGTCAGCTTTGCCGCCGCCAGGTACCCCCAATCGATGGGCAGCGTGGCCGGCTCCGGCTCCGGGCCAAAGGCTTTTGTCAGTTCCGTGCGGAAGAAGCCGTCCAACTGCTGCTGCATCAGAGCTTTTTTCTTCGTTTGGGCGGGTTTTGCCACCAACAGGAACAGTGCCGCGCCGGGGAATACCAAAGCGCATACCAAAATGTGGTCATACCGTATAAACATTGAAATACACGCGGTGATTACCAGAATAACGCCCAGCGATATGCTGATGATCTCCGTTCTCTGATAGCTTCCCAGCTTTTTTGACAGCTCTGCGTCCGTCATGCGCTCGGTACCCGTCGTGTCAATGTCGTTGTGTTTCTTTCGCATAGCTGTCCCTCCTCTTTATCAGCAAAGGCTGAAATACAGGCTGCTGTAAGGGGCAAGGGTGTCGATATCCATGAGGGCGGCTTCAGGCGAAATGCTGTCGAGCTGCATACGTTTGGCACTGTCCTTGTAGTTGTCCGGCTGCGCCTCGGCGGCAAAGACCAGCCCATCATAGTCCTCCGGGAGATAGACGGAGTAGCTCTTGGTCAAGATCTGTGCCCAGTCCCCCACGTTGTACTGCCAATCGGTGGAGAAGGTGAACTCGATGAGGTAGCTGTTTCCCTGCCAGCTGACGGTGTGAAGATAATAGTTGTCCCCGCGCTGGCTGTTGCCGTAGGACGTTGAGGTGGTGAGCCACATACCGGTGTAGAAGTCATAAAGCTCACTTCTGGTGGCAGTCATATACTGTTGGTCAAAATAGGGGATGGAACTTTCCGGGATGTAGCAGATGGCGTCAAAGTGCAGTTCGCGGATGCCGTCATGGGTGTAGTCGCCGTTCTTCGTGACCTCCCAATAGCAGTCGTTGGTGTTGTAACCGTCACCAAGTCCCGAATAGCTGCAAACCCCGTCTTCCAGCAGGAATGTCCCCATCTCCACGGCGGCATTGAACGCAAGACCGTTTCTTGTGAGGTACGGCTCCTGAGACTGGATAGCCTCCACAGGCAGGAGTATGCTGTCGTTCACGCTGTCGATGAGGTCGCCGCTGACAGTACGATTGAGCTGCAAGGTGTCGCCATTTCCGTCAAAGTGGAGCGTGATGCCATATTCATCCACCCACAGCGTACCGTATTCGATCACTTCCTCCTGATCGTTTACAAATTCCCATGTGGCATCATCGCAAATGCGCAGCCAGAGGTTCTCCCCCTGATACTCCCAAAGGCCCACATACTCGCTGAGATCACCGCCGTCGAGATCATCACCGTCGAAATCATCGCCGTCTAGGTCACTACCGCTGATGGCAACGGTGGAGAGATCCTCCCGGAATACATAGCGCTCCACCGGGTCCCAGATCCAGATCAGCTCGGTGGCATCACCGTTTTCGTGGATGAAGCTCACCAGAACGTCACTTTCCCCATCACCGTCCATATCCTCAAAGGAGATGGCGTTGAATGCCTGCTCTGCGTCTGGGATGTTCATGGGAAAGGACACGCTTTCAAAGAGGAGCTGCTCCGGCAGGTTCCAGTAGAAAGCCGCGCTGCTCTCACTCACCGTGACCAGCACGTCCACGCTCACGCCGTCATGGGTAATGGTGCCGCTGCCGGCCACCACGCCGCTGACACGCCAGTCATCGCCCGTGATGTCATTGTCCATTCTGCCGCAGGAGGCAAGACTCAGGCAGAGCACCAGCGCCAAAGCAAGAGACAGATATTTTATTACGTGTTTCATCGTGTTCTTCTCCTTCTTCAGACAAACAGTGTCAAATTTCCTGTTCCGCCATGGACAATATCTCATCATGGCTCAGCTCCACATCGCCAAAGCGGACAAAGATACCGTTGGTCACAGCGCTGTTCCACACCCGCGCATCTGCAAGCGGGTGAAACCGGATCTTATCCAGATATGGCTTCATGTCCAGCAAAAGCCGACTTCCGGACACAAAATCGACCTGCAATACATGGTCTGGCAGCGGTGTGACGGCTGTGAGATATCTTCGGTTCAAGTGCATGCCTCCTTTCTGCGAAAATAAAAATCCACCGTACAAACATTGTACGGTGGATTTTATAGAATAACCATTAACCAAAGGTTAGGAAGCCTCTGATTTAAGGTTATTTTTGCGATAAAAGCCCCTATATTTCAGCCTTTTATCGCAAAAATCCGATGTATTCAGAGGTTCCTTAGGTCTTTTGCCCGAATAGCTCGGCAAGCTGCTTTCGTTTGGTTCGGGTATCGCCTTCAATATGAAGTTTGGAATAAATCTGATTTACATACTGCTTGACGCTCCCCTCGGAGAGATAGAACTTTTCCGCGATCTCGCGGTTGCTGAGCCGCTGCGCCATCAGCTCCACGATCTCAAATTCCCGTGGTGTCAAAGCGTCGAAGGCTGCCGGACGGTCGCCGGCTGCGCTTCGCGCCTTTACTGCTTCGCCAAACTCGATGATCTTCGCGATCAGGTCATTTTTTATTTCCCGCGTCAGCAAGGGCTTCAAGCGATCGTAGTTTTCTACGAACGGCATCACAAGACCGTCCGGCGCAGCATCGGAAAGCGCCTTTCTTAGCCATGTACGGGCTTCCTCAGGCTTGCCTAGCTGGACATAGGCCGCCGCCGTCTGGATGCGGATATGCAACGCTACCAATGCGTAGTGCATCGCCTCGCAGACAGCCAGCAGCTCCGCGCTGCGTCCCACTACCGTGGCATAGGCACCCTGGGCAAGATACACCTGATTTTCGATCATTTCCATCATGGGCTTGCCCGGCGCAAGCATATTGACGGCGGAGAGCTGGTGCTGCGAAAAAAGCTCCGGGATTCTGTCCGTTTCACCTCGCAGTGCATGGTAGTAAGCACTGGTGGCGCTCCAGAGGTTGATCCACGACGCATCGTGGTAGCGCAGCAGCGCCGCGTATCGCTCCTCAAAGGTATACCGCTGCTCCACATCGGTATGCAGCAAGAGCCGCCGCGACAGAAAATCGCAGCAGAGCTCCATGTTGATCTGCCCGTTGTCCTTGACCTGCGCATAGGCTCGTTCCAATTCGATATGCGCATCGGTGAAACGGCCCTGACAGAACAGTGCCTCTGCCCGCATGATAGTCTCCGCACCCTGCCCGTGGTTGTTGGTGACCTTATAGTAATGGGGCATACACTCATCCATTTCGGCAAGCTCGCTTTGCAGTTCTCCCGGTGCGCGGTAGAACATCATCAGAACGGAAGGAGAGCCAAAGGTCCAGCCTCCGCTCGATTGGATGCTGATGGCGGGGCGGGACATCTGCGCGCTGGCACTGCGGTGCAGGCGGCTCATGGCTTTGATGTCGTTGTAGCAAAGAAAGCTCAGAATAAGGTCACATTCGCCCAACAGGTTGCCGCGTTCTTCCTCGGACAGTTCCGGATGTTCCTCAATGGCTGTCAACAGCAGTGCTTTCATCTCCAGCATTTTCGGGATCTGCCGCCATGTGAACATCCGGCGCATCAGCACCAGAATGGCAAAGGGGTAGACCTTCAGCGTTTCGATAGGGCATTTGTCCAGCGCTTCCAACACATCCTCGGGTTTCAGCGATGCCAGAAGGATGCCCGCATCATTGCGAATGACCCGCAGCAATGCATCGTAGTTTTCGCATTTCCGGTACGCAGCGATGGCATGAAGATATTGCTTATGTTCTTCATACCAGAAGCCGAACCGTTCCCAATAGCATTTCTGCGTTTCTGCTTTCATCGTCAGAAAGCTGCGCTCTGCGCACTCCTTCATCATGTGGTGGAAGCGATAGGTCGCACCGTCCGGCAGGCGCGTGACAAAAGCGTTCTGCTCGGTCAGCATGGAAAGAATTTGTCCTGCATCCGCATCGCCTGTGATACACTGCGCCATCTCCACAGTAAATTCGTCGGCAAGTCCCATGACCGTCAAAAACTCCCGCTGTTTTTCCGGCAGCGGATCGATCATGGCGGCGGTAAAGGTAGCGTAGATGTCGGAATGGCGATCAGGCAGCACACCGCGCTCGGAGAGCGTACGCAGATTCAGATAAACGGCAGAGAACCAGCCCTCGCTGGAATATAGGAGACCTTCGACCTGCGCTTCGGAAAGCTCTGTGCCGCAGCGGTGGGCATAGACGGCAAGCTCCGTATGGTTCAGGCGCAGCTGCTCCGTGCCGATCTGATAGACCTTTGCCCCCAGCCGCACTGTCTCCGCAGCGGGCAGAAAACGGTCCCGACTGGCGACAATCAGATGCACATTGACGGGCAGCCGGTTTGCCAGCGTACAAAGGAAGGTTGAGGCACGTCTGTCCATCAGCAAATGAAAATCGTCAATGAAAATGTAGCAGGATGTTTCTCCTGCCAATTCATGGCAGAGGTCATCCACCATCAGTCCGCTACCCGCTGCGTCCGTGGGGCAAGGATATTCCCGCAGGAAGGGGAAGCCCGCGCGGGCAAACGCCTCCTGTACGCTTTTCCAGAAGATTGCAAGGTTATCGGAATACACGCTGATGCGGATGATTTTCAGAGTTTCCGCCTTGGCACGCTCCTCTAGATACCAGTTCACCGCCGTGGTTTTTCCGTAGCCCATGGGAGCGACTACGGTGGTCATGGTGCAGCGGGAGATGGGTCGCAGGCTCTCCTGCAGCCGCTCAGATATGTAAATGGTATTCAATTTCCATTTTGATTTTGGCATAATGCGTACCTCCGACGATTTATTTTCCCAAAGTCTCCAACTCAAACGGCACGACTACGGATCTCAGCATTGCACAGACTGCGGCAAGCGCAGGCAGGAGGTGGAGATCCTCTTCAACTTTACAGACAAATTGGAAATTCCCGTACTGGCAGAACCCATGATTGCAAATCTACCTTTGAACACAGAAAAACGGCATGACCCCTGGATCACACCGTTCTCTGCCCCACCGCAAAACTTATAGTTGCTTGCGACTGTTAAGCCTTGCGTTTACTGGACTTTTTGGCGGAGAGGATGGGATTCGAACCCATGTGCGATTGCTCGCAAACTGATTTCGAGTCAGCCCCGTTATGACCTCTTCGATACCTCTCCACTCACCGCACTATTATATCACATCTATACTCTATTTGCAAGGGTTTTTCCGCAAAAACTTGCGGGGAAATTTCGCTGCATCTATTTCATGCGCGTTTTTGCAACCTTTCAGAAACAGCGACGGTATGCGTTTTTTATTGTGCTTCGGTTCTCGCTGTTTATGGACACCGGTGCCGTGGTGTCGCCGGTGGAAAAATGATTTTTGTGGATACACACCATTTCACTATCCATCAACCTCGAAAGTAAATAAAAAAGCGAACCTTCGGATACACCGATCCCAAAGTTCGCTTTGCTGTATTTTTTCAGGAGTGGGGTGGATCGCCCCACAATTTAACTTTATGGTATCCCCACTCAGCCCAGCTTTGCGCTGTTGACCTTGATGCCGGGGCCCATGGTGGAAGCGACGACGCAGCTCTTGATGTACTGACCCTTTGCAGCGGCCGGTCTTGCCTTGATAACGGCGCCGACGAGTGCGTTGAAGTTCTCCTGGAGCTTGTCCTTACCAAAGGAAGCCTTGCCGATCGGGCAGTGGATGATGTTGGTCTTGTCGAGACGATACTCGATCTTACCAGCCTTTGCCTCGTGAACGGCCTTGGTGACGTCCATGGTGACGGTGCCTGCCTTCGGGTTCGGCATGAGACCCTTAGGACCGAGTACACGACCGAGACGACCGATGGTACCCATCATATCCGGCGTAGCGATTACAACGTCGAAATCGAACCAGTTTTCCTTCTGGATCTTTTCCACAAGGTCAGCATCGCCCACATATTCCGCACCTGCGGCTCTTGCCTGATCCGCTCTCTCGCCCTTTGCGAAAACGAGGACGCGAACGGACTTACCGGTGCCGTTCGGAAGAACGATTGCACCACGAACCTGCTGGTCAGCGTGACGGGAGTCAACACCCAGACGGAGGTGGATTTCCACCGTCTCGTCGAACTTTGCCTTGGAGGTCTGGCAAACCAGATCCATAGCCTCAGCGGGATCGTACAGCTTGCTCTTTTCGATCAGCTTTACGCTGTCTACGTATTTCTTACCCTTAAACATCGTTCCACTCCTCCTCAGTCTTCTACCACAACGCCCATGGAGCGTGCGGTGCCGGCGATCATGCTCATTGCAGCCTCGATGGAACCTGCGTTCAGATCCTTCATCTTGGTTTCAGCGATCTGGCGAACCTGATCCTTCTTGATGGTCGCAACCTTGGTCTTATTCGGGGTCGGAGAAGCGGTTTCAATGCCGCACGCCTTCTTGATGAGAACCGGCGCCGGCGGGGTCTTGGTGATAAACGTGAAGGAACGGTCTGCATATACGGTGATAACAACCGGGATGATCAGACCGATGTCGTTCTTGGTGCGTTCGTTGAATTCCTTGGTGAAGTTCGGGATTGCAACGCCGTATGCACCGAGTGCAGGACCTACAGGCGGCTGCGGAGTAGCCTTACCGGCAGGAAGCTGCAACTTAATATAGCCAATAATTTTCTTTGCCATAGTAGTTACCCTCCATATGTGGTTTCTGACGGAAGATACAGAAAAAATTTATCTTCCTCCCACTGCGGCAGTGTTTCGCGAAAATTGCGGGGGACTGCCTGTCCCCGGTCATTGTTGGGAATCGGTGCGGGGAAAATGCGCCTTGCGGGATTATTCCGCCGCTTTCTTCACGTGCTTGCGTTCGAGCGTGACGGTCATGTCTCTGCCCACGGTCGGGACGACCACTGTGACCTCTTTCCCATCGTCGGAAATAGCGGCAACGCGTCCGCTGTAGCCGCGGAACATACCGTCTACAATATCCACCATGTCGTCCACGGCGATACCGATGGTCGTTGTGACGCGTCCCTCCTCCGGCAAAAATGCCGCGACCTCTTCATCGGTCAGCGGTACCGGCTTGGATCCTGGTCCGACAAAGCCCGTCACACCGGTGATGTTCCGGACGACATGCCACGTCTCGTCAGTCATAACCATCTTGATGAACACATATGCCGGCATGATCTTCGACTCGACTTCCTTGTCGCGCGAGCCATCAGACTCCACGACCGTCTCCGTCGGGATGCGGATGTCCGTAATGACTTCCTCCATGCCGCGGTTCTTCACAATCTGCTCGAGATTCTGCTTGACCTTGTTTTCATAGCCTGAGTACGTATGTGCAACATACCACCGCAAGCCAACATTCATTTCATTGATATCGCTCATTGCAGGCTCCTATCTTTGGATCACATTTTGGAATACTAAACTTTCACAAAAGAGGAACGGTCGCTTTTGAAAAAGCTCCGCAAAACTTTTATGAAAAAGGCAGATTTTTGTTTGTGCGGAAACATTCGGCCACAAAGCAACATACTTGTTATATGAGGTAGGTTTCATGGCCACGTGCAGCTTGTCCTTGTTCGAGCTAAATCGTTTGCAGGCTTATACTGTACGCAACTGCGCTATTGCAGGTTTCAGAATACTGTATCGATGTCAGATGAATCGACCTTGATTTCTGCCACACATATAGAGCCCATCCGCCACACAAGATTCTGCTCACACCTGGCGTGTGTACGTATTCCTCTGTGATCAGATGAGGCGGCTCAAGCCTACGATTGCGGCAGAGAAGCCGTAGTCGAGAAGACCCACGACAACGCTGCAGATGAGGACGCAGACGATAACCAGAATGGTATTATAGCGGACCGTTTTCGGGCTTGCCCACGCGATCTTCTTTGCTTCGGAGCGGAGAGAACGGAACCATGCGCCCATGCGCTTCCAGACAGACGGCTTATCGGACTTCGGCTTCGCGTCCTTTACCGGCTTTTCTGCTGCTTGGGTTTTCTTTTCATTTTCAGCCATTGGTTTGCTCCTTCAATAATTACTTTGTTTCTCTGTGCAAAGTGTGCTTACGGCAAAAACGGCAGTACTTCTTCAGCTCTAATCTGTCGGGGTCATTCTTCTTGTTTTTCATGGTATCATAGTTGCGCTGTTTGCATTCGCTGCAAGCAAGAGTAATCTTCACTCTCATGTTGACGGCACCTCCTGTATGAATTTCGGTGGATACGCGGATATCCCGCGCACCATAAGATTTGTACCTCCCTCTGCCGGAGAGGACTCTCAAAACGGGCGGATTCATGATGACCGGCACAAAACCGCACAAAAAAAGAGCCTCCTGCGTGAGGTATCATAAGTATACCACACATCGGAGACTCTGTCAATGGGATTTGCGAAATTTTTATTATATAGTAGGAATACTATTTTCCTTCCGGAAACGGGTGATAATAGGCTTTCCGTCCGTGTCAATGAGCGAGGTCATGCCAGAGGAAAAATACAGGTGTGCTCTTTCAATACCGACCGATGGGCGGAGTAACATATTCCGGCAGAGGGCAGTGATATTTCCCGCCGTTTTTCTGTTTCAGTTCCGCCTTCGCCTTTTCGATGATCTCCGGCGCGTTCATGGTGCGGATGGTCGCCAGCGTTAAAATCTCGGCTGCGCGGCGCATTCCCTTTCTGCCAATATCGGAGCAGGAAAACGCCGTGTTTTGCCACGAATGACCGACATTGCCGAGACACGCGGTCGCCACATAGAGCATGACGGTCGGGGTTGCGTACCCCACATCGCCAACGTCCGTAGAGCCGGAGCTATAACCCGTTTCACGCGGATTGAACGGATGCACCGTGCTGTCAAGCGGCTTATCGAGTACCTCATCAAGTGTGTCCGGATCGAAATACTCTGCCAGCTTTTCCCGAATGCCGATCATGGTTTGCCGGGGATAGGTGTGCAGAAACTGCTTTGCAAGGGCGTAATCCGCTTCTGTCCAATCCGGTGCGCCCATTTCCTGCATACATTCGTCAACGATCGCGCCCAGCGCACGATTCGCGCGATAATCGGAAAACGCCATAGTGATTTCGTAACGCATTTCCGTTCCGGTCATAAGAGCAGCCCCTCTCGCCACATCAACGACTCTGGCAAACAGCTCATCGACCTGGCTGACCTTGGGGGCGCGCACTTCGTATTTGATCACAGCGTGGCTCTGTACGACATTGGGAGCGGTGCCGCCCGGATCGGAATAGGCGTAGTGAATCCGCGCCGCATCGATCATATGCTCCCGGAGGTAGTTGCAGCCAACATTCATCAGCTCCACGGCATCGAGCGCACTTCTTCCAAGATGAGGCTCCGCGCCTGCATGTGCCGCTACGCCATCGAAGATGAAATTTGCTCCCATGATCGCCACGCCGCCGCGGGATCCGACCTCGTTGATCGTTGCCGGATGCCATGTATACGCGAAATCCACATCATCGAAGTATCCTGCACGGGCGATAAACTGCTTGGCTCCTGCGCCTTCCTCTGCGGGACAGCCAAAGAAGATCACGGTACCGTCTCTCTTTTCCCGGATAAGGTATTCCTTTACCGCCACCGCCGCCGCATAGCAGCCCGCGCCCAATAGATTGTGGCCGCAGCCGTGTCCCGCACCGCCCGGTGTGATCGGTTCGCACGATGGCGTTGCCGCGCGTTGGCTGAGTCCGGAGAGCGCATCGTATTCCGCGAGAAAACCGACTGTCGGCTTGCCGTTCCCCACCCGATAGGTTGCCTGAAACGCGGTGGGCATCCCGGCGATCCCCTCTTCAATGGAAAAACCCTCTTTTTTCAGCGCATCGATCAACGCAGCCGCGGATTTCTCCTCCTCATAGGCAAGCTCCGCATATCCCCAGATCGCGTCTGCCAGCCGCACCATATCCGCCGCTTTTTCGCCAACCAGGGATTTTGACAATTCTATATCGTTCATCAGGTTCTTTTCCTTTCGTTATATTTACAACACCATACTGAGAAAACGGTTTTCGCATTTCCTCGTCTTCTTTATTACAACACCATACTGAGAAAACGGTTTTCGCATTTCCTCGTTTTCTTTATTACAACACCATACTGAGAAAACGGTTTTCGCATTTCCTCGTCTTCTTTATTACAACACCATACTGAGAAAACGGATCGTCGCCGGATCGCGGGGACTGACGAAAATCTGATTGGGCGGTCCCTCCTCTTTGATGATGCCGTCGCTGATGAAGAGAACGCGGTCAGACACCTCGCGTGCAAAACCCATTTCATGGGTCACGATCAATATCGTCATACCGCTGCGGGTCAATTCCTCGATCACATGCAGCACCTCTTTGACCATCTCCGGATCCAGCGCCGAGGTCGGTTCATCAAAGAGCATCACCTCCGGCTGCATCGCAAGCGCACGGACAATCGCCAGCCGCTGCTTTTGACCGCCGGAGAGCTTGCGCGGATATTCCTCTGCCTTCTCCGCCAATCCCACGCGGGTGAGCAGCATCATCGCATCCTCTCTTGCCTTCTCCTTCGGAATCTTCCTCTCAAGGATCGGCGCGAGTGTCACGTTGTCCAACACCGTCATATTCGGGAACACGTTGAAGTGCTGAAAAACCATACCGATCTCCTGCCGCAGCTTCCCGATCTCGCCCTTTTTTCCGGTCACTTCCTGTCCCTTGTAGTAGATTTTTCCGCCGTCCGGCACCTCCAGTCGGTTCAGGCACCGCAGAAACGTCGATTTACCGCCGCCGGAAGGTCCGATGATGGAGACGACCTCTCCCCGCCGGATCTCCGTGGTAATGCCGCGCAGCACCTCCAGCTTGCCGAAATGCTTGCGCAGATCTTCTGTACGAATGATAGCTTCAGTCACTGAGCGCGAACCTCCTCTCGATACACATAAGCAGACGGGACAATAAGAAATTCAGCAAAAAATAGATTACGCCGACGATAGTCAACGACTGGAGAGCGAGGAACGTTGCGCTCTGTACCGTTTTGAAGCTCGTCATCAGCTCTCCCACAAAGAATACGGAGGCAAGGGAGGTTCCCTTGACCGTGGAAATACATTCGTTGCACAGCGCGGGCAAAATGTTCTTCACCGCCTGCGGGAGAATCACACGGGTCATTACGTGCCGCTCCGACAGTCCGATGCTTCGTGCCGCCTCCCACTGCCCGCGATCCACCGCGCCGATTCCCGCGCGGATGATCTCGGCGATAAAGGCGGAGGCGTTCACGGCCAGTGCGGCAATGATGCACTGCGTATCCGTCAGTTCGAACGGCAGAATCTTCGGCAGCGCGATCCAGAAAAAGTAAAGCTGCAAAAGGATCGGTGTGCCGCGCAGAATCTCAATGTACACCTTGGTGATCCCTTTGGCAAACGGATTCCGGCTCATACGCAGCAGCGCGACAAGCACGCCAATCACCGTTCCGACAAGCACTGTCGCCGCCGAAATCCAGAGCGTACCCCACAGACCGGATAGGTACACCGGATAGTATTTTGTGAGAATTTTGATAATCTTTTCCATAATTTCCCGCTCCCGGAAGGATATTCCGCCGCCTGTATCGGTGGTTTTTCAATCAGCCTTATTCAATTCCGAGACTGGCCGCCTCTGCCGTGTACTGCTCGTTCCATATTTCCAGATTGCCCGATGCGACAAGCTCCGCGATACATTCGTTTACATAGTCACACAACGCTTCCGTTCCGTCCATCGGCATCGCGACAGCCACACCATTCATGTTCGGATCCACCTCAAATCGATATGCCGTGATCGCCAGTCCGCCGTTTGCCGCCGCGTACAGCTCCGCCGATTCCGTGGAACAGATGCACACATCCGCCTTGTTCTCCGAGACTGCCAAATACGCGTCTGTCATGCTCGATACCAGCTTGAATTCCTTGCACGCACCGTTTATGTATTGGTTGTAGAGAGCTTCCTGTACCGATCCGCTCTGCGTGATCACTACGGCATCCGCAAGGGACGCGAGATCCGTGTATGTATCGGCATCCTCCTCCCGCACCAAAAGGCCGTAGCCGTCTCCTGCAGAATAGTACACGTCAGACATCCGCATCGCCTCGGCACGGGCGGGGGAATACGCGATGGCGGAAAGGGCAAGATCGTATTTTCCGTCCGCCACGCCGGTAAGCACCGCCGTAAAATCAAGGGGCGTAATCCGCAGCTCCACACCAAGCTTGTCCGCAATGTAGCCTGCGACCTCAATATCCACGCCGCGGTACTGCTCGTCCCCGGACTTGGTCGGATCGATATACTCAAACGGCGCGAAATACGGTTCTGTGCAAATCTCCAGGTATCCTCTTTCCTGAATCGCCGTCAGCCGATCGTCCGATTCTGTCTTTCCACACGAGGTCATGCCCAACGCAAGAATCGCCGCCGCCGCCGCCAATGCCAGTCTGTAAATCCTCTTTTTCATATTCGTTATCCCCTTTTCACTGTATTTGAATTTTTTACGGCTCCGTTGCTTTGTCCGTCCGTTTTCGATGGCAATAGTATAGCACATCTGAAGCGATTTGTCAACGCTTTAGCACGATAACGTGCTAACAAAATAAAGGTTGGGGTGCGGAGATTTTTTGGACAATCTGCAAACACTCGGGGATTATGGATCCGATTCTGCCGGGAAAGGAAAAGGATCCGCCATACACGGCAGATCCTTTTTATGGTACGCCCTTTAGACGCGCCGGATGGCTTTTCCTTTATTCCCCTGCCCGTTCGCGATAAGCTGCAAGAGTCTTGTCGCGGGTAGCGGTAGCAGAGGACAGCTTCTTTTCATACCAGGCCACGAAATCCGGATTTGATTCTCTGGCCAGTTCTGCAAAATGGCTTGCGAACGCACCGCCAAGCTCTTCATCGTAATAACCAAGGTCAAATACACGGTTGGATACGATGATGTCAAGCATTTCGGCAGACTCCTCGTCGCGGGAATCGCGCGTTTTCAGTGCCACATCATAGTATGCCGGAATGGCGTATTCTCTGCCAAGGATTGCGAGAGACTCCAGTACCAGACTCGTGTTGTCCGCTACCTGATTCGTGATCGGTATAAACATCATATTCGTACCCGCGTCTACGTTTGCCGTATATTCGCTCGCTTCATCGTATTTCGGCCACGGCAGGATTCCGAATTCCTGATCCATTTCACGCATCAGCGGCACGTAGGATACACGCATATCCGTAAACAGCGAGTGACCGTCTCGGAACAGTTCCTTGTTCGTTCCGCCGGAATCCGAGGTAACGTCCACAAACGTATTCGCGGACTGAATCAGCGGGAAGTATTTTTCGAACATCGTCAGCGACCGTTCGTTATACACATCAAAGGCATAGTCGTCTGCCGCCCCCTTTACCACACGTGAACCGGAGCAGATGAACGCCTGAATCGGGCCGACCCAGTAATATGAAGTGTAACCGTAGATGTCGTTGTCTCCAATCTCGCCGTCGCCGTCCAAATCCCGGCTGTAGTCCTTGACCATTTCGAGGAACGCATCAAACGTCCATTTTCCCTCCTTCACCATTTCATAAGGGAAGTCAAGCTGGTTATCCCGGAAATAGTCCTTGTTGAACAGCATGCAGATCGCCGCGCCCACCGATTCGTAGCTGATATCGCCCGTCATCCAGAATATGCCGCCCGGCAGCGCAAAGCTCTGCACCGCGTCCTGATCCCACCAGTCTTTTGTCAGATCCACGTATTTGAGCTTGTTCCAGTCCATGGCAAGCCCCTCGTTGCCGTATTTCGCCGCTGCTCTCGGATGGCAGACCACCCAGTCGTATGCATCGTCTCCGGCGACAATCCCCGGCTTCGCATCCATATCAAAATTGCCGGTAGAGGAAACGGAGTACGTAAACTTACAGTTGTACCGTTCCTCCACCTCTGTGTTCCGGCGGAAGATCGCATCGTTGACGACTTCACCCGTCTGCTCCTCCGCGATCATGTCCGAAATCCACTGATCTTTGTCGCGCAAAAGCTGCCGGAATGCGTAGCCTTCCATGTCGATCACGTCCAGATGCGCCAGCGGATCGACCGCCTCTGTCTCTGTTTCACTCTCGCTCTGTACAGCAGTGTCCGCAGTCGTATCCGCACCCTGCTCCGTCTCTTTCTCCGCACTGCCGCAGGCTGCCAGAGAAAGAAGCATAGAAGCGAGCAGGAGAATCGTTACCATTTTTTTCATAGGTTGTATCCTTTCAAAATGACTTTTTGTAGGTATTCGCGTTTACAAACATACGTAGTATAGCACATTTTCCCCCCCATATGCAAGTGTTTTTTACGATTATTTTTCTGCCGCAGACAGAAATCTGGGGAATGCGTTGTGAAAACAACCTGAAATCATCGGTTTTCTGGAGCGGCGGTTTCCGATTTGCCGCAGAAAAGAGGATCCGCCATACATGGCGGATCCTCTTTTTTATGGTACGCCCTTAAGACGCGCCGGATGGCTTTTCCTTTATTCCCCTGCCCGTTCGCGATAGGCCGCAAGAGTCTTGTCGCGGGTAGCGGTAGCGGAGGACAGTTTCTTTTCATACCAGGACGCAAAATCCGGATTTGATTCTTTTGCCAGATCTGCAAAATGGCTTGCGAACGCACCGCCCATATCCGTGTTGTAGTAGCCGAGGTCGAATACACGGTTTTCCATTATGATGTCAATCATCGGAGAACTTTCCTCATCGCGGGAATTGCGCGTTTTCAGCACTATGTCATAATACGCCGGAATCACGTATTCACGACCAAGAATTGCCATCGACTCCAGAATCAGGCTCGTGTTGTCTGTCACCCGGTTCGTAATCGGAATGATAAATATATTTGTCCCCGCGTCCACGTTCGTCAGATAGTCGCTTGCTTCGTCATACTTTGGCCACGGCAGGATTCCGAATTCCTGATCCATCTCACGCAGCACCGATACGTCCGTGATGTTCATGTCCACAAACAGTGCATGCCCGTCCCGGAACAATTCCCGGTTCGTACCGCCGTTCGTGGATTTGATATCCACAAACGTGTTTGCAGACTGGATCAGCGGGAAATATTTTTCAAACATCGTCAGCGACCGCTCGTTGTATACGTCAAATTCGTATCCGTTTGCCGCAGAGGTCACAACGCGGGATCCGGATGTGATGAACGCCTGAATCGGTCCAACCCAGTAAAACGAGGTGTAACCGTAGATGTCGTTGTCTCCAATCTCGCCGTCGCCGTCCAAATCTCGGCTGTAATCCTGCACCATTTCGAGGAACGCGTCAAATGTCCACTTGCCGTCCGTCACCATCTGATACGGAAATTCCACCTGATTGTCCCGCAGATAATCCTTGTTAAAAAGCATACAGTTCGCCGCGCCCAGCGATTCGTAGCTCAAGTCGCCCGTCATCCAGAAAATGCCGCCTGGCATCTGGAAATTCTCCACCGCGTCCTGATCCCACCACGGCTGTGTCAGATCCACATATTTAAGTTCGTTCCAGTCCAATACCAGACCCTCGTTTGCATAGCTGGCACAGGCGCGCGGATGCCCCACAATCCAGTCATACGCGTCGTCTCCTGCAATGATCCCCGGCTTCGCGTCCGTATCATAGTTGTCATTCGATGAGCGTTGGTACGTAAATGTACAGTTGTACCGTTCCTCCAGTTCCGTACTGCGGCGGAAAACAGCATCATTCACCACTTCTCCGTTCTGTTCCTCTGCCACCACGTCTGCTACCCAACGGTCATTGTTGCGGACGAGTTGCCGGAACGTGTAGCCCTCCATGTCCACGGTGGGCAATCCCGCCAGCGGATCGACTTCTTCTGTCTCCGTTTCCGACTGCGCCGTCGTATCCGTATCCGCGGTATCCGACATGTCCGCAGACGTGTCCTTTTCCGCACCGCCACATGCCGCCAGTGACAGGAGCATGGAAGCGAGCAGAAGCATTGTGATTGTCTTTTTCATAGCGTATATCCTTTCTGGAATAACTACTTTTGTAGTTATTCTATTTTTCTATGTTTTGTATGTTTAGTATACCATATCCCACGCGGTTTTGCAAGTGAATTTTGGTCTTTTTTGACATTTCATCTGTTGTCAGATTGCCGCTGTCCGCAAATGGTATCCGGACTGCGTTCCGCGATAATTGTACAGAGCCAAATGTGTTTTTACCGGCGTGTTTTCTGTCCAAACGACTGTCCCCTTATTTTTCGCACATTTATGGGTTGACAAATCATTCTATATATCATATAATAGTCGCTGTATGCTTTTCATTTGGGTAGATGCCGATGCAGGATGGATTCGGCGTATCCTTAGATTTTGAATATTGCGAAAGGAGGCTCGTATGCCTAAAAACACCATTCAGCTTTCCGACCATTTCACCTATGGCAAGCTCTTCCGCTTTACACTGCCGTCCATTGTCATGATGATCTTCACCTCCATCTATGGCGTTGTGGACGGATTGTTTGTCTCCAATTTTGTCGGTAAAACCGCGTTTGCCGCCATCAACCTCATCATGCCGCCCGTTATGATCGTCGGCGGTGTCGGCTTCATGATCGGTACAGGCGGCACCGCACTCGTCTCCCGTGTTCTCGGAGAGGGGAAACGCGACCTAGCCAACCGCTATTTCACCATGATGATCTTAGTTACCGTCCTCATGGGCACTACGCTCTCCGCCATCGGGATTGCGCTTATGGAACCTGTGGCACAGTTTCTCGGCGCGACGGATGCGATGCTTGCCGACTGCGTTCTCTACGGGCGGATCTGCACCGGATTTTCGACGGCGTTCATGCTCCAGAACCTGTTCCAGAGCTTCCTTATCGCGGCGGAAAAACCGAAACTCGGACTCGCGGCAACCGTTGCTGCCGGCATCACCAATATGGTGCTGGACGCGCTGTTCATTGCCGTTTTCCATTGGGGTGTGGCAGGCGCGGCGATCGCGACCGGAATCAGCCAATGTGTCGGCGGAATCCTGCCCATCTTCTATTTCGCTTTCCCCAATTCCAGTCTGCTTCGCCTGTCGAAAACACGGCTGGAGCTGCACACGATCCTCATGGCATGCGGCAATGGTTCCTCGGAAATGATGAACAGCATCGCCTCCTCCTTTATCGGGATGCTCTACAATTTCCAGCTTCTCAAATACGCCGGGGAGGATGGTGTGTCCACATATGGCGTGCTAATGTACGTGAATTTCTGCTTCGCGGCAATCTTCATTGGCTACAGCGTTGGCTCCGCACCGGTTGTCGGCTACCACTTCGGTGCGAACAACCGACCGGAACTGCAAAATATGCTCCGGAAATCCACTTTCCTTATGGGTACGGGCGGCATCGTTCTTACCTTGGCGGCACAGGTGCTGGCCAACCCGCTTGCCAGAATCTTCGTCGGCTATGATGCAGGTCTGTTCGCTATGACGATGCATGCCTTCCGGCTGTATTCATTTGCGTTTTTATTCATGGGCTTCAATATCTTTGCGTCCAGCTTCTTCACCTCGCTGAGCAACGGCGCCGTATCCGCGGCGATCGCCTTCCTCCGCACCCTTGTTTTCCAGACCATCACCGTTCTTACCCTGCCCCTTCTCTTTGATCTCGATGGCATCTGGTGGGCAATGTCTACCTCTGAGGTGTTCGCGTTCGTCATCTCCGGCGTGTTCCTCTTTGCTAACGCCAAGCGATACGGCTATTTTGCCGAAAAGCGGCAGTGAAAACACGCTTGTGCGTTTGCTTTGCCAATCTGAAATTCTCTTTACAAAATAGAAAAAGCTGTCACAAGCGGTGGATTCTCTTCCTCGCCTGTGACAGCTTTTTTGCTGTGTACGCACACAATCCGGTTATTCCCGCGCTCACATTTCTTCCATGCGCAGGAAATTTTTTGTTTTTTCACTCTGCGGGTTGCCGAATACTGCCTCCGGAGGTCCCTCCTCCTCGATCACTCCGTTCGCCATGTAGATCACCTTGTCCGCCACCGCGCGGGCGAATCCCATCTCGTGCGTCACCACGATCATTGTCCGTCCATCATCCTTCAGACTGCGTATCACGCGGAGTACCTCCCCCGTCAATTCCGGATCGAGTGCGGAGGTCGGTTCGTCAAAGCAGAGGATGTCCGGCGATAAGGCAAGGGCGCGCGCAATCGCCACACGCTGGCATTGTCCGCCGGACAGCTCGCACGGATAATTATTCACTTTCTCGGACAGCCCCACTTTGGCAAGCAGATCCCGCCCGTTCTCTTCAATCCTCCGATACGCCTCCGCTTTCGCCAACGATCTTGCTCTGCCGGAAAGCGATTTGTCCCGCGATACCTCCTCCGCTGCCGCCAGCCGCGGTGCAAGCGTTACGTTTTCCAGCACCGAATACTGCGGGAACAGGTTAAAGGACTGGAATACCAAACCGAAATGAAGCCGCCGTACACGGATTTCCTCCTCCGTCAGCCGCTCTCCCGCCGCCGCATCCAGCAATACCTCGCCGCCGACCGTCATTTTTCCCACGTCCGGCGTTTCCAAAAAATTCAGACAGCGGAGCAGCGTCGTTTTTCCTGAGCCGGAGGAGCCGATGATCACCAGCACCTCGCCCCGCTCCATCGAAAAATCAATCCCCCGCAATACCTCCGTCTGTCCGAAGCTCTTGCGAAAGCCCTCTATTTTCAGAACCTCATTTTCCATTGTATCCCCTCTGCCAAACATCCTTCATTCTGTAAGACTAAATTCAGCCGCTCTCGGACGGAACCAAATTGGTGTACACCTGAATCTGCAAACAATATTCTTTCCCATCCCGGTATAAAAGCCTTGCCGGGGTGCGATGAATCCTTGGACGCATAGGTGCATAAGCGACCGCTCCCCGTTCTCGTCAACCCTTATAATAGTCGAGCTTCTTTTCCAGCCAGCGGAACAATAACGTGAGGATACCGCTGAAGAGGAGGTAGAACGCGCCGGTGTAGAAGAGAGGCCAGATCAATCCGCTCATTTTGATGTATGCCTGCGCGCTCCAGATGATCTCATAGACCGCAATCACACGCGCGAGAGACGTGTCCTTCACAAGTGTGATGATTTCGTTTCCCATCGGCGGCACGATCCGCTTCACGACCTGCATCAGAATCACACGGAAAAATGTCTGCGACCGCGTCATGCCGAGTACCTGACAGGCCTCATATTGTCCGCGCGGTATCGACTCGATTCCGCCACGGTAGATCTCCGAAAAATACGCCGCATAGTTGATCACAAACGCCACCAGCACCGCCGTGAACCGCGGCATCAGCCCCCAGTGGAAAATCAGGCCCGGTCCGTAGTAAATCACGATCAGCTGGAGCATCAGAGGCGTGCCGCGGATGATCCAGACAAACGTCTTTGTCAGCCAGGCAAGCGGCTCAATCCGCAGGGATTTTTCTCCGCGCCGGAGTTGAAAGCCCCAATGATTCATCGATCCAAAGCTGACCACCAGTCCCAGCGGAATCGAAAACACCAACGTCAATGCAAATAAGAGCAGCGTTGTGCCAAACCCCTTGCACAGACTCATCGTAACAGACCAGAACATACCATACCTCAAAACACAAAAATAACGGATTCCGCACGGAATCCTGCTTTATGCCATATTTTCTTTATAGAGAGAACGGGGGAATGCGGCTTGCGCATCATCGGATCTCTTGAGATGCAGTGATGCACAGGCGGCCGATTCCCCGCGTTTCTTTTTCCCCTTTCGGGGAACCTTTTTATTTTGCCAGAGTCAGACCGTACTTCGCGGCAAGCTCGCCCAGAGTACCGTCCGCAATCAGCTCGTTCATCGATTTGTTGAATTCCGCGCAAAGGTCGGAATCCTTGCGGAATGCCACGCCGTATTCCTCGTTCGTAAGTTCCGCAGCTACCACCAGATCCGCGTAGGACGTGCCGTCGCCCGTCATCGCAGCTGCCATCGTCGCGTCAATAACGCATGCGTCTACTGAGCCGGATGCCACTTCCATTAAAGCCGTGGACTGATCCGATACGGCAGTATAGTTAGCAACCGATTCCGATACCGCACTCTCGCCCGCCGAGCCTGCCTCTGCCGCAAACGACAGATTCACCATATCGTCAAACGTCGCGTACTGTGCCGCCTTATCCGCGCTCATAACCACTACCTGCTGGTTCTTCACATAAGCGTCCGATACCGCGCAGGAATTCAGAATCTCATCCGTGATCGTCATGCCATTCCAGATGCAGTCGATCGCGCCGGAGGACAGCTCAAACAGCTTGTTGTCCCAGTCGATCACGATGAATTCCGCTGTTACGCCCAGCTTGTCCGCAAACAGGCGCGCAAATTCCGCATCAAAACCTGTCCAGTTGCCGTCTTCGTCCTTGTAGTCCATCGGTGCGTATTCCGTAATGCCCACTACGAGTTTACCCGCGTCCTTTACGGACTGCAGATCCGACTTCGATCCGCACGATGCAAGCATCCCGCCGACACATACCGCGCAAAGCATGGCGCATACGATTTTCTTTACTGTATTTTTCATAATATTTCCCTCTCGTATTTCCGGCGCATCCGCCGCGTATTATTCTCGGGAGACGCTGTACAAATCCACCTTATGTCCGCGTTTCCCCTGTGAAGATCGCGATCCCCGCAGCCGCTTTGCTGCTTTCGCGCTTCACTGTACTAAAGCAGTATAATCATACCACAACGATTGCGATTTGTCAAGGGGAAACGCGGATATTTTTTAGAATTTTTCTACCGATCTGATCCGGCTTCTGCGACACGGTACTCCGCATTGTGAAAGACAGGGGAGATATACAAAAATCAGCCACGCTTTTGTATGTTTATTCACAGAATATACCCTTGCAAACCATGACGAAATGATGTATAATAAAAAGAGAAACGCGGAATCCGGGAAACGGAGTCATGGAATCGGAAAAGAGTCCATGTGCAGGAGCCGACAACAAACGGCGCGCATACGGACCTTGCCAAGCGAAATCCATCTCCGGCATATACAAAGAGCCTGCCAGAAACGGCTCGTTCCCCAACCAATTCGTGGAATAAAAGCCCGCGTCCACATCCATAGATACCCCAAAGGAGTTATACCATATGAAAAAACTGATGTTAGGCAATGAAGCGGTAGCGAGAGGCCTGTGGGAGGCTGGCGTACGATTTGTATCCAGCTATCCGGGTACGCCAAGTACGGAGATCACCGAAGAGGCGGCGAAGTACGATGAAATCTACGCGGAGTGGGCTCCCAATGAGAAGGTGGCGCTGGAGGGCGCAATCGGCGCAGCGGTCGGTGGCGGTCGAGCGTTCTGCGGCATGAAGCACGTCGGACTGAACGTCGCAGCGGATCCGCTTTTTGTATGCGGGTACACCGGAATCTCGGCGGGACTGGTGATCGGCGTCGCGGACGACCCCGGTATGCACTCGTCCCAGAACGAGCAGGACAGCCGCCGGTACGCCATTTCCGCCAAGCTGCCCATGATCGAACCGTCGGATTCCGCAGAGTGCGTCGCATATACGAAAGCCGCCTACGACCTGTCCGAACGGTTTGACACACCGGTTCTGCTGCGGATGACAACCCGCGCCGCCCATTCGAGAGGGATTGTCGAGACCGGGGAGCGGATTGAACACGAGATCAAGCCCTACGAAAAGAATCCCGGCAAGTACGTCATGATGCCTGCCAACGCAAAAAAGCGGCATGTCGTCGTCGAAGAGCATCTGACCGCTCTGCGGGAATTTGCCGAAACGACCGATTTGAACCGCGTGGAGGTATCTGAGGGTGCCACGGTCGGAATCATCACGTCCGGCAACTCGTACAATTACGCGCGCGAGGCGTTTGGTGATTCCGCATCGTACCTGAAGCTGGGACTGATTTTCCCGATGCCAGAGCGGCTGATCCGCGATTTCGCGACGCAGTACCCGACCGTGATCGTTGTAGAGGAACTGGAGCCGGTAATCGAGGAATTCTGTCGGCAGAACGGGATTGACGTGGTCGGCAAGAATCGCCTTCCGATTTGCGGAGAGTATTCGGATCAACTCCTGCGTGAGAAGCTGCTCGGCGAGGAAGCGGACAACACGATGCTCGGCGATGAGATTCCGGGGCGGCCGCCGGTGCTCTGTCCGGGATGTCCGCACCGCGGCGTATTCTACACACTTGGCAAGCTGAAGCTGCGCGTATCGGGCGACATTGGCTGCTACACGCTGGGAGCGGTGAAGCCCCTGGACGCGATTGATTCCGTATACTGCATGGGCGCGTCGATTTCGTCCCTGCACGGTACGGCGAAGGTGCGCGGCGAGGAAGATAAATACGTAGCGGTGATCGGTGATTCGACGTTCATGCACTCCGGCTTAACAGGACTTGTGAACGTAGTCTACAACGGCGGAAACACGACGACGATCATTCTGGACAACAGCATTACGGGCATGACGGGTCACCAGGACAATCCGCTCACAGGCAAGACGCTGAAGGGAACGGTTGCGCCGAATCTCTGTCTGGAGGATATCTGCGCGTCTCTGGGGATCAGCCGCGATCATATCCGCGCCGTGGATCCGAACGATTTGGCTACGCTGGAGGCTGTGATTCGCGAAGAAGTCGCCGCACCGTGCGCATCGGTGATCATTGCCCGCCGTCCGTGTGCGCTTCTGAAATCCGTCGTCCGCAAGCCGGCCCTTCACATTGACGAATCGAAATGTGTCGGCTGCCGCTCGTGCATGAAAATTGGCTGTCCCTGCATCTCCATTGTGGACAAGAAAGCGAAAATCGATGCCACGATGTGTGTCGGCTGCGGTCTATGCCCGCAGATGTGCCGCCTGGGTGCAATTCAGTAAGTACAGTCGATAGGGAGGAGAACGAGGGGGACGGTTGCTTAAAAAAAGCTCCGCAAAACTTTTACATAAAGGATGGATTGGGATAGAGTTTGCGCCAAGCTTTTTCAAAAAGCCGCATTTCCCGTTCCCCCTATCCCCTCCAATATATACATATCACATGAGGTAAACATACATATGATTAAGAATATAATGATTGTCGGTGTCGGCGGGCAGGGATCTTTGCTTGCCTCCAAGATTCTGGGTCGTGCCGCGATGGACGCCGGATATGATGTGAAGGTATCCGAGGTACACGGGATGTCGCAGCGCGGCGGCAGCGTGGTGACGTATGTGCGCTACGGAGACGAAAAGATTTATTCTCCGGTGATCGGGGACGGTCAGGCAGATGTGATCCTGAGCTTTGAACTGTTGGAGGCGGCGCGTTGGCTCCGCTGTCTGAAAATCGGCGGGGTGATTGTGACGTCCACGCAGCAGATCAATCCGATGCCGGTGGTCACAGGCGCGGCGGCGTATCCGGACGAGTTGATTGAGAAGATGACGGCACTCGGTGTGGATGTGCGGGCGTTTGACACGCTGGCGATTGCGCGGGAGGCGGGAAGCGAAAAAGCCTCGAACGTGGCGTTGATCGGCTTGGCGGATCGGGTGCTGGGCTTTGACGGAGAGATCCTGCGTTCGGCAGTCTTGTCCTGTGTACCGGAGAAGGCGCGGGAGATCAACGCACGGGCGTTTGACGCGGCATACGCGATGGCAGCGGCAAATGCTTGACCTTTTATCGCTACAAAAGCACTTCATTCTGGCACATCTGAAGCCGGGGGATCGTGCTGTAGACTTCACGATGGGAAACGGTTATGACACGGTCTTTCTGTCGCAGACGGTCGGAGAAACGGGAGAGGTATTCGCTTTCGACATCCAGCCGGCCGCGCTGCGGCACACAGCGGAGAATCTGCGGAAAAACCGCTGCCCGGACAATTGGCGTCTTCTCTGCGTCTCTCACGACCGTGCGGCCGAATATGTCCATGACGGGATCAAGGCGGGGATGTTCAATCTCGGCTATCTGCCGGGCAACGGCAACAAGCAGCTGACGACGAAGCGGGCGACAACGCTCCCGGCGGTACAGAACGCGATCCGGATGCTGTTGCCTGACGGTGTCCTCCTTGTAGCGGTCTATCCCGGACACCCGGAGGGCGCGCTGGAGGGAGAGCTGCTCCGCGAGTATTTTTCCACCCTCTCCCGCTTCCAATACACTGTAGCCCAATTTCGTATGCTCAATTCTCCTGACAGTCCCTACTTCACGGTCATCGAATCCCATGCATGACATTGTGTGCCGGAAAAACAGAGGAAGACACAGGGAACGGGGATACACAGAATAACAGGAGATTTCGTATCAAAAGCTAGAATTTATGGACTTTTTTGATGCGAAAGCAACCTGAAATCAACGTCACCTTAGCAGAAGAACTTTTATGAAAAAGGGGTATGGGAGGAGCTGGGACAAACTTGTTCATACTCAAAAACGACCGTCTCTCCGTCCCCCTTTTTACAATGGAGTACTATAATGAACAGAGATCCGAGAAACAGAAGGAATATGACGGAAGCGGAATACCGTGCGTATCGGAGGCAGCAGGCGGCGATGGCAGAGAGACGGCGGCATGAGCTGGAGATGCGTCGGATGCTGGAGGCGAAAGCGAAAAAGAGACAGCGGCAGGAAGCCCGGCGCGTGTTTTTCGGTCGGCTTTTGATTTTCGGGATCGTCCTTGCCGTACTGCTTCTTATTTCCGTGGGCGTGTTTTTCCTGCTCTTCCACCATACGCCGGACGCGGTGCCGGAGAGCGCGGTCACCTATACCTATGGTGGGCGGACCACGAGAAAGGTTGATTTTGACACCGCGTACGACGAAGCGATCGGGTGCTACTACCTTTGTTTTACTGACCTTGCCGACTATCTCGATCTCGTCGAAACAGGATCCGCCGCCGACAGACGTTTTCTGTTTGCCGATCCGGAGGGTACGGATGCGGCGGGAGACGGCACCGAGGAGTATATCCGCTTCCCGGAGGGCGCATCTACAGCGATCGTCAATGGGCAGGAAGTGCATCTTGCGGGTCCCACAAAACTCGTCGGCGAGGACGTGTGGGTCACGACCGACGTCGTATCCGCCATTATGCAGAACGTGTCCATCAAAATCGACGGCAGCACCATCGCAGTCGCCAGGGTAGCCGATCCTGAGACAGAAACAGACGAAAACGGCAAAACGGTCACCGATTCGATCACATATCTCCAAGCGTCGTTCCGGCTGAAATCCGCGGCTCCCCTGGAAACGATTCCCGAGGGGCAGGCGAACGTACCGGTCAGTTCCACAACCGATCCCGAAACCGGCGAGACGCAGACCGTCCCAGAATTTGAGAACGATCTGTCCGATTATGAGCAGTATATGAATCCCACAAACCGCGACGACTATCTCATCCTCGTCAATACAACAAATACGCTCACCTCCGCGTATGAGCCGGACGACCTTGTGGACGTATCCCAGACCGCATCCGGACGCGCCACCCAGCGGCTCCGCAGAATCGCCGCCAAGGCTCTCGATGCCCTGTACATTGAGATGCACAGCGCAGGATATACCTCTGTAGCGGTCAACAGCGGCTTTCGCACCTACAACTACCAATCGATGCTTTTTGAGACGTATACCGCAAACGAAATGGAAAAGAATCCCAGTTTAACGAAGGCGGAGGCAGAGGCGATTGTCCTGACGTACTCAACCAGACCGGGTACGAGCGAGCATCAGACCGGTCTTGCCGTTGATATGGACATCGGCAGCTCGTTTTCCACGGATTTCCAGTATACGGAGGAATACCAGTGGCTGTGCGATAACGCGTGGAAGTTCGGGTTTATTCTGCGGTTCCCGGCAGACAAGACGGAAATCACCACAATCAGCTTTGAGCCGTGGCATTGGCGGTTCGTCGGCAGATACCACGCGGAGAAGATTCACAGTGCGGGCATATGCCTTGAGGAGTACGTCGCCGCACTGAACGGACAATAAGCGGCACACTCTCTTTCCAGAAACCGCGTCCCATCGATTGGCAGCCGACTGATCTTCCGATGAATGCACGAGGCGATATTTTCCTTCTCCTATGGGAAATACCGCCTCTGTGAATTTTTCCGAAATATCTCTTGACAAATCGTGGAAGATGTGCTATACTATACGAGCAGGTATATCTGAGACGGCAATGCCTGCCTGTGGAGAAGTACTCAAGAGGCCGAAGAGGCGCCCCTGCTAAGGGTGTAGGTCGGGTAACCGGCGCGAGAGTTCAAATCTCTCCTTCTCCGCCAATATGTCCACCGTAATTTTGATAGAATTGCGGTGGGCTTTTTCTATGCCCGAAAACCGTTTGAAATAAGGCGTTTTTACTGTTTTAGAGCATAAGTGAACCCCGTTGCTTGGTACCGCTCTGGGCTGGTTACCGGAATTTCCAGTGTTGCAAACTCCGGTGTGCCCCCATGTCGAGCAGAGATTCAAGCTCATCTGAGGTTTTCTTTTCAGCATTTCTATCAAACATGAATGTACCGTCTTTCTGTGCATTGCCGAGCGATATAATCTGGATATAGGGAACCTCTGTATAAATCTGTTTTTTTGCGATAAAAGGCTGAAATATAGGGACTTTTATCGCAAAAATAACTGTAAATCAGAGATTTCCTAAATTATCATCAATTTTCTATTGCACGTTGCGCCGTGATATGGTATACTTATGACAGACAGCAAGGAGGGCGCTGATTACAAGTGGTTTTCACGCAAAAACTGCTGTAAGCGGTGCATTCATGCAAAATAACGGGAGGTCAAATCTATGACAGCAAAAGACTACAGACAGGCAGCATGGCAAAAGCTGTCCGGTAACTGGGGTACGGCGGTTCTCGGTTATCTCATTTACGCAATCGTCATCGGCGCGGCAGGGGCGACCTTCATCGGCGGCATCATTCTGGTCGGACCCATGGCGTTCGGACTGGCAGCATTCTTTCTCTGGTTTGCACGGCGGCAGACACCACAGATCGAGACGCTCTTTTCCGGCTTCTCGTACTGCTTTGTAAACTCCATGCTTGCGGGTATTCTCATGTCGATCTTCACATTCCTGTGGTCCCTCCTGTTTTTTATTCCAGGTATTGTCAAAGCATACAGCTACTCCATGACGATGTACATACTGGCGGATCACCCGGAAATGAGCGCAACGGACGCCATCGCCGAATCACAGCGGATCATGCGGGGAAATAAGTGGCGCCTTTTCTGCCTCGATCTTTCCTTCATCGGCTGGTTCCTCCTCTGTGTCCTGACCTTCGGCATTCTGACTCTCTGGATCGCGCCGTATCAGGAAACCGCCCATGCGGAATTCTACGAAAGTATCCGCTGACCTGAATGCATACACCCGGACAAGCTGCAATTTTCAATTGCACCGCTCTCTCCGGGTGTTTTTTTGTGCAAAATACGTTCTTCCCTCTTGACAAACAAGAAAATTCTGATACAATAATTCCAAGAATACGCCGAATCCATCGGATTTTCATGTCAAAATTCTTGGATTTGGTGGTTTTTGCTGCGAAATCAGCCTGCAATTAGGAAGTCTCCGATCTAAGGTTATTTATTCAGAGGTTCCTTAGCTTTTCGGCAATCATCGGCTTCCGAACACTCCCGCAAAATCTCAAATATCCTATACCGAAACACGCGTACTCAGGAGGTATCCGTCATGATCAGTCTGCCGCGCCGTCTCCCGCTGCTTCTCATTCCCATTCTCATCCTGTTCTTCTCCGCCTGCAATGGCACGCTGTATCAGAACGCGTCTCCTGTGGTCTTTTCCACAGACGGTGCAACGGTCGAGGGTTCCGGCGCAGTTGTATCGACGGGGGAGGACGGCGTAACTGTGACGATCACCTCCGGCGGCGCGTACCGACTGTCTGGCGAATGCCGGAACGGCGCGGTGGTCGTCAACTGCGCGGACGAGGTAACGCTTGTCTTGGACGGTCTTACGCTGACCCATCCCACAGGCTCCTGCATCGCATCCGTCGGCGAAGGCAATCTGGTACTGTACGTCTGCTCCGGAACCGAGTCCACACTCACGGATGGCACGGGTTACGTATTCCCGGACGCTGTGACCGACGAACCGGACGCTGTGGTATTTGCGAAAAGCGATCTTACGCTGGCCGGCGATGACGATGGAATCTGCCACATGGTCGCGTACTATAAAACGGGTGCTGCAACAAAAGACGATTTCACGCTCACGGGCGGAAACTACACTGTGTCCTCCATCCGGCACGGCATCTGCGGCAGAGACAGCGTGACAATCACGGACGGCTGTCTCGCGATGGAAGCAGCGGCGGACGGTATCCGCACTACAAACGACAATCCGGGTAAGGAGGGTACGGTCACCATTTCGGGCGGCAGGATTACCATCGCGGCGAGCGATGAGGCCATTCAGTCGATTTCCGACATCACCATCACAGGCGGTGAGATCACGCTCGATTCCACAAACAACGGCATCAAGACAGACGGGGGAACACTCCAAATCACCGGCGGTACCGTCTCCCTCACCGCCCCGGACGAACCCATCATCGCCGCCGCCGTCACACACACCGGAGGCGTCTTTACCGTCAACGGTACAGATTACGCGGGATAACGCTGATTGAAAATCCCTTATTCCTCGTTTTTTCAAGCCCTTTTCCCCCCTTTCGTACTGAAAATTTAAAGTTTGCGCAAGATTTTTGTAAATTCCTATTGCAAGTTTTCATGATTTGTGTTACAATACACAGTGTACATGGTTCCGCGTGCTTGCGGAAAAACGTGCGTACAAAATATCATATCTTGGAGGTTTACTCATGAAAAAGAGCATCCTTTCCATCGTGATTGCGGTCATGATGGTCGTGGCATGTGCTGTCAGCATTTCCGCAGGTCGTTGCGACGGTGCATTTGCCAGCGCAGACTTCACCCTGATTCAGGAATACGGCGTTGACGCTATCGGTACCCACCAGATGAGAGCATTCTGTGTTGACCCGAACGGCAAGTACTACTTCGGCGGCAACCTGCAGAGCGGCACAATGGGCGCTCCGACACTGTACAAGTTCGATCCCAACTCCGGCAACGTACTCGCTACCTACCAGTTCGCAGTAGATCCGGGTGCTTATGTCAAGGCACTTGTTGCTGACGACAGAGGATATGTCTACAACGGCATCGCGAATGCTGCTAACGACGGCGCATTCTTCTTCTCCATCCTGAACATGGACTCCATGGAAGAACAGTCCTACATGGAAGTTAAAATCGATGGTAAAATCGGCGTAAATGGTATCGGCGTTGCCAATGTTGGCGGCACCTACTACTGCTACGTAATGTCCAACTATGACACCGACCGTCTGTATCGTTTCGACGTGACCGATGTGAAAGCTCCCAAGCTGGACACTTCCTTTGGCACGAACGGCTACATCGATATGGCTGCCACCTACAATTATGACGATTGCAACGGCGTTGCTACCGACGTAAACGGCTTTATCTACGTTTCCGGTCTGAAATCCGGCGGCGAAGGCAAGGGCGATACCATCTCTAAGCTGAACTTTGACGGTTCTCTCGTGGAAGAAATGAGCGTCGCAAACGTATGGAACGTTTCCATGTTCGATGATGAATACATCGTTGCTTCCACCCGTGGTGGTGCAGATTCCAAGGTTTACGTGATCGATTCCGATCTTATGGAAGTTATCGCTGAATTCGCACCGGTTGCCGATGCTGCCGGCTTCTCTGGCGCAGGCATCATGAACAACAAGATTTATGTGTGCGACCACAGCGAATTCGACAAGGTATTTGTTTCCAACACGCTCGCAATCACCGAAAAGGTTGTTGAGCCGGAAACGACCGCTGAAGAGGTTGTGGACGCAGCAGCTGCTGACACCACCGCTGATGCCGCTGTTGAAACCGCTCCGAAGACCTTCGATGCAGCCATCATCGCCGCAGTCGCAGCCATCGTCTCCGCAGCAGGCTACGCAGTATCCAAGAAGCACTAATCCATAATTTGGCAAACAAAAATGGGTCTTGCAGAAATGTAAGACCCATTTTTCCATAAATCGGGATACCGAATGAGGCTTTGTCCAAATACATCCCCGCAAAAATCCCCTGTCAAAACCGAAAGCCTCTGTCCCCCGTTACCCAAAAGTCCATAAAGGAGAAAGTCATGCAATCATTCCTGCAATTTACGTTTTTGTTTTTCTTGGGCGCCATAGCCGGATGGACGCTGGAGCTGTTTTTCCGACGGTTCAAGAAAGAGAATGTCGCACGGAAGTGGGTAAATCCGGGATTTCTGAACGGTCCGTATCTGCCGATCTACGGCTTCGGCGTGTGTACACTTTTTGGGATCTCCGCGCTCGTGGACAGACTGCCGCTCGGAAACGCGGGTGGAATCGCGCGTGTCGGCATGATATTCGTACTGTCCGGTGCAGGAATGACACTGATCGAACTGATTGCCGGGGAGATCTTCATTCTCGGATTCAAGGTGAAGCTGTGGGACTATGACCGCTGTTGGGGAAACTACAAGGGGATCATCTGCCCGCTCTTCTCGCTGATTTGGGCGATTCTCGGCACTCTGTACGCCGTTCTGCTCAATCCGCTCCTTGTATCTTCCCTCCAATGGTTCAGCGCGCATATCACGTTCTGCTACTTTCTCGGCATCCTTTCCGGCATCATGGGCGTGGACGTTGTCTACTCCTTCCATATCGTCGCCAGAATCCGCGCATTTGCCGTTGAAAACAACATCCTCGTCCGGTATGAGGAACTCAAGGATTCTATTATCCGCACCCTTGAACGCGAGCATCTCCGCCGCAAATTCTTCTTCAGCTTCCTGACCTCCATCCCTCTCGCCGATCACCTCCGCGACTTCCGGGATTCCGTCAAGGAACATCTCGACTCTCTCCGGCGATAATACGATCTGCGGGGGAGCCTCCCCGGATAAGCGAACATTTGCGATCTTTTTTTGCGGATTTTTCAATTTTTCTCTTGACAAACACAGAAAATCGCGGTATACTATCATAAAGGCAATGCGGAGAGGCAGAAATCATAGAGCTTTCCACAGAGAATTGGCGGTTGGTGCGAGCCATTGGAAGACAGGGATTTGTGTGTAGCCCCGCGGGAGTTTTCCCCAATGCCGGAAGGAAGAACGCGCTGTGGCAGCAATATCCGGGCGCACGGATTTTGCGGTGCAGGCAGTGTCAGTAGAACCTTCCCGTAATGACTGCGTCAATGGTCTAAGGCTTCATGAGAGCCGGAGTGGTGCTGATATTCGGCACAATTTGAGTGGTACCGCGGACAAGATTTTTCGTTCGTCTCAAAGATTCCCCAAACAGGATCTTAGGGGCGAACTTTTTATTTGGAAAGGAAACCCCATGCGGAAGCTGAAGCAACCGTTTTCCCCATTGTTACATAAAGGAGTACGAAAATGAGCAAACCGATCACAGGATTGTCGTTTAAGATCAAGGAAATGGCAGGCAGAATCCGGGAACTGCGCGAGATCGAGGGCTATTCGATCGCGGACATGGCCAAGCATACCGGAACGACGGAGGCGGAGTATACCGCCTGCGAAAATGGCGAGAGCGACCTCAACTTCGCATTTATCTATCGATGTGCGCTGGTGTTTGGCGTAGATGTCACGGATATTATCGAGGGCAAATCGCCGACACTGGCGGGATATACACTCACGCGGCGCGGAGAGGGGCAGGAAATCAACCACGCGCATGGCATGACGTACTACAACCTCGCTCCCGCGTTCATGAACCGGATCGCGGAACCGCTGTATGTTGAAATCGATTACGACGAGAACGCGCTCCACCGCGATATTGAAATGACCACACACGAGGGGCAGGAATGCGACATTGTCGTCGAGGGAGCCTTAAAGGTGCAGGTTGGCGAACACAGTGAGATCCTCCACGCAGGCGACACCATGTACTACGACAGCGGCATTCCGCACGGCATGATCGCCGTAGAAGGCAAGCGGTGCATCTTCTACGCCATCGTCCTCAATCCGTCCGGCGAGCCTGTCCCCGAATTTTCCATCCCCGGCGCGGAACCCGTCGCAGCCCCCAAGCGGATCGGCAAGCCGAGTGCAGAGCGGATCTACCGCCGTTTTGTCGAAACAACGGAGGACGAGAACGGCACACCTACAAAGATCGCGTTCCGGCACACCGACACGTTCAACTTCGCCTTTGATGTCATCGATGCGCTCGGTACCGAAAAGCCGGACAAACGCGCCATGGTCTATGTCGGAAACGATACGTCTATTGAGAAAACATTCACCTTTGCCGATCTCATGCACGGCAGCGCACGGTGCGCAAATTACTTCACCGCGCTCGGGATCAAAAAGGGCGACCGCGTGATGCTCGTACTCCGGCGGCACTGGCAGTTCTGGATGGCGATGCTCGGATTGAACAAAATCGGAGCGGTGGCAATCCCGGCAACGAATCAGCTCCTGTCCCACGATTTTTCGTATCGGTTCGAGGCGGCTGGGATCACGGCGATCCTATGTACCGACACGGGCGAGACGGCACATGAGGTGGACAAGGCACTCGCAGATTCCGGCTACGCCGATCTGCGCGTGAAGCTCCTTGTTGACCCAACCGAAAAGCCGATTCCCGCGGATATGTCTGCCACATGGCACGATTTCAATGCGGAATATGCGCTGTATGCGGAATCCTATGCGCGGCGCGACGATTCCCCCTGCGGCGACGATCCGCTGCTAGCGTTCTTTACGTCCGGTACGACAGGCTATCCGAAGATCGCGCTGCACAACCACAAGTATCCGCTCGGCCATTTCCATACTGCCAAATACTGGCACTGCGTGGATCCGGACGGACTGCACTTCACAATCTCGGACACAGGCTGGGCGAAAGCAATGTGGGGCAAGCTGTACGGGCAATGGTTATGTGAAGCGGCAACATTCGTATACGATTTCGACCGATTTGACGCAGCGCACATTCTGCCGATGTTCGGAAAGTACCATGTGACGACGTTCTGTGCGCCGCCGACAATGTACCGGATGCTCGTAAAGGAGGATCTGTCACAGTACGACTTCAGTTCACTGGAGCACGCGACAACGGCAGGCGAAGCACTCAATCCGGAGGTGTACAAGCAGTTTGAGGCGACAACGGGACTGCAGATCATGGAGGGCTTTGGGCAGTCGGAGTCCACATGCATGATTGGCAATCTGGCCGGACAGACACACAAGCTGGGGTCGATGGGTCGCCCGTGTCCGATCTACGATATCCATCTCCTGACGACAGACGGCACCGAGGCGGCGCAGGGCGAGACGGGCGAGATCTGCGTGAACGTAGCAAACGGCGCACCGTGTGGGTTATTCATGGGCTATTATCGCGATCCGGAAAAGACGGCGGAATGCTGGTACGACGGATTCTACCACACAGGCGATCTGGCATGGCGGGATGAGGACGGATTCCTGTGGTACGTCGGGCGGCGGGACGATGTGATCAAGTCGTCTGGCTACCGGATCGGGCCGTTTGAAATCGAAAACGTGATTATGGAACTGCCCTACGTCCTCGAGTGTGGCGTATCCGCCGCTCCGGATCCGGTGCGCGGACAGGTGGTCAAAGCATCGATCGTGCTGACGAAGGGTACGGAAGGTACGGAAGAACTGAAAAAGGAAATCCAGACCTACGTCAAAAAGAACACGGCGCCCTACAAGTACCCCCGCATTGTGGTATTCTGCACCGAACTTCCGAAAACGGTCAGCGGCAAGATCATGCGCAACAAGCTGTGATAAGGGGAACGCGTGGGAACGGAACGCTTCTTGAGCCTTAGCAAAGACTTTTGTTAAAACAAATTAGATACAGGTTTGCGCAAATCCATGCGTATACCTACTTTCCTTCCTCCATCAATCAAAAATCCGGGTTTCCCATATGGGTTTCCCGGATTTCCTTTATTCTTGGGTCAGATACTTGATTGTATTCCGAAGCAGTCTTTGCCAGTTTTCGTTTTGCCAGACGGACAGCGTATGGCCGGGAGTATAGAGGACGATTTTGCCGCCCTTTTTTCCGAGCGTGCGCAGATAGCCGCCAAGTTGTTTGCCGCCAGATTCCGATTCTGTTTCGAGGAGCGGTGTAATCCCGTCCGCCACAAGTGCGATTTCGTACTGTTCGTCGCGACAGGTAAACGGCTCCATACCCTCGGTCAGGGGATGTCTGCTGACCGGACGGATGGTCACGCTGCAACGTGGGGGATGGTTCACAAAGTGGCAGCCGATCAAATCGATATAGGCACGGCAGGGATTCCGGAATTTTTCTTCTCTGGGAAGCCAATCCGGGTTGACGTCGCATCCGGCGTGAATCACAAGCAGATTGCCGCCGTTCTCCACATATTCTCTCAGTTCGCGTGGACCTACCTCCGTCACGCCGTCCTCAAACCATGGTGCGGAATTGGCAGCGTTAATGCAGTCACCCTTGCAGATGAGTACGATCGGATAGGCGGCAAGCATTTCCGGCGTGAGAATATCCTTGGCGGTGCAGACGATGTCAAACGTCATGTCCTGCTCCGACACCGGAAGCGCAGCAAGCCCTCTGCGGATCACCTCCACAGGATGCCAGATGTCGTCGGCGAGTACGAGTATGCGCATAGATACCTCCATAATTTCTCAAAAAAAGGATCCCGTCCCGGCGAGATCCTTTTTTATTGTCTTATCTTCTATGCTTCTTTAATGCTTCTTTGCCACAGCGAATCCGGCGGCGGAAACAATAGCGGCTACGACAGCGATGATGGACGCGTCAAAAGTCTGCGGCGCGGGAGCAATCAGATTCTCATCCACCGCAACGGTTTCCGCGAGCGTTTCCACAACCTCGGCTTCGGTTTCCGGCGCGAGGTCAGCTGCCTTCTTATAGAAGAAATTGTCGAAATACAGGGACTTTACCGTGCTGTCGTCAAAATCGGAGGCAAGAGAGAGTGTGAAGGTATGCGTACCTTTCGTCAGCTCGATCTGGAGTCCGGTCAGATACTGCGGCAGCTCCTTGTTTTCATCTTCATAATCAAACGCAACGTATACCCAATCGGAGTCGTCGATGCGGACGTTCGTGGAACGGAGCACGCTCTTTGCCCATGCCATAAGGGTGATACCGATGTCGTACAGCCCATCCTCCTTGACGTCAAATTGCACGGAAAAGTCGCCCTTGCCGTCGTTCTTCAGATAGACGTAGTAATTGCCGGAACGCGCATTTGTTGCGCCTTCTTCAAAGAATTCCTCAAACTCCACGACCTCAGCATCCGAATACCAGTCCGGTTCTTCATCGATACCGGAAGAGAATGTGCCGTTTTTCCAGTTTGCAGCACTTGCCGGAATGAGCAGAGCCGCGCATAGCACCACTGCAAGGATACTTGCGAATACCTTTTTCATATGGGTTGCCTCCTGTGTATGAAAATATACCGTAACGAAATCTCGTCCAAACACATTATACCACAGAAAAGCACGGATTGTCAAGGCGTTTTTTCGGCGTTCTACATTTTTTCGCCTATTTTCCGTAGTTTTCATTGGCAATTGTGCATATAACTAATAAATAGTTTTTTGCTTGCACAACAGACCACATTTTCCAAAAGGACAACATCAGCCATAACGACCGTTCCCCTATACGTCAAACCAGGGAAAACGTCAGCTTACCCGCAGAGACATCGGCGTCCTCAAGACGGACGTGTAACGGGGAACCTATCGTGCGCTGAATGCCGCGGAACCGGAAGGTATAGGCAGCTTCATTGATTTGGATCCCATCGAGCGTAGCGGCGGGAATCAGGCCCTCTGCAAGATTCTCACAGCGCACGAAAATCCCGAACTGCATAACCCCGGCTGCCACTGCGTCAAATTCCTCTCCGATATGGGAACGCATATAC
>CAVIKO010000013.1:36741-47315 GCA_963643035.1 bacterium
CGCATATACAGCGCAATATAGAGATCCTCAATCCGCCATTCCGCTTCCTGCGCACGGATCTCGCACTCCGTAGCCCATGCGCCGCGTTCCGATGCAGTCGTCGCCAAATCCTCCGGTACGGCACGCGCAGGCAGCTCCGTACCGTTTGCGAGAATCCCGTCCGGCGTGTACGGCAGCACCGCGTTCAACACCGTGTGAACAAAGAGATCCGGATAGCGGCGGATCGGTGAGGTGAAGTGGCAGTACTCCGCTGCTCCCAAGCCAAAATGCGGCGCGCATTCCGCCACATATTTTGCCTTCATCATGCTCCGCAGCAGCACCGCCGATACCGTGTCGCCAAGTCCGCGTTCCTCCGCTTCCGTCAGCACCCGGCGTAGGCTCTGCGACAATTCTGTAGGCCGTTTCACCGCTTCCGGCACGATGTCACCCGCCTGTAAGCCCAGATTGTGCGCGAAAATTCCGAACGACGCAATCTTCTCCGCGTCCGGCGTTTCGTGGATCCGGTACAGGCACGGCAGGCCGTGACTGTGCAAGAGCTCCGCTACCGTCATATTCGCACAAAGCATGAACTGCTCGATCATCTTCTCCGCGTCACCGCGTTCCCGCCGCTTCAGCGCGATCGGCATTCCGTCCTCGTCCAGCTCGATCTCCGCCTCCACGTCCGACAACTCCACCACACCGCGTTCTCCGGCGTTTTTCCGCAATCGCTCGTACAGTGTGCGCATTTCACATAACGTTGGCAGCACAGCCGCGTACTTTTGACGCAGTTTTTCGTCTGCATCTCCGTCAAACAGCGCATTCACCTCGCTGTAGACCCCACGCACCGCGCTCCGGATCAGACTCCGGTAGACTGCGCCGCCCGTGCGATTCCCGTTTTTGTCCAGCGTGATCTCGCAGGTCAAAGCATATTTGTCCTCTCCGGCGTTCAGAGAGCAGGCGCCGTTTGAGAGCGATTCCGGCAGCATCGGCACCACCTTGTCCACAAAATACACGCTCGTTCCCCGCTCCCGCGCTTCCTTTTCAACGCATCCGCCGTAGGGGACATAGTGCGATACATCCGCGATATGTACGCCGAGAATGTACCCCTCGTCTGTCGCCGTCAACGAAATCGCGTCATCCAGATCCTTCGCGCCGGCACCGTCAATTGTGAAGATCACACGCGACCGCAGATCCCGTCTGCCGACCGCCGTGAGCGTTTCCCGGCTTGCTTCCTCCGCGGCGCGCAGCACATAGGTCGCAAACTCCGTCGGAATCCCCGCATCGTGCAGGATTGCGGCGTAATTCGCGCCCCTAGTGTCGGAATCGCCAAAGACTTCCGCAATCCGTCCGCGCACCTCCGGCAGACGCACATCGGATTCCCGCCGTGCTCTCTTCGCAGGTCGGTGATCCCGCGGACGCTTGCGCGTCAGATCCTCCCGAACGAAATACGGATTCCCTACCGGCTCCACAGCGACCTTTGTCCCAACGGTCAGTTCCTCCACATCCTTTCGCGGGATCGCCACTGTCACTTTGTACCGATCTCCGTCCGGTGCAACGACCGGATCCCCATTCGGATCGAGCGCGATCACGCCCGTGATCGAGTATACGTTGTGGGCGATGATCCCGCGCACCATTCCGTCCGGTCCCCGCTCATCCCGACCGCGCAGTTCTACGTTTACGGTATCGCCCGTCATCGCACCGCACGTTTCCTCCGGCGGCAGGAAAATATCCTCCGCGAACGATTCGCCCTCAACCGGGATTCCAAATCCAAAGCCCTTGCCACTGTACTGGAACGTACACCGGATCATGCGCGGCCTTGCCGCCTTGCCGGAATCACGAACAATCTTCTCCGTTTTCCGCGTTTTTTTGCTGCTGTTACGCTTTCCCGCCGCGCTCTCCGTCACGACCGCCACATGGGCTTCCGCTTTTTCCGCTTTTCTCTGCTGTTTCTCAACGGATTGTCTTTCCGGATTTTCCGCCCGCGCACTCCGTTTTGTTTTGGTCGGATTTGCCTGCTCTTCCGCTTTTGCTGTCTTTTCTGCCTTTGACGGATTGTCCGCTCTTCCCTGCCCAGACTGCTTCTGCGCCTTCGTCCTATTGGGTGTCTCCGGTTTTGCCGTTTCCTCGCCGCTTCTTTTTGCCGCTTTGGTTTTCCCGCCCGATTTGCCGAGCGAAACCATGCCCGGGATCGTTGGCGGCGGGGTATGCGCAGTCTCCATAAACGTGACCCGCCGTGTACGGATCGTCGTATCCTCTTTTTCTTCCTTATTATAGGTAGGCTTCATGCCTCTGTTTCTTGCCAATTTATTCTATCCTTTCCTTTGTTCCCGCGGCGCAGACCTTCGCATCCTTGTGAGGGGAATCTCTCCTGCCGGATTCCGCCGTGCCCTCCTGCATCTCCGGGATTACAAAAAACGGAACTCATCCGAGTCCCGCTTTGCATTTTGTTTTGCTTTATTCGGCTGCCGGCTCCGTTTCGGTTTCCTCTGCGGACGTTTCCCCTTCTGCCGTCGTTTCGGCATCTGCGGAGCCATCGTCCTCAGCGGTGGTCTCGCCCTCTGCAGAGGTTTCCGCCGTTGTTTCGGTGGTTACTGCGCTGGAGTTGTTGAAGTAGCTGTTGTAATTCGTGGTATCCTGCATGAGGTAGGACACAAGCACGAGCAGAGTGAATACAATTGCGACAACGGTGGTCAGCTTGGACAGGCGCTTGTCCCATGTGCTTGCTTTCGATTTGCCGAAGAAGGTTTCCGCGCCGCCGGCAATCGTACCGGACAGGTTGTGATCCTTACCGTGCTGCATCAGAACGGCAACGACCAGAAAGATTGCGAAAATGATCAGAATAATGCCAATGGCGATTTGCATAGTCAATCCTCCGATTTCAATGTACCGGGAACGTCACCTTCCCGATCTATCAATAGCCTATCTATTATAACATACGACGGCGAAAATTGCAATAGAGTTTTCAAAAATCGCAAAAGAAAAATATCGTTTTACAAAGATTTTACCATTTGTCCCCTTTTTCCCCGCAAACTGCATTCACATAGACAAGCGGATGCATTTATCAGAAATTTTCAGCGAAAATGTTACAAATTATCCGTAGACGTATTGACAAATCCCCTGTTTTATGGTACAATGTCTTTGTACCGCAGGATGATTGGTTTTGCCATGGCTGCGGTGGAAATAGTGGATCTGCTTGCCCCGCGGAGCCGGATCATGTATGATCATTGGTCTTTCTGTCCGGTGCTGTAAGGCTTGTGTGTTCCCCATTCCCTCTGCGGACAATGCGCAAAACGTCACAAGACGGACAAAATTTCATTTTATAGAAGGGTGAAAAACAATGAAAAAGGTACTTTCCCTCGTTCTCGCCGGCCTTCTCGTAGCTGGCATGGCAGTGGCTACCTCCGCTGGTAACACTGAAGAAGCAGATGTTGGCAACATCGCATTTGACATCCATCAGATCAACGCTACTTGGGCTGCTGACGGTGAATGGTCTGAAGGCGAATATGCAGAAGTAGAAACAAAGAGTTCTTGGATCTCCTCTGCTACCGCTGATGATGCTAACCAGGATATCGCTCAGAACCTCGAATTCAAGCTTGGTATGTCCTATGATGAAAGCTACGTTTACACCTATGTTTCTTTCGTAGATCCGAACGGTCACGACAATGCATGGGATGACGATCCGTCCAGCATGTGGTACTCCGGCGCTATCCAGATGAACTTCTCCGATGTTGGTGAAGAAGGCGACCAGAGACTTGAATACGGTGTTGGTCTTACCAACAACGGCAACCAGATCAACAACACTTGGGCTGATTACCTTGGAACCGGCTACACTGCTGAAGCTTCTGACTGGAACTGCTTCGTTGACGGCGACGATGTCGTTTACGAAATCCGTACCCCGTTCTCCGCTTTCTCTGATTCCGTAAAGGGCACCAATGGCGCTCAGATCACTTTCTGCCTCGTTATCTCCTTTGGTAACGAACAGGATTACATGCACACCCAGATCGCTTCCGGCTGCACCGGTTGGGCTGGCAAGCAGGCTGCTAACTTCGCAGTTGTTACCCTCGGCGATCAGATCGTAGTTGAGACTGCTGCTCCGGAAACCGAAGCTGAAGTTGTTGACGCTGCTGCTGCTGAAACCACCACCGAAGCTCCGAAGACCTTCGACGCTGGTATCATCGCTGCTGTTGCTGCTATCGTATCCGCTGCTGGCTACGCTGTTTCCAAGAAGCACTAAGCCCGCGCAACGATATGTTGCCGACAAATCTGTAACAATCCTTTTGGATAGTTACATAGCTGTATAAGCGAAATCAGGATCTCACAGAAATGTGAGATCCTTTTTTTGTCCTGCATTACACAGGCAGTTCCTCGATGGGCGACAGCTTTTTTCAAAAAGTCACGCATCCGTATCACAAAATTGCATAAATCCCTTGACATAACGCGGTGAATATGGTATACTATTGTCACCCGGGGGTATAGCTCAGTTGGGAGAGCGCTTGAATGGCATTCAAGAGGTCAGGGGTTCGACTCCCCTTATCTCCATGATTTTCCGGACACCAATTCCATGCGGATTGGTGTTTTTTTCATCGATCAGCACCCGCCGGAGAATGAACGCCGCCTGGCGCGGATTTTTGCTTATTTACAGAGAACTGTGGAGGAGAACGGAAATGGAACTGTGGGACGCGTATACACGAGATGAGGTGCGTACAGGAGAAAAGCTGGTGCGCGACGAGCCGATTCCGGACGGACTGTATCATCTTGTGAGCGAGATTCTGGTGCGCCACGTGGATGGAGATTTTTTGCTCATGCAGCGGGATCCAAACAAGAAAGCCTATCCGGGCTATTGGGAATCGACGGCAGGCGGATCAGCGCTGGTTGGGGAAGGATCGATCGACTGCGCCAAACGGGAGCTATACGAGGAAACGGGGATCGCACAGGGCAGCCTGACCCAGATCTCCTACGAAATCGCAGAGTCGATCCATACCATCTATCGCGGTTACCTCTGTATTACCGATGTTGCGAAGGATTCGATCCGGCTGCAGGAAACGGAAACGACAGCGTATCGCTGGCTCCATCCGGACGAGTTCTGCGCGTTCGCAAGGACATCCGGCATTGCAGGGATGATCGACCATCAGAAAAAACGGATGCTGCCCTTTCTGCGGGAACTGTTCCCAAACGCCGGATTCTAAATAACAAAGTTCAATCGAATAAAAGAAAGATCTCCGTCGCACGGTCATTGCTGTGACCTCATACCATAGTGCGTTCGGGGGTCTTTTGTTATGCATTTTCATGGCTGCCACAGCGCACTTGACAAATGAGAACATTTGTGCTATACTATAGAACGTACGTTCTCCATGTTGTGGCAGGAGAACAAGCAATGATGGATACACTTTCCGAATGTCCGCAGAAATCGGATTGCAACCGAAAAAGGCAAATACACAAAGATGGGAGGAAGAATAAACCGATGCGGGGCAGGAATGGATCCATCCGGAAAACAGAAAGGAGAAAACGAAAGAAATGGGAGAATTGGCAATGCAGGTGATCGATTGGGCGGTTCCGTTTCTATGCGGAGGTGCGCTGACCGGAGTGACGGCGTATCTGAAAGGACGGCAGAAACGGGAAAGCGCGTTGGAGATTGGGGTGCAATGTCTGCTGCGGGCGGAAATCCTCCGCTGCAGCGACCAGTACACAGCGAAAAAATGGTGTCCGGTTTACGCAAAAGAAGCACTGAAACGGGCGTACAGCGCCTATCATGCGTTAGGGGGCAACGATGTAGCAACGCGTCTATATGAAGAAGTTCTCGCACTGCCGGGAAATGGGGACGCAGAAGCATAACAGATTGCGGAGGAGCTTTTATAATGAATCTATACACAGAAGAAAGGATGAGAATATGCTGCCTTATCAAACGGGAACGGTACGTGTGACATCCCCCTACGGACGGCGGGTGCTCCATGGACAATTAGAGCTGCACCGTGGAATCGATCTGGTCGGCGATCCGGCAGACAAAACGGTGTGCGCAGTGGCGGACGGTGTAATCGGGCGATCGACGGTGGTGACGGATCCGTCGAATCGCACATCGGAATGGGGAGAGTATGTGCGGCTCGACCTCGCGGACGGTCAGCTGGTATACTACTGCCACCTGTCGCACAGATTGGTGCAGGCTGGTCAGGTGGTACGTGCAGGAGATCCGATCGGTGTGGAGGGCGCAACGGGAAAGGTAACGGGCGGACATCTCCATTTCGAGGTACGCAAATCCGGTGTGTCGATCGATCCGACCGGATTGCTCGGAATTCCAAACGCGATCGGTGCATACGCGGCGTTGAAACACGGTGCGGAACAGATAGCGTGCCAATCGTATGTGCGCGGCGGATTGACGCTCGTTCCTGTGGAAGGAATGAAGATCGTCTACCACGATGCGGGCAAGCGAGACGCATCCTACAAACGATACGCGAACGGCGGATTTTTCGCGACATATCGCAGCGAAGCTGGCGTGTATTTTACCCTGCCGGTTGGAAATCTCTGCTGCGACGTTCCACAAATTCCTCGAGAAGCACAAAAACACCTTGCTCCGCACATACAAAACGGGAAATTGCGTTTCGATTGCAACGCGAATCCGTCCGCGCAGTTTCACGGGAAATCACCATCAACGCTGGTAATCCCGGAGAACGGCAATCCATACGTGGCAGAACTTTCGAAAATCCCATCGAACGCGCGCTACGCAATCTCCGGCGTACCGACGATTCGCGAGGGCGACGACGTGGATTACCATCGGTTTGTGAAACCGCAGGGGTTTGACGAAAGCTGCATGGTGCCCGGATTCCGACACTGGATCGGTCTGAAAAAAGGAAAGCTCTGGCACATCTTTGGAAAGACAAAGACGAAAAATTACATTTACGGGATGGAGGTATGGAAAAAGCTGCAAAACGAAGGCTTCTCGGACGCATTGTGTCTCGATGGCGGCGGCAGCTATTATCGCAAATGGGACGGCAAAACGGAAGGCACAGCGGGAAACCGGCAAATCAACACGTTGGTGGTATTTCGATGAAGGATGGTGAGCACGGCGAAATTCACCCAAAGACAGCGGTACGGCAGGTCTATCATGTGCGGCGCACAGTGGAGCCGGAGCGATCGCGGAATCGCCGGACACGGGAATACTCCAAGCGGCTTTTGACCGGGCTGATTGCGGCATGGTTTGCGGGACTCCTCTACGGGATGCTCTTCTGCCTCCTACAATGGTACGCGACCCCGGACAACACCTCGATTGCAGAGCTGCTGACCTACATCGGCGCACCCATGAGCTGCGGCGTGATCGGCTACCTGATCAAATCCGCAATGGAGAACCGGATCAAGCTTCAAAGATCTGATATGGATGCGGGGGAAAACCTTTTTTGAAAAAAGTCTTCCCTCGCGCTCCTTATCTAAAAATTTCATTATGGGGAAAGGATTGCACGCTTCGGCGGTTGAAACAAGACGAAGAGTGGGTGCTCCTTCTATTGACTTTGCGGTGCGGCTGTGGTATACTGTAAGCAATAGATGCTGATAGGGGGAGGAATTGTCAATGAAATTGGCAGAGGCATTACAGGAGCGTGCGGATCTGCGGCGGGCAATCGGACAGTTGGAAGCACGGATCGTCAACAATGCACGGATCGCACAAGGTGTCGCGCCGACGGAGGACCCCGCGGAGTTGATTCGTTCCTTGGATGGCGCGATGGATCGGCTGACTGCTCTCATCACGGCGATCAACGGCACGAACAGTGCGACGATAGTGGACGGGAAACCACTCACGGAATGGATCGCGCACCGGGATACGCTGCGGGAAAAGGTCGAAATCTATCGGCGAATCGTGAATGAAGCGAGCGATGTAGCGCACCGTATGACGCACTCTGAGATTCTCATCGTTCCGGCGGTAGATGTACCCGCGCTCAACAGGCAAACGGACAAAATGGCAAAAGAGCTGCGTCTGATTGATAACCGGATCCAATCCGCGAACTGGACGACGGAACTAATCGGACTCGATTGAAAACCCACCCACACCAAAGTGCGGGGCCGTACCAAGGTGCGGGGCCGTACGGGTGTGGGGCAGGCAATCGATTTTGATTTTTTGATACCGAAAAAACAGCGGATCGGTCAGGTGGAGAGGCGTATGCAAAACCTCGTGCGGCGGAGGACGCAGTCGCAACAGTTTATGGTGCGCAGGACAGCGCGCGGGTTCGACTCCCGATTATCGTTCGTCCGTATCGTTATACACGCACATTTTTACCCAAACATAGATCACCATGCATAGATCGCCGCCGGGTGGGTGAGGGGAATCCCGTTGTTTCTATAAAAAAGAGTCTGCGCTATGCAGACCCTTTTTTTTGTGTATACCGGATCATTCCGCAATGTAGCCCAGCTCGTCCATTTCCGACTGGAAGAACGGGAACATATGCACGCCATCGTCCGTTTTATAGCGTCCCACGGAATCCGTGCGCATTTCGATCTTTGCCATCGGGATGCCGAGGAATTTCTCCAGTCGGGCGAGTGTTTCATCCTGATGGAACACCATATCCTCAAATCGTACCGCCAACACGTGTGCCGGCGCGGGAGTATCGTGCATGATCTCACGCTGATACAGCCAGCTGATCGCGCGATTGGTGCGAATATCGTCCGTTTTCTCGTATTGGACGCCGAAATCGTTCAGATCGTCGGTCAGGTGTGAGCCGAGAATACAATCGCGCGGATCACGAACCCAGTGGATATAGCGGATCTCCGGGAAAAGGCGGACGATCCACGGATACACGAGCGTGGTTTCCGGGATTTTCCAACCCTTATTGGGCGCGTCCGAGGTCAGAACCGTATGCAGGTACTCTTCGATCAGCGTCTTAAATTCCTGCGGGATCGGGCAAGTATGCGTCGCGGAAAAATCCCAGCGATTGCCGCCCAGATATTTCACATACGGTGCGAACACACGGCACGCATCATACATTTTCCCCGGCGGCAAAAGATCCCCCGATTTGTTCAACGGTTCCCCCATATACACCCCGCTGGCACTGAGCGTGTGCGACATCGACCGTGTTCCCGAATGTCCCCGCCCGATTACGGTAATCAGCATAACGAATCCTCCTTGTTTTGGAAGCCATATTGTACAGTTATAGTATACCATACCTGTGTGGGAACGTCAAGGGTTTATGCCGGAGATTGAAAATCGGGGAAAACTTTTTTTTAAAAACTTCCCTGCCCCTTTTCCAAAACTTTGTGGATAGCAAAAGGAGGCTGTTTATGAAGCAATGCGTTCTCCCGCCTTACAGATACCGATGCAAAATGGCTCCATACTCCTGAATATCCGGTGCGCCGTAGAGGGATTCGTAATCGGCTCCAAGATAGCAGGCGAAGGTGGTGATGTCCGTGATGCCGAGCGCAGTGTAGGCGGCAACATCGGCGTTGCAGACGGGCGTATCCAAGGTGAATTTTTTAGGCGGACGTACCCAGGCGGAAAACATTGAGTTGTCGAGCCAATAATCGAGAACCTTGGCATTTTCCGCGCCAAAGCAGCGGAGTAAATCGGCAAGCGGTTCGACGGCACGCTGATTTTTCTCGCATGACTCGTCAAAGAGGGGACGGTGGTGATCCCGGTCAAGGGGTGCGTACTCGAGATAGACATTCCCGTTCGGATGGATTGTCGGCACGGCGGAGGTTGCGTAATACGCGAGATAGCTCTCCGTCGCCTGCGGATCGGCCGCCGCCAGTCCCTCCGCAATCGCGTTTACCAAAGTGATCGCCTGATCCGACGCGGACATTGTCCGGCACCGTTCGCATTGACAGCCGCCGGACGCCACATCATCGAGCCAAATCGCAAATCGGTGCGTGTCCATTGCCGGGGCGAGCTGTTTTGCCAGCAGATACGACCGTTCTCGAATATACTCAAGTACCTCCGGTTCCGATGCGCAGCAGTTCAATTCCCGCACACGGACGCCGTTTTCCTCCCGGAACCAATGCGGATACAGATCGAAGAGACGACGCTCCACAAGCCACGACAGCGCGTGCATTTCCCACTCCAACGCGATTCCAAGCCGGTTCATGCGCGTATGGAAATCCGCAAATTCCTGCGTTTCTGCCATTTTTAACGCCTTCTCCATGGATTCGTGCGCCGTTAGTCCGCCCTCCGGATGGATCCCGACCACGTTCAGATGACATGTGTCTTTCTCCAACCGCCGCACCCAAACCTCACCGCAGTCCCCTGCGTGGATCACGATTCCCCGATGGTTCCGACAAACGTGATCCTTTTCTTTATGTACATGATTCAGCATAATTGCCCTCCACGACAGATTCTTTGGTGTAGTATAGCATATATGTGGTATATTGTCAAGGGATTTCTTGCAGAAGGGACTCTGTCGCAGAAGGAATCCTGCAGCGGCAGAACGACGAATTGTGCGGAAACGGTTATATATGCACCTATCTCGTCGTTGTACGTGTACAGCGTCGGAACAGTCCATGCGAATCCGTTGAAGGTGGCGCTACTGTACCATCGAAACCAGAGTGGGATGGTTCGCTCCACTGTTCAATCGCACATTATTCCCACTCTACTTTACCAACCATACTTCGGAGAATTTCCTGTCAAG